>NZ_JACHBR010000002.1:352500-652500 GCF_014200435.1 Sphaerisporangium krabiense | reverse complement strand
AATGTCCGAGAGAGCGATGAACTCGCCTAGCTTCTATCGAACACCGTTACAGGGAATCCAGCGACGACGGCAGGGAAACGGCGTGGATGGCTCATCGTGACGGTTCGTGGGCCCGGGCCAGCGCGATATGGGATGAACTCCCGACGGTGCATCAAGGCGGACCGCGCCGATTGTGGGACACCCTTGACGAGGTCCGGCATCACTGGATGCGCAACGGTGAGTTGCCGCTACTCGGGTCGAAGGTGTCGATCGATCCCACCGGGAAGATCATGCTGTCACGCGGCTGGTGGAAAGCAACGATCACCTGAGTTCACGGTAGGGACTCCACACCCCTGTCGCTGACCCGGCGCATCTTTGTTCTGAGTCCTCTCGTTGTGTCCTCCTCGTGAGCGACGACCACACCGATGCCCAGCGTGGGCGAAGCGCCAATGAACACAGCCCGAGCGGAGCGAGGACCATTTCCGCGGGCGGTACATGTGTTCCCATGGTTTCGAGGTCTGGAAAATGGCTTGTTAGGGAGTAATACGAACACGAGCTGTGAGGAGCGCGCACGTGTCACGGGTGCTCGTCCGCGTGGCCCTGATCGTCATGGTCTTTATGGTGAGTGGTTGCGCGGGTGGGCGTTCGCGCTGGGGAAACGGGGCTCCTCTGCTCACCACGGGTGATCAGGAGTCCATTTTCGTCCTGGAGAAGACCGTCATCGGTGCGCCCTATCTCTTCGGGTCGGACGTCGTGTGTCTGGACAGGAAGGGGGAGGTGCGGGTCGTCTCCGTGGGGTTCGAGGGTGGGGCCGGTAGTGGGATGGCCGTGCAGGCGTTCACGTTCCGGCCGTTCTATGCGTCTCTTGGGACGGCCGGGGTCAGGCCCGGGGATCCGCGGACGCTCGCTCGGCGCGGGCTGAGCGTCAACCACACCGTCGCTCAGACGTGCGCGCCGGAGGGGGACGTCCGTGAAGAGTTCGCGGAGTGGGTGGTGCAGGCCGTTCGTACCGGTCCGAGGACGGGATACAGCCCGGCTCTGCGGATGACGTACCTGAGCGGCGGGCGGACTCATGTGCTGCGCGTGCCGTTCGGCATCCGGATGTGCGGCGAGAACGACGCTCACGCCGCGGGCTGCGCCAAGGACCGGTCCTGACACGGCCGGGGCGCGGGTCAGATGCCGCGCATGCGGAGGACGTGGAGGGCGAGGGTGAGGTTCAGGCGGAGGTGGGGGTCTTCGGTGAAGTTGCCTAGGAGGCGTTCCAGCTTGCCGATGCGGTAGCGGAGGGTGTTGTAGTGGAAGTGGAGGCGGCGGGCGGTCTCGGCGACGTTGAGGTTGGTTTCCAGGAGGACCTGGAGGGTGCGGCGCAGGTCGGCGTTCTCGGCGTCGTCGTCGGAGGCGAGGTGGCCCAGGGTCTCCTTGACGAAGGCGTGCAGCTCGGCGGTGTCGTTGACCAGGGACAGCAGGCGGTAGACGCCGAGCTGGTCGAAGTGGGCGAGCGCGCCGGAGCCGTGGAGCTGGCGGCCGACCCTGGCGGCCTTGAGCGCCTGGCCGTAGGCGTCGGGCAGCGCGTCGGCGCCGGGCGCGATCCTGCTCATCCCGGTGGAGAAGGTGGCGGGGCGGCAGTCGGCGAAGGCGGCGACGGCGTCCTTGGCCAGGCGGGCCGGGTCGACGTCGGCGCCCGCGACCGCGACCACCTCGTGGGAGAATCCGGCGACGGCGCCGCGCGGGTCGTGGCGGCGCAGGGCGGTGGTCCAGGCGGTGAGCAGCCGGTCGGGCGGGATGTCGCACTCGGGGTCGATCTCGGCGACGAGGACGCCGACCGGCCGTTCGAGGTCCCAGCCGAACGCGCGGGCGCGGGCGACGACCCGGGGACCGCCTCTGCCGGTGAGGACGTCCCGGAGGAAGTCGGCGCGGTACTTGCTCTCGACGGCGGTGACGGCCTCCTGGCGGGTGACCACGAGGGCGGCGACGGTGGCGGCGCGTTCGAGGATCCCGATGTCGCCGTCCCTGATGGCGCCGGCCGGGCTGTGGGCGACGATGCGGCCGTGGTGGTGGCCGCCGGCGACGACGGGGACGACGGTGTAGTCGCCGCCGGAGGCGGCGGGCGCGGCGCGCAGCCGGGCCGGGTCCCCCGACGACTCCAGCACCTGGCCGGTGGGGTCGACGACGGCGACGGCGAGGCCGAGCAGCCCGGCGACCTCGGCGACGATCTCGCGCAGCCCTCCCCCGGCCAGCACGATCTGCACGAGGGCGCGGTGGGCCTCCTCGGTGCGGGCCAGCAGGGCCGCCTGCCGGTTGAGGATGTCGGTGAGCACCTGGTTGAGGATGTCGTCGAACCCGACGTCGTTGGGCAGGAGGATGAGTGGGAAGCCGAGCCGGTCGGCCTGTTCGACCATCTCGGCGGGCAGTTCGTCGACGTACCGGCCGAGCTTGATGCCGAGGGCGGCGAGGCCGCGCTCGTCGAGGTCGGCGACGAGCCTGCCGAGGGACTGCGGGGTGTTGCGCAAGGGGTAGCCGGTGGTGAGGAGCAGCTCGTGGGGCTTGACCCAGGCGAGGATGTCGGGGACCTCCATGACGTTGAGCCGCTGGACGATGCGGCCGAGGCCGCTCCTGCCGCCGATCAGGCGGGCTCCCGCCAGGGTGGAGACGCCGAGCACCTCCCCCACGGACACGCCGTGGATGATCGTGCCCGTGGAGGCCGATCGCATCGCCGGGGGTGATGGGTCCGCAGTCATGGTCATGCTCCAGGGTGAAGCGCCGTTTGGGTGATTCTGACGGAACATCATCTCTGTCAACAAGAGCCAACTCTCCGGGGAACTGTTGGCACCTTTCTCCGTACGGGGGGCGCGTGGGACCGTTCTACGTTCTCCCCAGACCAGCGGGAGGCCGAGTGACTCTGGGCACGCGTACACGCGCGCACACGCCTGCGCACATCGAGGCGTTCGGCGCGGCGAGCGCATCCCTGCGCGCGG
This sequence comes from Sphaerisporangium krabiense, assembly GCF_014200435.1. Classification (NCBI taxonomy): domain Bacteria; kingdom Bacillati; phylum Actinomycetota; class Actinomycetes; order Streptosporangiales; family Streptosporangiaceae; genus Sphaerisporangium; species Sphaerisporangium krabiense. The sequence goes on along the minus strand of NZ_JACHBR010000002.1, from coordinate 649,546 downwards.
CGCTGGACGCGCCGAAGCGGCCCGCCCGGGTGCTCGCGGTGTTCCCGCTCGGCGTCTACCTGGAGGTCCGCACGGACGTCGAGCCGTCCGTGCTGGCCCTGATCACCGGCGAGGCGACGCGGCTGCCGAACGCCGTGCTGCTCGCCGACCCGCTGCCGCGCGCCGCGGTGGGCGACGAGGCGGCGGTCGGGGACGGCGGCATCGAGATCGGCCGCGTGACCGTGCGGGTGCGGCGCTGGTGGGATCCCGCGCCGCCGCTCGGCACGGTGGCCCTGGAACGGCTGGCGGGCGTGCTGCCCCGGTTCGACGAGGTGTGCGCGGCCTCGCCGCGCAGGCCGGGGCTGAATCCGGGCGGGTGCCCGGCGCTGCTCGCCCAGGGGTGCGCGGACGGGTCCCTGGTGTCGGCCATCACCGCGGCCGAGCAGCTCATGGGCCTCGGCCCCGGCCTGACGCCGAGCGGCGACGACATGCTCGCCGGCGTGCTGGTGGCGCTGCGCAGGCTCGGGGAGGCGGCGGGCGTGGACCGGGCCGTGTGGCTGGCCGACTGGCTCGCGGCGACCGTGGCCTTCGACGCCCGCACCCGCACGACGCCGATCTCGGCGACGCTGCTGCACCACGCGGCCCAGGGCGAGGCGTGCGCGGACGCGGTGACGGTGCTGCGCGCCGTGACCGGAAACCATCCCCTTGGCCCCGCCGTACGGCGGCTGCTGCAGCTCGGTCACACCTCGGGCGCCGACCTGGCCTGGGGGCTGCGGACCGGCGTGGCCGCGGTGGTGGCCCTGGGCGAGAAGGCGCGTGCGGGGGCGTGAGGCGCCGCGGCGCGCGGGCGAGGACCGGAGGCGGAGGGACGGTGGGGGCCGTTGACCACGGGCACCGATCTTGTCGAGGTACGCGCCGGGGTCTACCACGACTCGGTGAGTCTCATGCGGGTCAGCCGGGCGCTGACCGCGCGTCCCGGGGTGGAGGTCGCGGTGGTGGCCATGGCGACGGAGCTGAACGTCGGCCTGGCCCGCGAGGCGGGGTTCACCGTGCCCGCGGCGGGGCCCGGCGACCTGCTGGTGGCCATCCGCGCGGCCTCGGCGGCGGACCTGGACGAGGCCGCCGAGGAGCTTGAGCGGCAGTTCGGGGCGCTGACCGGCGGCGGTGGGGCCGGGACGGCGGAGGTCGCGCCGCGTACGACGCGGGCGGCGGCCCGGGGCTTCGACGCGACGCTGGCGCTGGTGTCGGTGCCGGGCGAGCACGCCTTCGCCGAGGCCGTGGACGCCGTCGAGGCCGGGCTCTCGGTGATGATCTTCAGTGACAACGTGCCCGTCGAGCAGGAGGTCCTGCTCAAGGAACGCGCCCGCGAGCGCGGGGTGCTGGTGATGGGCCCGGACTGCGGCACGGCGATCGTCGGCGGCGCGGGGCTGGGCTTCGCCAACGTCGTGCGGCCCGGCCGGGTCGGCGTGGTCGCGGCGTCGGGGACCGGGGCGCAGCAGGTCTCCTGCCTGCTCGACCTGGCGGGCGCCGGGGTGAGCCACGTCCTCGGCGTCGGCGGCAGGGACCTGTCCGCGGCGGTCGGGGGCCGTTCGACGCTGGCCGCGCTGGCGGCCCTGGACGCCGACCCGTCCACCGGCCTGATCGTGCTGGTCTCCAAGCCGCCCGCGCCCGAGGTCGCCGGCACGGTGCGCCGGGCCGTCGCGGGCCTGCGCACGCCCGTCGTCCTCGCGCTGCTCGGTCCCGGCGCGGACGACCTGACGGCGGCCACCGAGAAGGCGTTGCGTGCGCTCGGCGTGCCGGTCCCGCGGTGGCCGTCCTGGCCGGCGGCACGGGAGGCCACGCCTGGCGGCTCCCGGGCCGGGGCGGGGCGCGGGGTGCGGGGGCTGTATTCGGGGGGCACGTTGTGCGAGGAGGCGCGGATCGTCGCGGGGGCGGGGGTTTTCACCGACTACGGGGACGACGCGTACACGCGTGGGCGGGCACACCCGATGATCGACCCGTCGCTGCGCCTGGAGGCGCTGGCGGGCGCGGAGGGCGTGGTGCTCATGGACGTGGTGCTCGGCCACGCCGCCGACCTCGATCCGGCCGCCTGGCTCGCGCCCGCCGTCCGTGCGGCGCGGGGACGCGGGGTGGACGTCGTCGTGGCCCTGGTCGGCACCGACTCCGACCCGCAGGGGCTGCGCCGGCAGGCGGACGCGCTGGCGCAGGCCGGAGCCTCGGTGTTCGTCTCCAACGCCGCCGCCGCACGCCACGCCGCGGCCCTGGCCGGAAGCGCGGGGTGATGTCGCCCATGTCATCCATACCGACCGGCATACCGTCCGGGCCGTCCACGACGCCCGCCGTGGCGCTGCTGGGCGCGGAACCGCGGGTGATCAGTGTCGGGGCAGGGGTGCTCGCGGAGGCGCTCGACCGGCAGGCGGTGCCGCGGGTCGGCGTCGAGTGGCGGCCGCCGTTGCCGGGGACCGCGCAGGCCCTGGGCAAGGTGCTCGCCGATCCGCGGCGGGCGCGGGCGAACGAGATCGCCGTCGGCAGGCTGATCTCCGCACGGCCGCACCTGGTTGGCGTGCGGCTGGCGCGTGAGGTGCTCGGCCTGCCGTCCGGCACGTTCCTGCACGCGGGGCCGCCCATCGACTGGGAGCGGGCCTCGGGACCGATGCGCGGCGCGCTGATCGGCGCCGTCCTGTTCGAGGGCCTGGCCGCGGACGCCGGGGAGGCCGCGCGGCTGCTGGCCTCGGGCCGCGTCACGCTGGAGCCCTGCCACCACCACCGCGCGGTGGGGCCGATGGCGGGCGTGGTGAGCCCGTCGATGTGGATGTTCGAGGTCGCCGACGCCGAGCACGGCGGCACGGCGTACTGCTCGCTCAACGAGGGCCTGGGCAAGGTGCTGCGGTACGGCGCCTACGGGCCCGAGGTGATCGAGCGGCTGCGCTGGATGGGCGAGGTGCTCGGCCCCGCGCTCGCCGCGGCGCTGGCGCTGAGCGGGCCGGTGGACCTGCGCGCGCTGATCGCGCAGGCGCTGCAGATGGGCGACGAGCTGCACAACCGCAACCGGGCCGCGACGTCGCTGTTCGTCCGCGAGCTCGCCCCGGCGATCGTGGACGCGGCGCCCGGCCGCGCGGCCGAGGTGCTGCGTTTCATCAACGGCAACGACCATTTCTTCCTGAACGCGGGAATGGCCGCGGGGAAGGCGGGAGCGGACGCGGCGCGGGACGTGCCGGGGTCCTCGCTGGTGGTGGCGATGGCGCGCAACGGCACCGATTTCGGGATCCAGGTGTCAGGGCTCGGAAATCGGTGGTTCACCGGTCCCGCGGGCGTTCCCGACGGCCTCTATCTGGGCGCGTACGGACCCGGGGACGCCAATCCCGACATCGGCGACTCGACCATCACGGAGACCTCCGGGCTCGGCGGGTTCGCGATGGCGGCGGCCCCGGCGATCGTCCGTTTCGTGGGCGGGGACGTGGCGGACGCCGTGGCCGCGACCAGGGGGATGTACGAGATCACGCTGGCCGAGCACCCCGCGTACCAGATCCCGGGGCTGGGTTTCAGGGGTACGCCGGTGGGCGTCGACGTGGCGCTGGTCGCGCGGACGGGGGTGCTGCCGGTGGTCAACACGGGCATCGCCGGGCGGGTGGCGGGGACCGGGCAGGTCGGGGCGGGTCTGGTGAGCCCGCCGGTCGAGGCGTTCACCGCGGCGCTGGCCGCGCTGGCCGATGAGTAAAGGAAGACCGAATTCCCTTTGACCCCTGATTCACCCTAATATCGTGGGTCAGCGTCATGGTGACGAAAACCTCGATACATGATCCAAACTGGGGATATGACGCGGACGAGCCTGAATTGGGGACCGCGGTATGACGTCGGATCACGCGCTCGGGAGGCCACCTTCCATGCCAGAGGGGACGAACCTCTTGGGGGGCGCGGGCGTCGCCCCGGAAGGCCAGGGCCGGCTGGTCGGAAGGCGCTACCGCCTGCTGTCGCCGGTCGGCCGCGGGGGCATGGGCATGGTCTGGCACGCCCACGACGTGCTCCTCGACCGTGACGTCGCCGTCAAGGAACTGATCCTCCCCTACGGTCTCGACCACGCGGGCAAGCAGGTCGCCCACCGGCGCATGCTGCGCGAGGCCAGGTCCGCCGCCCGCCTCAGCCACCCGGGCATCGTCACCGTCCACGACGTCGTCGAGGAGGACGGCCGCCCCTGGATCGTCATGGAGCTGGTCCGCGCCTGGTCGCTGGAGCAGGCCGTGCTGCAGAGCGGGCCCCTCCCCGTCATGCAGGCCGCCGAGATCGGCGTCCGCGTCCTCGACGCGCTGCGCCACGCGCACGCCGCGGGGATCCTGCACCGGGACGTCAAGCCGGGCAACGTGCTGCTGACCGCCGACCGCGTGGTGCTCACCGACTTCGGCATCGCCGCGATCGAGGGCGACGTCACGATCACCCAGACCGGGCTGCTGATGGGCTCGCCCGCCTACATCCCGCCCGAGCGGCTGCAGGGCCGTCCGATCACGCACGCCGCCGACCTGTGGTCCTTCGGCGCCACGCTGTACGCCGCCGTCGAGGGACGTCCGCCGTACGAGGGGCCGGACGCGGTGGCCGTCCTCGGCGCGGTCCTCACGCAGGAGCCCAACCGGCCGCACCGGGCCGGGGCGCTGTTGCCCGTCATCGAAGGTCTGCTGCGCAAGAACCCGGCCGACCGCATGCCCGCCGCGCAGGCCGCCGAGCTGCTGGAGCGGGTGCTGCGCAACCACGGGTCCGGGCTTCCGGTGCGGGACGGCGAGCGTCACCTGTCCGCGCCGCTGCCCACGCGGGACGAGGCCGCGCCCGCGGTGACGCCGGACCCGCTCGCGCGTGGGGCGTCGCGCGTCATCGAGACGCCGTCCGGTCCGGTGCGCGTGCCCGCCGAGGCCGCGGCCGGGTACGACGCACTCAACGGCGGGACCGGCGCGCGGCAGGGAGCTCACGGCGCCGCGGGCGCGCGGAACGGGGCCTCACGGGATCCGTATGACGCGTTGCGCGACGCCGCCGGGCCTTACGAGGTGCCGGGCAACGGGTCACGGCCCGGCGCCCTGGGCGGCGCCTCGGGCGCGCGGCCGGATCCCTATGACGCGCTGCGGAGCCCGTCCGGGTCGCAAGACCCGTACGTCGCGCCGCGCAGCTCGTCAGGACCTCAGCCGGACCCCTATGACGCGCTGAGAAGTCCGTCAGGGCCGCAGCGGGACCGGCATGACGCGTTCGGAGGCCCCTCCGGCTCCCAGCCGAACTCCTACGACGCGTTCGGAAGCCCCTCCGGCTCCCAGCCGAACTCCTACGACGCCTTTGGAAGCCCCTCCGGCTCGCGGCCGGACCCCTACGACGCGCTCAGGAGCCTTTCCGATCCCCCGGCGAACTCCCACGACGCGCTGAGGAGCGAGCCGGGGCCGCAGGATCGCCGCGAGGCGCTGAGGAAGCCCGCCGAGTCGCGGCCGGGCGCGGTGTTCGACCCGCCCGCCGGCACGGGATCGCCCCGCGACGCGCTCGTGGCGGGAACCACCGGCTCGCGGGCCTGGCCCGCCACCGCCTCCCCCGACCTCGCCGACCGGCTCGCCAAGGACATCGCGAGCGAGAACCTTTTCACCAGGCCGCCGCGGCCCGCCCCCGGCACCCGTCGCGCCGACGACCCCGGGATCCGCACGCGCGCCGCCCGCGAGGACCGCGACGACGCGCGCGAGGGCCGCTCCCCCGTGCTGCTCCTGCTGGCCGGGGTCGGGATCGTCGGCGTGATCGCCGCGCTGCTGTTCGTCCTCTGGCCGTCGGCGACGCCGCCTCCCGAGGAGGCGGCCCCGCTGCCCACCACCGCCGACCCGTTCGGCACCGCCGCGCCCGACGCGGGCGCCACCGCCCCGTCCGAGGAGGTTCCCGCCTCCACCGAGATCCCCGCCGGGTTCAAGGCGCGCACGGCCGCGGGCGTGACGGTGGCCGTCCCCCAGGACTGGACGGTCTCCGCCTCCGAGCAGGCCGTGACCTACGCCGGGGCCAGGAACTCCGGGCGACGCGTCCAGGTCAGGAAGGTGCCGGCCACCGGCGACGACGGCCTCGCCGCGCTCACCAAGACGAAGGACGAGACCACGCTCACCGACTACGGCCAGATCCGGCTGGAGTCGTCGCCGTTCGGGGACGGCCCCTGGAAGGCGAGCGTCTGGGAGTACACCTACACCGCGCTCAACAACGTCACCACGCACGCGATCACCCGGCACGTCTCCGTCGACCGCGACACGGCCTACCAGGTCACCTTCACCGCCCCGGACGCCGAATGGGACGAACCCGACACCCGCCAGATCATGGCCGTCCTCTGGAGCAGCTTCAAAGCCGGCTCTTGATTCCCTCGCCTCTATAGCTGCCCTGAAATCCCGGTTTCAGGATTCCTGGCCACCCGTGAGGGCGCGCCGGTGCTCTGAGGGAGGAGGGCGCAAGGGTGAGGAACGATCCCTTGCGCCCGACGACCGAAGAGCACCGGCTCAAGAGCGCCCTCACGCCGCGCGGCCGAAGGCCGCGCCATAGGCACAGCGCCATCAGAGCTGGATCGTGAACTCGTCCTCCACCGGCGGCTGGATTTCCTGGGCGAGGCAGCCGGTCGCGGCGAAGCAGCGGACGCGGAGGACGCCTGACTCGACCGAGAGGTGGAGGAAGCTCTTGAAGAAGGGCGGGGTGTCCCAGTCGGAGAGCTCCGAGAACCAGCGGTGGAAGGTGCGGCCCACGGGGAGGCGGAAGGGCATCGGCCAGCCGCCGAGCACGCGGGCCGCCCACTTCATGCGCGCCGTGATCTTCACCGGGCCCTGCGCGGGCGGCGACCCGGGCTGGCCGGCCGAAGCGACGCCGCCGTTCCGGCCCCCGTCGCGGCCCTCGCCGTCCTGGCCGTCCAGGGGGGTCTGGGGGTCTCCGTCGACCGTGGGGGCCTCGCCGGTGCCGGGGCGGCGGGGCGGGGTGTTGCCGATCTGGCGGGACATCAGGACCAGGCCCTGGTCGGGGGTGAGGTAGAGCCAGCGCATGCGCAGGCGCCGGCGGTAGAGCTTGCTGTAGAACGACAGCGAGTCGCCGCGCAGCGGGTAGCAGCGGAAGTCGTCCTCGTGGACCCCGCCCACGTCGACCCGGGGGATGGTGTGGGTGGCGTGCATGAACGCGCCTCCGCCGCCGGAGACGACGTACTGGATGACGCGCCCGCCGACGTCGACGGGATAGCGCTGGTAGTTGTGGGTGTCGCCGCCGATCGCCGCGACGTAGTTGCACGCCGGGTCCCTGACGATGTCGTCCACCGTGCCGCCGCCGTCGATGGGGCACGGGTGGTAGGTGTTGCGGTCGTAGATCGGCTTGCCGGTGATGAGGATCTTGGGACGGGGGTCGGCGCGCGACGTCTCGCGCAGCCATTCGCCCTGCTCGCGGTCGAGCGTGCCGCGGATGCCGGTGTCGATGCCCACGAGCAGCAGGCCGGGAAGCTCGATCACCCAGTACGGCGCGGGCTGCGCGGCCCGCTGCTCCGGCCGCGCGCGCAGGGCGCGGGCCGCGGCGAGCCGGGCCTCGTCGATGGGCTCCGGCTTCTTCCACAGCAGCCCGCGAAGGCCGGCGGGCGAGAGGGAGAAGCCCGCGGCCCGCGCCTCCAGGGCGGGGGCGTCGCAGAAGACGCGCATGAAGCCGCCGAGGCCGTCGTACCAGTCGTGGTTGCCGGGGATCGCGTAGATCGGCGCGGGATAGTCCTTGTAGGGGCGGAAGAACTTGTCGGGGTACTCGTTGCCCGAGCCGGTCGGGTAGATGACGTCGCTGGCGATGACCGCGAAGGACGTCTCCGCGCCGATCTTGAGCAGGCCGGGCACGACGGCGTACTGCGAGGCGTCGCCCTCGCCGGTGTCGCCGACGATCAGGAAGCTGTAGCCGTCCCCGACGGGCGGGCGGATCCGGAAGCCCGCGTCGGCGCCCTGCGCCCGGCGCGCCATGATCCAGCGGGCGCGGACCTCGTTGGACGGGTCGCCGAAGATCTGGGCGAGGATCTCGTTGCGCGAGCGCCATAACACGGCGGGCCGCAGCCAGGAGAAGCCCGTGCGGCTCGGGCGCAGGGCTTGGAACGTGCCGATCTGCGAGCAGGACCATCCGGCCCCCTCTTCGGAGACCCGCGAGGAGGCACGCCTGCCGGCTTCCGCCGCCCGTTCCACATCGACCATGTCCCTATCTTCGCCATGATCTTCCCCGCCCGCACACCGGATCGCCGAACCCGCCGGGCTTTCCGGACGGATCGGGCGAACGTCAGGGGATCAGGACGCCGGGGTTGAGGATGCCCTCCGGGTCGAGGCGCTCCTTGACCGCGCGCAGTATCTCGACGCCGATCTCGCCGATCTCGGCGGCGTAGGCGTCGCGGTGGTCCCTGCCGACGCCGTGGTGGTGGGAGATCGTGCCGCCGGCCAGGCCGATCGCCTCGCTGACCGCGCGTTTGGCGGCGGCCCACTGGGCGAGCGGGTCGGCGGCCTGCGCGGTCACGACGGTGAAGTACAGGGAGGCGCCCGTGGCGTACACGTGGGAGATGTGGCACATGACCAGCGGTCCCGCGCCACCGGGCGTGCCGAGCGCGGCGGCGAGCGTCCGGCGCACGGCGTCGTAGAGGCGGGGAACACCCGACCAGAAGCAGGCGGTCTCCACCGTCTCGACGGTCGCGCCGGCCTCCAGCAGCGCGTCGCGCAGGTAGGGGGCGCCGAACCGGCCGCGCGCCCACGCCTCGCCGGGCTCGGGGCCGAGGGGGACGCCGCCGAGGGCGGAGAGCGCGGCGGCGGCGCGCTCGCGCAGCGCGGCGACCTCGCCGGGCTCGCCCTCGTAGCCGAGGACGGCCAGGCAGCCGCCGCCGGACGGGAGGGCGCCGATCTCTTCCGGCCTGGCGAGCCCGACCATGGTCTCGGTCTCGTCCGACAGGCGCAGCACGGTCGGCGCGGGGCCCTCCTGGGCCAGGCGCCGCAGCGCGGCGGCGCCCTCGGGGAAGGAGGCGAAGCGCCAGCCCTCGTACGCCTTCTCGGACGGCGCCCGCCGCGCGCGCAGCCGCAGCGAGGTGATCACCCCGAAGGCTCCCTCGGAGCCGAGGACGAGCTGGCGCAGGTCGGGGCCCGCCGCCGACCTGGGCGCCCGCCCGAGCTCCAGCGTGCCGCGCGGGGTGGCGACGGTGAGGCCCACCACCATGTCGTCGAAGCGCCCGTACCCGGAGGACGCCTGGCCGCTGGAGCGGGCGGCGGCGAACCCGCCGAGGGTGGCGTACTCGTAGGACTGGGGGAAGTGGCCGAGGGTCAGCCCGTGCCCGGCGAGCAGCCGCTCGGCCTGGGGGCCGCGCAGGCCGGGCTCCACGTGGACGACCATGGACTCGGCGTCCACCGACAGCAGCCGGTCGAGCCGGCGCAGGTCCAGGGCGATCACCCCGGCGTACCCGTCGCGGGAGGCGACGAGGCCGCCCACCACCGAGGTGCCGCCGCCGAAGGGCACGACGGCGATCCTGTGCCGCGCGCAGACGCGCAGGATCTCGCACACCTCGGCGTGCGAGCCGGGCAGCACGACGGCGTCGGGGGCGTCGGAGCCGTCTCCGGCGCGCATCAGCAGCAGGTCGGGAGTCGACTTGCCCCGGGTGTGGCGGATCCGCGCGTCGTCGTCGGCGCGGACGTGCCCGTCGCCGACGGCCGCGCGCAGGCTCGTGAGCGCCTGCGGGGTCAGCGCCGGGGGATTCAGCCGGACCTCGCCGAACGTGGCCGCGGGCCGGGCGGGCTCGCGCACGCCGAGCAGCTCGCGCAGCAGGCCGCGCACCGGTTCCGGCAGGCCGGCGGCCTTGGCGGGGTCGCCCCAGCCGGACCAGAGCATCGGTTCGGCCGCGGTGTCGGGGATCTCCACGCCCTACACTTTGACACGCCCGGCGCGCGTCGGCCCGGCCGGGCGTCCGCCGGAAGGGGGCGAGGCCGTGACCCGTTCCCCCGCCGACTCCTCCGCCGGACACGACGATCCGCCCGAGGGCTCACCCGCCGATTCCCGCGTCGACTCCTCCGTCGCACGCGACGACCTTTCCGAGGGCTCACCCGCCGATAGCCGCGTCGGAGTCTCCGCCCCACGTGACGACCTCCCCGCCGACTCATCCGCCGCCTGCCGCGTCGGCGCCTCCGCCGGACGCGGTGACCCGCCGGCCTGCCGCCCCGCGCTCCCCGGCTCCTCGCTGAACGCCGCGCGGCGGGCGCGTGAGCTGGCCGAGGTCCGCGAGCGCGTGGTGGACCTGCTGGTGGTGGGCCTCGGCGTCACCGGGGCGGGCGTCGCGCTGGACGCGGCGGCGCGGGGGCTGTCGGTGGCCGCCGTGGACGCCCATGACCTGGCGTTCGGCACCTCCCGCTGGAGCTCCAAGCTGATCCATGGCGGCCTGCGCTACCTGGCCAGAGGGCAGGTCGGGGTGGCCTGGGAGAGCGCCGCCGAGCGCGGGGTGCTGCTGACCCGCACGGCCCCGCACCTGGTGCGCGCGCAGCCGTACCTGCTGCCGCTGACCCCGCAGGTGTCCCGCGGCGAGGCCGCGACGCTGATGGCCGGGTACCGGCTCGGCGACGTGCTGCGCGCCTGCGCCGGCACTCCTCGCTCCGCGCTGCCGGGCCCGTCCCGCGTGACGGCCGCGCGCGCCCGGGCCCTGGCGCCGGCCCTGCGCGCGCGGGGGCTGCGCGGCGGGCTGGTCTCGTTCGACGGCCGGGTGGTGGACGACGCGCGGCTGGTGGTGGCGATCGCCAGGACGGCGGCCGCGTACGGCGCGCGCGTGCTGACGCGGTGCCGCGCGCTGGCGCTGGCGGGCGACGGCGCCGAGCTGCGCGACGAGCTGACGGGCGAGACGTTCGCGGTGCGGGCCCGCCGGGTGGTGAACGCGGCGGGCGTGTGGGCGGGCACGCTGTCGCCGTCGGTGGAGCTGCGGCCGTCCCTGGGCTCGCACCTGGTGCTGCGCCCCGGCGTGCTGGGCGATCTGCGGGCGGGCCTGCACGTGCCGATCCCCGGCGAGGCGGCGCGCTTCGCGCTGGTGCTCCCCCAGCCGGACGGGCGCGTGTACGTCGGGCTGACCGACGAGCCGCTGGACGGGCCGGTGCCCGACGTCCCGGTGGCGCCGGAGGCGGACGTCGCGGCGCTGCTCGGCGTCCTGAACTCCGTCCTGGAGACGCCGATCGTCCGCGCGGACGTCGCGGGGGCCTACGCGGGCCTGAGGCCGCTGCTGGCGGGCGAAGGGCGGTCGGCCGATCTCTCGCGAAGGCACGCGGTCCTGAAGGGCTCTGACGGCGTTGTGACGATCGTGGGCGGGAAGCTCACCACCTACCGCGCGATGGCGGCCGACGCGGTGGACGCGGCGTTCCCCGCGGCGCCGCCGAGCCGCACGGCGCGCCTGCCGCTGGTGGGCGCCCGCGGCGGGGCCGGCGCGGGCGTGCCGGCCCGGCTGACCGCGCGGTACGGCGCGGAGGCGGCGGCGGTGCACTAGATCGCCCTGCGGGACCCGGCCGCGGCCGGGACGCTGCCGACCGGGGTGACGGTGGCCGAGCTCGTGTGGGCGGTGCGGCACGAGGGCGCGCTGGACGCGGGCGATCTGCTGGACCGGCGCACCCGTCTCGGGCTGGTCCCCGAGGACCGTGCGGTCGCGCTGCCGGCCGCCGAGCGCGTGCTGCGGGAGCACGCGGGCCGGGGTGGCCCGTCCCGGTGACGGCCCCTAGCCATCGCGTGATCGCCCGGCAAGCGAACCAAGGGAAATGGGAACGTGATTAATCTCACACGACCCGTCCCGGCGCACACCACGCCGAGGGGAGCCGGAACGGACGTCCGGGGACCGGGATACTGTCGCGACCGTTTAGGTTAGTCTTACCTAAGTGTTCGAAGGGGGATGCGTGACGGAGGACCGGGCTCGGGGGTGCGACCACCTGGCCGGATGCCACTCGGGCGCCGTGCCGGCGCACGCGAGCGCGACGGTCGGCGCCCGGTTCTGGCTGCTCATCGAGCACACCGGCCCCTGGGAGTCCCACCTTCCCGACTGTGACCTGCCCGAGGACGTCCACGCGCTGATCGGCCGCGCGACCGAGCTGGGGGTCCGCCCGCAGCTCATCCGCCGCCCCGGCCGCCGCACCGCGACCGCGATCCCCCGCCACGTGATGGTGGCCGATACCACGGCCCGGGTCCCGTGGGCCGCAGAGGGCCGGTTCGAGGACGTCCGAGATCTTGACCTGGGATCTCTCGTGCGCGGAGTGGTGCCCGAGTCCTGCATACTGGTGAAGGAGCCGGTGTTCCTGGTCTGCACGCATGCCAAGCGCAATGCGTGCTGTGCCCGACTCGGGCTCCCCCTGGCGCGGGTTTTGGGTGAGAGCCAGCCGGGAAGAGTGTGGGAAACCACTCATGTTGGCGGCGATCGATACGCCGCCAACCTCGTGTGCTTGCCACACGGGCTTTACTACGGCAGCATGTCTCAGGCTGCCGCGATCGCGGCGGCAAACGCGTACCGGCGCGGCGAGGTCGTCCTCGACCGTTTCCGGGGACGCGCAGGCATCCCTGAGCCATCGCAGGCCGCCGAGCATTTCGTCCGGGCACATACGGGCGAGCTGTCGGTAGGCGGAGTGGCCGTGGAATCCACCAGGTCGGACGGTGACGTCACCGAGGCGATCGTGCGCCATGGGGACGTCCGGTTCCGGGTTGTGGTCGAACGCACGGTGTTCGCGCCGTGCGGCATGGCGTGCGCCGAGACGATCATGACCTACAGGCGGGCGGCGCTGGAGCTTCTCCAGTGCGGCACGCCCGCGCTGACCTAGGGGCCCCTATAGGGGCCCGGGAACACCACGGGCTTATTCGGCGTTGGAACGAGGGACGTCATACGCGTCCAAAGCGGCACAAACACCGAATACATCTCACCTAAGGTGGTTTCTCATGTCTCAGGTACGTCGGCAGATCGCCCGCCCGCGCCCCAGCTGGGGTTGGCAGGATGATGCCGCGTGCCGGGGAGAGGACCTTGTGCTCTTCTTCGGTCCTGACGGTGAGCGTCAGCCGGAGCGCGACATCCGCGAGCGCAAGGCCAAGGCCATCTGCGCCCAGTGCCCTGTCCGCGCGGAGTGCCTCGACTACGCCCTCTCACGTCCCGAGAAGTACGGCACGTGGGGCGGGCTCAACGAGGACGAGCGCGCGTCCGAGCGTCGTCGTCGCATGCGGCGTGCCGCAAGCGCCGGCATCAGTGCTGCCTGAACCTCCACCGGCACTTTTCCGCCACGCAATGATCATGCGGCTTTTCCGCTCCTGTACGCCTCCAGGGCCGAAATTGCCGCATGATCGTGCGGGTTCCTCCCGGAGACGGGGGGCGCCCGAATTCCCCCCGACCCCGATGAAGGCGATAAATCCGTTTCACCGTCCTTGACGCAACAAGCGCAGGACGTCCGCGTCGGTCAGCTGCCCGAATCGCACGTACCACTGACCGACCGCGTGAAAGCCGGGCGGGGTGGCGAGCACGACCACCTCGTCCGCCTCGTCGCGAAGCGCCGTGACCGTCCTCGATGACCCGACCGGCACGGCGAGCACGGTTCTCCCGGGCTTGGAACGCCGGACGGCGCGCAGTGCCGCGCGTGCCGTCCCGCCGGTCGCCAGCCCGTCGTCCACGACGACCACGTCCCGCCCCGCGAGCGCGGGCAGCGGGCGGTCGCCCCGGTAGGCCCGCACCCTGCGGTCCAGCTCCTCGCGTTCACGCGCCACGATCGGCGCGAGCTCGTCCTCCTCCACGCCGAGCTGCTCCAGCAGCCCCTGGTCGAACACCGGCTCGCCGCCCTCGGCGATCGCGCCGAGGCCGAGCTCCGGCTGCAGCGGGTGGCCGATCTTCCTGGTCACCAGCACCTCCAGCGGCGCCGCGAGCCGCTCGGCCACCGGCACCGCGACCGCCACTCCCCCGCGGGGCAAGGCGAGGATCACCGGGTCGGCCAGGCCCGCGTCGGCGAGCATCTCGGCGAGCAGTGTCCCCGCCTGCTCCCGGTCGGCGAACGGGAGGGACAGGCGCCGGCTAGCGCTCATGCCCCTTTCGTACCCCTTGACCTGGGTGGCAAGCGGGGACATCCCCTCATGTCACGGCCGTGACCGGCCGCGCATGGACTTGTGGATCACCTTCCACTTGCGGGCCTGCTCGGCGCGCAGGCGCGCGTCGGTGCGGCCGGCCATCCACTGCGCCTCGCGCTGCAGCTTGCGCCAGCTCGCCAGCCGCCGCTCGGGCAGTTCCCCCGACTCCAGCGCCGCCAGCACGGCGCAGCCGGGCTCGCTCTCGTGGGCGCAGTCGTCGAACCTGCACTCCTGAGCGAGCTCCTCGATGTCGGAGAACACCAGGTCCACGCCCTGGCTCATGTCGTACAGGCCGACGCGGCGTATCCCGGGCGTGTCGATGATCAGGCCGCCGGCGGCCAGCGGGATCAGCTCGCGGTGGACGGTGGTGTGCCGCCCGCGGCCGTCGCCGGCGCGCACCTGCTGGGTCTCCATGACCTCCTCCCCCGCGAGCGCGTTGACCAGCGTCGACTTGCCCGCGCCCGAGGCGCCGAGCACGACGGCCGTCCGAGAGCCGCTCAAGTGGCTCCTGACGACCTCCAGCCCCTCGCCCAGGAGCGAGGAGACGGCGTGCAGCGGCACCCCGGGCGCCGCCGCGGCGACGTCGGCGAGCAGGTCGGCGAGGTGCTCGCCGATGAGGTCGGCCTTGGTGATCAGCACGACGGGCTGGGCGCCGCTCTCCCAGGCCAGGGCGAGCAGCCGCTCGACGCGGCCGAGGTCGGCGAAGTCGCCGCCGTGCACGGACGGCTCGGCCACGAACACCACGTCGACGTTGGCGGCCAGCACCTGGCCCTGGGAGTCGCCGGACAGCCCGCCGCGCGAGTCGCGGCGCACTCCGCCCCTGACGAAGGCCGTGCGCCTCGGCAGGAGCGACGCCAGCTCGTGGCGGCCCTCGGCGAGGAGGGTGAGCGCGGCCCAGTCGCCCACGCAGGGCAGGGCCACGGGGTCCTCGGCCGCCGCGCGCCTCAACGGCGCGGAGTAGACGGCCTGGAGGTGTCCGCCGGAGGTGATGACCTCGGCGGCGCCGCGGTCGACGCGGGCGACGCGGGCGGGGACGGCGCCGGCCGGCAGGTCGGCGGCGAAGGACTCGTTCCAGCCCAGAGAAGAAAGATCATGACCGTGAGTGGTCAACTCAGGCACCCTTCGGGAACGGGTGCCGCGGCTTCAGCGCGCGGACGGCACCCAGGAGAAATCGGACACGGGCATGACGAAGAAGACCCGCATATTCCTCACCTCCTGGTCGTCGCGGCCGCCTCTCTCCGAGACGGCGAAGCCGGGCCCACTGTATCGCGGGCCCGGCTCCTCCGGGCAACACATTTACGCCGTGGCGGGCGGCTCAGCCGAGGCCGGGCGCGGGGAACCGCGAGGTCAGCTCGCTGACCTCGCCGTGGACGCGCGCGATGACGTCCTCGGCCTCGTCGCCCTTGGCGAGCGCGGTGACGACCTCGTCCATCCAGGCGCCGATCTGGCGCATCTCGGCCTCGCCCATGCCGCGGCTGGTCACCGACGGCGTGCCGATCCGCAGCCCCGAGGGGTCGAACGGCTTGCGCGGGTCGAACGGGACCGTGTTGTAGTTCGTCTCCAGGCCCGCGCGGTCCAGGGCCTGCGCGGCCGGCTTGCCCGCCACGCCCTTGGAGGTCAGGTCGATCAGGATGAGGTGGTTGTCGGTGCCGCCCGAGACCAGCTCGAAGCCCCGCGCGGTCAGCTCCTCGGCCAGCGCCTTGGCGTTGGCGACCACCTGGTGGGCGTAGGCCTTGAAGTCGTCGCCCGACGCCTCCTTCAGCGCCACGGCGATGGCGGCCGTCGTGTGGTTGTGCGGGCCGCCCTGCAGGCCCGGGAAGACCGCCTTGTTCAGCGCCTTGGCGTGCTCCTCGTCGGAGGCCATCAGCATCGCGCCGCGCGGGCCGCGCAGCGTCTTGTGCGTGGTGGTGGAGATCACGTCGGCGTGACCCACCGGCGAGGGGTGGGCGCCGCCCGCGACGAGGCCGGCGATGTGCGCGATGTCCGCCGCCAGGATGGCACCGACCTCGCGGGCGATCTCGGCGAAGGCCGGGAAGTCGATCGTGCGGGGGATCGCGGTGCCACCGCAGAAGATCAGCTTGGGACGGTGCTCCAGGGCCAGGGAGCGCACCTCGTCCATGTCGATGCGGCCGGTGTCCCGGCGCACCCCGTAGTGCACGGGGTTGAACCACTTGCCGGTCGCCGACACCGACCAGCCGTGGGTGAGGTGGCCGCCGAACGGCAGGCCCATGCCCATCACCGTGTCGCCCGGGTTCAGGAACGCCAGGTAGATCGCCAGGTTGGCCGGCGACCCCGAGTACGGCTGGACGTTGGCGTGGTTCACCCCGAACAGCGCCTTGGCGCGCTCGATGGCCACGGCCTCGACCTGGTCGATGACCTGCTGACCCTCGTAGTAGCGCTTGCCCGCGTACCCCTCGGAGTACTTGTTGGTCAGGACCGTGCCCGTCGCCTGCAGCACGGCCCGGGAGACGTAGTTCTCCGAGGCGATCAGCTTGACGGTGTCGGCCTGGCGCCGCTCCTCCGCGCTGATCAACTCGGCGATCTCCGGGTCGACGTCGGAAAGAGAACTCATGGCCCTACCCTTCGTTGGATTGGATCCGGCGAGGACCCAGGCGCCCGGCCCCCGCCCTGTTCGCTCCCTGGTGGTGGCCCACCCACGCGCGCCGGTCACGTCGCGTTAGACGATAGCGGACTCGCCGTTTCTGCCCACCCCGCCGTCCGGCCACAGGCGGTCGAACTCGGCGTTGAGCGTCGCCCCGATGAGCACCGCGAGCGCCGTGATGTACAGCCACAGCAGGACCGCGATGGGCGCCGCCAGCGAGCCGTAGATCGACAGGGGCGTGAACCACGCGGCGAGGACCTCGCGCAGCACGGCCGCGCAGGCGATCCAGATGACCAGGGCCAGCACGGCGCCGGGCACCTCGCGCCACCATCGCGTGCGCACGGGCACGCTCACGTGGTAGAGCAGCGTCAGCACCAGGACCGAGCCGATCACCACCACCGGCCAGTACAGCACCGCCACGACGCCGCTGTACTGAGGTAACGCCCCCGACAGCAGGGTGGGGCCGATGACCAGGACCGGGATGACGATCAGCGCGATCACCAGCGCGGCCAGGTAGAGCCCGAAGGACAGGATGCGGGTGCGGATGATGCCGCGCGCCTCGCCGAGGCCGTAGGCGATGGAGATCAGGTCCACGTAGACGAACAGCGCCCGCGAGCCCGACCACAGGCTGAGCAGGAAGCCCAGCGAGATCAGCGAGACCTGGCCGCCCCTGAGGACGTCGTCGAGCAGGGGGCGCACCACCCGTTCGACCGTGTTGTCGGTGAACAGCAGATGGGACTGGTCCAGCACCCAGCCGCGCGTGTCGGCGACGGTGCCGGGGCCGAGGACGCCGCTCAGGTGGCCGAGCAGGCCGATGAGGCCGAGGACGAACGGCGGCAGCGACAGCAGCGCGAAGAACGCGGCCTCCCCCGCCAGCCCGGTCACCCGGTAGTTGAAGTTCGCGATGGTGGTCGCGCGGACGAGCGTCCAGAGCCGCGACTCCCACGCCTTGGCGCCGCGCAGGGTCGACAGGCCGGCCTCGGCGTTGCGCCGGGCCTTGGCCCTGACCAACCGCCATCGGGACACCCGCCCCGAGGAGGCGGACGACCTCGTGGGCGCGCCGGTGGACGTCATGGCACCCCAAGGTATTGGCAACGCGCTTCCACCACGACACCACCTTGTGAACGATCTCCGTCGTGGCGCCTACCCGATGAGACGCCTCCATATCCGGCGCGGTCGGCGCAACGCCCAATACTATCCGCCGCGCACCCCTGACAACCCACCTGACCTGCGGTGATGTGCGCCAGCAGTACACCGTGGGGGACAATGGGCCCGTGATATGCCGGGAATGCAAGGAGGGCAGGCACGACAGGTGCCGGGGCGGCTCGTGGTGCGACTGCCAGCACCGCCCGCCGCGCCCTCCGGACGACTCGGTCCTCTCCTGGCGACGCCAGGGCTGACCCGCCCCTTTCGCCGTCGTTTGTCCAGAGTCTGGACGAGATATTGGACATCTGACACGCGGAGGGTATGGTTTGGTACATGCCAGCGGACCCGCTTCTCGTCGTGCGACGCCACGTCGACTTCCTGCGTGTCCGCAGTGCCATCTGTAGCGACGCTTGTTGACCGCCGCCCCGCTGTCGAATTCTGCCAGCCTGGGCGCGTGACAGGCGTCTTTTTCATGCCCACCGGCCTGTAGCCATCGAGCCGGGCGGCTCGCCTGCGCGCGTCCACGCGCCCCGACGACCATCCTCGGTAAAGGACGCCGCCCTCATGACCAGCCCGCCCAGGCCCGCGAACCGCCACCACAAGCGCCCGCGAGGCGAAGGCCAGTGGGCCCTCGGCTACCGTGAGCCGCTCAACAAGAACGAGGAGAACAAGAAGAACGACGACGGCCTGAACGTCCGCCAGAGGATCATCGACGTCTACTCCAAGCTGGGGTTCGACTCGATCGACCCCGCGGACCTTCGCGGCCGGTTCCGCTGGTTCGGCCTCTACACCCAGCGCAAGCCGGGCATCGACGGCGGCAAGACCGCCGTCCTCGAGCCGGAGGAGCTGGACGACCGCTACTTCATGCTGCGCGTCCGCATCGACGGCGGGCAGCTCGACCTGCGGCAGCTCCGCACGATCGCCGACATCGCCAACACCTACGCCCGGGGCACGGCCGACGTCACCGACCGGCAGAACATCCAGCTCCACTGGATCGACATCGAGTCGGTCCCCGCCATCTGGGAGGCGCTGGAGGCCGTCGGGCTGTCGACCACCGAGGCGTGCGGCGACACCCCGCGCGTCATGATCGGCTGCCCGCTGGCCGGCATCGACGCCGACGAGGTGATCGACGCGAGCGGCCCGCTCGCCGATACGGTCGCGCGCTACATCGGCGACCCGCTGTTCTCCAACCTGCCGCGGAAGTTCAAGTCGGCGATGAGCGGCTGCCCGGCGCACTGCACCGTGCACGAGATCAACGACGTGGCGTTCGTCGGGGTCGTGAACGAGCAGGGCGAGCGGGGCTTCGACATCTGGGTGGGCGGCGGCCTGTCCACCAACCCGATGCTGGCCAAGCGGCTCGGCGCGTTCGTGCGCCCCGAGCAGGTCCACGAGGTCTGGGCCGGGATCGCGGGCATCTTCCGCGACTACGGCTACCGCAGGCTGCGGCACAGGGCCCGCATCAAGTTCCTGGTCAACGACTGGGGCGCCGAGCGGTTCCGCGAGATCCTGGAGAAGGAGTACCTCGGGTACACCCTCGCCGACGGGCCGGCGCCCGAGCTTCCGCGCGACGGCCGCCGCGACCACGTGGGCGTGCACCGGCAGAAGGACGGCAACTACTACGTCGGGTTCGCGCCCCGGGTCGGGCGGCTGGACGGCGACAAGCTGCACCTCATCGCCGACCTGGCCGAGCGGTACGGCTCGGACCGCGTCCGCACCACCGTCGAGCAGAAGATGGTGATCCTGGACGTCGAGCAGTCCAAGGTCGAGGGCCTGGTCGCCGAACTGGAGGCCGCGGACCTGCAGGTCAACCCCAGCACGTTCCGCCGCCAGACGATGGCCTGCACGGGCATCGAGTACTGCAAGCTGGCGATCGTCGAGACCAAGGGGCTCGCCTCCGACCTCATCGACGAGCTGGAGCGCCGCCTGCCGGACTTCACCGACCCCCTGACCATCAACGTCAACGGATGCCCCAACTCCTGCGCCCGCATCCAGACCGCCGACATCGGGCTGAAGGGCCAGCTCGTCACCGACGGCTCCGGCGAGCAGGTCGAGGGCTTCCAGATCCACCTCGGCGGCTCGCTCGGCGTGAACCCCGGCTTCGGCCGCAAGGTCCGCGGGCTCAAGGCCACCGCCGCCGAGCTTCCCGACTACATCGAGCGGGTCCTGAAGAACTTCCAGAGCCAGAAGAACGACGGGGAGACCTTCGCCGACTGGGTGCAGCGCGCCGAGGAGGCGGATCTCAAATGAGCCCCCGCCCGGCGCCGCGGCGGCACGGGGCGCGCGCATGAGCGAGCGCGCGGTCCCGTTCCACTGCCCGTACTGCGGCGAAGAGGACCTCGAACCCTACGAGGGCGACGGCGGCTGGTACTGCCGGTCGTGCGCCCGCGCCTTCAAGCTGAAATTTCTCGGCATCGGCGTGCGCTCATGACAGGCGGCCGGCCCCGGGCCCCCCTGAGCCCGGCGGCGCCCCGCATGGACTTCACGGACTTGACGAACGAGGAGCAGCGACTCATGACACTGGTGGAGATCGAGAACGGGCTTGAACGCCAGCGCGGCGTCCTGGACCTGCGCGGCATCGTGGACTCCGCCGCCGAGTTCCTCGAGGACGCCCCCGCGCGCGAGATCATCCGCTGGGCGGCGGCCACGTTCGGCGACCGCCTCTGCCTGACCTCCTCGATGAGCGACGCCCTGCTCATCGACCTGGTCAGCCGGGTCAAGCCCGGCGTCGACGTGTTGTTCATCGACACCGGCTACCACTTCGCCGAGACCATCGGCACCCGCGACGCCGTGCAGCAGGTCTACGACGTCAACGTGATCAACGTCAAGCCGTCCAGGACCGTCGAGGAGCAGGACCGCGAGCTCGGCCCGCGCCTGCACGGCCGCAACCCCGACCTGTGCTGCTTCCTGCGCAAGGTGGAGCCGCTGAACCGGGCGCTGGAGCCCTACCTGGCGTGGATCTCCGGCATCCGCCGCGACGAGTCGCCGACGCGGGCGAACACCCGGGTCGTGGAGTGGGACGCCAAGCGCCAGATGGTCAAGGTGAACCCCATCGCCCGCTGGACCCAGGACGACGTGGACAACTACATGGCCGACAACGGGGTCCTCGTGAACCCGCTGCACTACGACGACTACCCATCGATCGGCTGCGCCCCCTGCACCCGCCGCGTCGCCCCCGGCGAGGACCCGCGCAGCGGCCGGTGGGCGGGCCTGGGCAAGACGGAATGCGGTATCCACCTCTGAGCCCGGACCAGGCCGGGACCGGGCGAAGGCGGTCGTACGGTATCGGAGGCGCCCTGATTCAGGGGGCGCCGCCGGCACCGCTCCCCGCGCCGCTTCCCGCGTCATCCCGCGCGCCGCTCCCCGTGGCTCCTTCCGTATCCGCGCCGCTTCCCGGGCCGCCGGCCTCCGCGCCGCCGCCCGGGCCGTCCCCGGTCTCCGCGCCGCCGCTGGTGGCGGTGGCGCACGGTTCCCGCGACCCGCGCGCCTCGGCGACGGTGGAGGCCCTGCTGGAGGACGTGCGGCGCGCGCGGCCCGGCCTCGCGGTCCTCGGCGCGTACCTGGACCATTCGCGGCCGTCGCTCGGCGAGGCCCTGGCCGGGCTGGGCGAGGCCGTGGTGCTGCCGCTGCTGCTCACCGAGGCCTACCACAGCCGCGTCGACATCCCTGCCGCCCTGCGCGAGGAACGTGCCCGCCGCGCCTGGGCCCGCCACGCCGCGCCGCACCACCCGGCCGGCCACTCCCCCGAGCCCTCGTCCGGCCTCGCGGAGTCCCGCGTGGCCCTTCACGTCCAGGACGGTCCTCTGCCGCTCCCCGTCCCGGACGCCCCTCCGCCGTTCCGCGTCCACCAAGGGGCGGCGCTCGGACCGCATCCCCTCCTCGTCACGGCCCTGGAGCGCAGGCTCGCCGAGGCGGGCGTGGAGCCCGGCGATCCCGGCACCGCCGTGGTCCTGGTCTCCGCGGGGTCCAGCGACGCCCGGGCGAACGCGGTGATCGCCCGCATGGCCCGCGACTGGGCGCGTACCCGCGGCTGGCACTCGGTCACCCCCGCCTACGCCTCCGCGGCCTCCCCGTCCCCGGAGGAGGCCGTGCTGCGCGCCCTGGCCGGACCGCACGGCCGCGCCGGACGCCCCGCGCGCGTCGTCGTGGCCCCGTATCTGCTGGCCCCGGGGTACTTCGCCGACAAGGTGCGCCGCACCACCCTGGACGCGGGCGCCCACACCGTGGCGGCTCCGCTCGGCCCGGCCCCCGAGGTGGTCGCCGTCCTGCTGGAACGTCACGCGCAGGCCGTGGCGGCCTTCCGTGCGGGCGCCCCGGCCCCGGCCCCGGCCTGATCCGCCCGGATCCCGGCCACCGGCTGATCCGTCCCTGCCCCCGCCACCGGCCGATCCGTCCCGCCCGGCGGGAGGGCGGGCCCTGCTCGCCGCGCTGCTGGACGGGGTCACGAACGACCGCGGACGCGCGGGCCGGGCGCGGCGGGTCAGCCGTCGGTGGGGAACTCGCTGGGCGGGGCCTCCGTGGGCACGTTGGACGCCTCGCCTTTGAGGGTGACGCGGGTGGGGTGGGCGCCGACGTTGTGATGGATGACGAGGGTGGCCTGGACGGCGGCGCCGTCGGACGGGGGCGTGAACGTCACGCCGAACGAGCAGACCACCCCGGGCGCGAGGTTCTTACGCTCGCACCCGCCGTCCTTGCTGAAGTGCGCCCTGCCCTCGCCCGTGACCTCCATGTAGGTGACCTTCAGCGTGGCGTCCCCCACGCTCTCGATGCGCACGTCGCTGTCGCAACCGCCCTCGGCGGTGCAGGTGATCTCGGTCGGGGTGATCTCGACGCCCGCCGCGCCGCCGGGCACCTTGATGATCTGCTTGCCCCCGCTGCCACCGCTGGGACGGTCCTGCGCGGTGGCCTTGTCCGGGCCGCAAATGAAATCCGGGCAAATTGGTGCGTCTGATGTGATGAGCGCCGCGATGATGGCCGCCCCCGCCCCGATGAGCGCGACCGCGATGCCCGCTCCCTTGCCAGACACCAGGTCCTCCAATTCCGATCGTGGGACAGCGAATGAACGCCCGGCGATACCGGCCGGGACCCTGGCCCCCGGATGGCCCGGGCCGGGATCGGCCCATGTGGCCGCACCCGCGACCACCTGGACCGGTGCATACCGAACAGGTGAGGCTCCGCGCTTCCGTACAGGGACGGGTAAGGCGGCTCACCCGAAATCCGGGCACGCCCCATGCGGGTTCACCGGAATGGGACTTCGCGATGAGCCGGGACGTGCGCTGATACGGAGAACGAGATCTGTGGATACGGGTCAAGGATAAACATTCCCGCTTGCAATTCACCTACATTTTTCCGTCACACCAGGCCCCATCCTGAACCGGCGCCGTCTCCTTCACCCCCTGCTTGGGCACAGAGTTCAGGAACGCTGGCGGCGGGCTCGCGCCGGGGAGGAGGGGCGGCCGTCAGCCGCCATGCGGTGCGTCTTCGCAGAACGCCTTCAGCCCGCGCGCTTCGGTCTCGATGTACCGGCGGGTGAGGCGGTCGGTGAGGAAGCGGACCATGCCCGCCGCGGGGCCGGAGTGGTCGATGCCGAGGGTGAGAACCGTCGCGCCGTCCGGGGCGGCCGTCAGGGTGTGCGCACCGGCCGTGGTCACACCCGGTGAGCGCCGGGTCCAGACGAAGGAGCTCTCCGGTTCCAGCTCGCTCACCTCCCACGTGGCGGTGCCCAGGCGGGGCTGGGTGAGGCGGGCGCGGTGCCCGATCCGGATCGGGCCCGGGTCGAGCCAGGTGGCGGCGGTGACCGTGCTGGTCCAGGCGGGCCAGCGGTCGATGTCGCACAGGGCCTTCCAGACCGTCGCGGCCGGGGCCGCGATGGTGATCGACGTTCGCATGGAGGTCTCCGTTCCGGATGCGAGGGCCGGTTGTACCAATCGGTACATGTACCATATGGAACATGGCGCGTACCGCGGGGGGACCCGGTCCGGCGAAGCGGGCACTGCTGGAACGCTGCGTCCGGCACCTCCAGGAGGTGGGGTTCAGCGACCTCAGCATGCGCGAGCTGGCCGCGGCCGTAGGAACCAGCCACCGCATGCTGCTGTACCACTTCGGGTCACGAAACGGCCTCCTGGTGGAGATCGTGAACCTCATCGAGGCGCACCAGCGCGCCGTCCTCGCGGAACTCGAGGCGGAGACCGATGATCTCGCCGAGCTCTCGCGGGCGTTCTGGAAGCGCGTCAGCGACCCCGCGCTCGCGCCGGCCGAGCGGCTGTTCTTCGAGATCTACGCGCACGCGCTGAACGGCCGCCCCTGGGCCGCCTCCTTCCGCGAGTCGGTCATCACGGCCTGGACCGATCCCGTCGCCCAGATGCTCGCCGGGCGCGGGGTCCCCCCGCGCGAAGCCGCCCGGCGGGCCAGGCTCTCCCTCGCCGTCGGCCGCGGACTGCT
Organism: Sphaerisporangium krabiense; assembly: GCF_014200435.1. Taxonomy (NCBI): domain Bacteria; kingdom Bacillati; phylum Actinomycetota; class Actinomycetes; order Streptosporangiales; family Streptosporangiaceae; genus Sphaerisporangium; species Sphaerisporangium krabiense. The sequence continues at coordinate 625,308 of NZ_JACHBR010000002.1, read as the reverse complement.
TCTGGACCTCCTCGCGACCGGCGATCAGGCGGCGGTCGACGACGCCGCCGACCTGTTCACCGAGTTGATCACCAGGGAAGGCGGGCAGACGGCCGGCGGCGGTCGCTGACACCACGACCCGGCCACCCCGGAACGGCGCGACCTACCGCGCCTTCTGGACCTTCGATGATCTCCCGATTCCCGGGCTCCCCCGGCCACGAGGGTCCGTCCGGCCACGCCCCAGGGCCTCGACCTGACGCCGCCTGCGCGACCACCAGGAATTGGGCTTGAAAAGTGATATCACTTTGCTATGGTTGTGCCATGACACAGCAGACCCCCGGGACGGTGGCGGACGTGAACGAGATCGAAGAAGTGGCCGTGGAGATGCCGGCGGCGCGGGTCAGGGAGCGGCGGCCGTTCGACCTCAACGGCTGGCCCATGCTGGGGCTCGGCCTGCTCATGCTGGCCGGCGGCGTGGCGGTCATCGTCCAGGGCTCTGAGGGCGACGGCAGCCCCGCGCTGCTCGTCACCGGTGTCGCGCTCGTGATCCTCGCGGCCCTGGTGCTCGGCAGCCTCATGGCGGTGGCCCCCGGCGAGGCCAGGGTCGTGCAGCTCCTCGGCCGCTACCTCGGCACCGTCCGCACCGACGGCCTGCGGTGGGTGATCCCCTTCACCCAGAAGCGCAAGATCTCCACCCGGATCCGCAACCACGAGACCGACGTCGCCAAGGTCAACGACCTGGACGGAAACCCCATCGAGATGGCCGCCGTCGTGGTGTGGCAGGTGGAGGACACCGCCAAGGCGACGTTCGAGGTGGATGATTTCGTGGAGTTCGTCGCGATCCAGACGGAGACCGCCGTCCGGCACATCGCGGGCAACTACCCCTACGACGCCCACGACGACACCCAGCTCTCGCTGCGCGACAACGCCGACGAGATCACCGCCAAGCTGTCGGCCGAGATCTCCGCCCGCGTCTCCTCCGCCGGCGTCCGGGTCATCGAGTCCCGCATCACCCGTCTGTCCTACGCGCCGGAGATCGCCCAGGCCATGCTGCGCCGCCAGCAGGCCGGCGCGGTGGTCGCCGCGCGGCAGCGCATCGTGGAGGGCGCGGTCGGCATGGTCGAGGCGGCGCTGCAGCGGCTCGACGCGGCCGACGTGGTGGACCTCGACGACGAGCGCAAGGCGACGATGGTGAGCAACCTGCTGGTCGTCCTGTGCGGGGACAAGGACGTCCAGCCGGTCGTCAACACCGGCTCGCTGTACCAGTGAGCGAACGCAAGAAGATCCTCCTGCGGCTCGACCCCGCCGTCTACGACGCCATAGTCAAGTGGGCGGGGGACGAGCTGCGCAGCGCCAACGCGCAGATCGAGTTCCTGCTCCGCAAGGCGCTGGGAGGGGCGGGCAGACTCCCGGCCGACGCCAAGGGCATGCCGAGGCGCGGCCGGCCCCGCAAGACCCCGGCCGCGGACGGCGCGGCGGGGGGCGACGAAGTGACCGACGTCGTGGACGTCACCGAGGACGCCGGCACGGCCGGCGATGACGAGGAGAAGTGATGGTGGACGTGCCCGGCACCCTGCCCGAGCGGCTCTACCTACTCGCCTACGACACGCGCAGGAAGCGCGTGACCGCGCGGTCCAACCTCGGCCTCATGATGCGCGCGGGCATCCTGGCCGAGCTGCTGCTGCGCGGCGATCTCGCCGACGCCACCGGCGGCCCGGTCGCCAAGAGGCCCGCGGTGGCCGATCCCCTGCTGGACGGGGCGCTCCAGCAGATCGCGGCCTCCCGGCGGCGCACCTGGCAGCACTGGGTGAGCAAGGGTTCCGGGGCCGCCGTGCGCCAGGTGCGCGACCGCCTGGAGGAGGGCGGCTGGATCCGCGTGGAGCACCGCCGCCTGCTCGGGCTCATCCCCATGGCCGACGTGACCGTCCGGGACAGCCGGGTGCCGAGGCAGCTCGCGGCGACGGTGTCGGCGGCCGTGCGCGGCGCCCGTCCGCTCTCGCGGCTGGAGCCCCGGGACGCGGCGCTGGCGGCCCTGGCCGCGACGGTGCGGCTGAAGACGGTGCTGCCGAGGGCGGAGTGGCGTGCGGGGCGGGGGCGCAGCGAGGAACTGGCCCAGGTGGTCGCGCCCGTGCCGTGGGCCCTGAACAAGGCGATCCAGGCGGCCGCCGCCGCCGCTGCCGCGGCGTGAGGCGCCGGCGGGAGGAGGTCAGCGGGACGGGGGCGGGGACGGCGTCGTCAGGCGCCGTCCCTCCATTCTCTGCGGGCCTCGCGGCGGGCGCGTTGCGCCTCGCGGCGGTACTCCCGGCGCATCTCCTGCTGTTCGCGGCGCTGTTCCCTCATCGTTTCGTGGATGGAGCGGTGCAGCTCGTGCCGCTGGTCGCGCACGTCGCGCAGGGCGTCGCGGACGTCGCCGCGCACCTCGGCCCTGCGCTCCAGCCACCACTCGCTCCACTCGTTCAGGGCGCGGCGGATCGGCCTGGACCTGGAGTCGCCGACGACCTTGATCTCGCCCATCAGCACGTAGGCGCGGACCCGGACGACCGGGACGTTCTGCCCGGGGGGCGCCTCGATGACGTTGGCCTTCTTCTCCCCCATGATCGCGACGCCTTCGAGGTCGACGTCCACGCCGTCGGGCACGATGATCTTGACGCTGCCCATGACCGCGGTGGCGACGACGTCGATCTGGTTGGAGCGGACCTCGGCCTCGCGCAGGTCGAGCGTCACCTCGCCCATGACCGCGACCGCGCCGATCTCCTGGTCCACCCGCCACTTGCCCCGCCGCTTGTTCTCGCTCATGATCGCGACGAACCAGCGCCGGGCGCCGCCCGCGCGTGCGGGCGCGGCGTACGGGGGCGGAGGGGGGGCGGGCACGCCGGGCGCGCCGGGCAGGTCGGCGGTGAGCTGCGCCAGCTCCGTGTGAGTGCGCGCCAGGTATGCGGCCTCCGTGCGCTCCGTCAGCTCGGCCAGCGTGAGCCTGCCCTCGACCGATGCCTGCCGCAGCCGTTCGACTGCCGCTTCGCGCTCGGCGTCCGAGGCCCGCATTCCACCCGCATCGTTCATGCCATGAATCTAGCGCGTTCGTACACACTCGTCCGATCCTCCGCAAGGACGAAACGCGCTAGGTCTTGAGAACGAGAACCTCACGGCCCGGAGAGGGCGGGGGCGCAGCGCAGCACGTCCAGGGCCAGACCGGCGTCCCCGATGATCGTCGCGGGGAACTCCTCCGGCACGCGCCGGCCGCCGAGCAGGAAGCAGAAGTCCACCACGTCGCAGACGATCTCCGTCTCGGCGAGCGCGCCGTCGTCGGGCCGGGCCACCACCTGGACGTCGAGCGGCACGTGCCACGCGCCGCCGCCCGGCCCGGTCAGCGTGAGCCGCACGGCGCGCGCGCCGCCGTCCACGCCGGACAGCAGCATCGTCCAGGGAACCAGCCGCGCGCAGAAGTCGGCGGTCGGGTGGACATGGGCGGCCACCGGCAGGGGAAGGGACACGCGCATCACCGCGGCCGCGTCGGTGGTGTGGATCCAGGTCTCCAGCATGCGGGCCAGCAGGTGGTCCGCCAGCGCGAACGACATCCCGCCGGGCGCGATCGGCGTGCCCGGGTCCATCTCGGCGGCGCGGGCGCGGATCGCCTCGGCCTGGGCGCGCCACTCGGCGCGGGTCTCCTGCGGCGTCCGGCCGCCGGCGTAGGCGATCATGTCGGCGGTACGGCGCGGGACGTCGTTCTCCGTGAGCGGCGGGCCCGCCACCGGGGCCTCGATCGCGTCCGCGACCAGGCTGTCGGTGGCGGCGAGGTGGGCCACCAGCTCCTGCAGCGTCCAGCCTTCGACGATCTTCTGGGACCAGTCGGCCCGCGTGGCCGAGGCGAGCAGGGCGTCCATGGCCGCGACCCGGGCGGCGAAGGGCGCGGTGAACCCGGCGGGGGGCGCGGGACGGCGGGCGGAGCGTGCCGCCGACAGCAGCAGGTCCACGGCGCCCGGCGGGGGCGTGGCCGTCTCGGCCAGCACGTCGAGGCTCAGGCGGGTGAGCGGGTCGGAAATTCCGGGGATCTCGTCGCCGTGGCCGTAATGGCGCTCCATCACACCTCCTCTTCGGCCAGTTCGTCGGCGAGCCTGCGAAGGCCCATGCGGATCCGTGACTTGACCGTCCCCTCCGGCAGACCGAGGTCCTCGGCCGTCTGCCGATAGGTACGGCCACGGTAGTAGGCGAGTTCGATGGGCTCGCGTAATCCCCCGGGGAGCCTCGCCACCGCGCGCCGCACCCGGGCGGCCTCGTCGGCGGCCAGCACCCAGTCCTCCAGGGGGCTCGGGCTCGGCTCGGGCTCGGTCAGGCGGGGGCCGAGGACCGAGACACGGTGCCGCTGCTCGCTGCGCACGTGGTCGACGGCGCGCCGGTGGGCGATCGTGGCGAGCCAGGAGCGTAGCGAACCCCGGTCGGGGTCGAAGGCCAGCGGGCGCTCCCAGAAGGTGACGAACACCTCCTGGACGATGTCCTCGGCCACCACGCGGTCGCGGGTGACGCGCAGCGCCAGGCTGAGGACCAGCGGGTAGTGACGGCTGTGCACCTCGCCGAGCGCGCTCTCGTCGCCGCCGACGACGCGTTGGTGAAGCGACCGGTCGTCGGTTCCAGGCGTCTCCACCGGGCCCCCTTCGCTTGGTCCGCCACCGTCGGCCACCCCCGCACCCCATTCTTGTCGACAAATGCTGAGATGGAGAGCGGACGCGCAAGGCAACCCCGCGCGTCGGACGACGACCGCGCAACGACCCGCCGGGAGGATCCCGTGACACACGCCGTCTTCAACCAGGCGCCCCCGCTCACCGGCCACGACGTGTCCGCCGACCCGGCCCTGGTGGAAGGCGTGCGCCGCGAGGGCGCCGACTGGGCGCTGGGCGAGCTGCGCGCCCTCGGCACGCTGGCCGGGTCCGCCAGGGCCCAGGAGTGGGGACGGCTGGCCAACGAGCATCCCCCCGTGCTGCGCACCCACGACCGGTACGGCGGCCGGATCGACGAGGTGGAGTTCCACCCGGCCTGGCACGAGCTGATGGGCGTGGCGGTGGAGCACGGGCTGCACGCCACGCCGTGGGCGTCGCCCCGCCCCGGCGCGCACGTGGCCCGCGCCGCCAAGTTCCATGTCTGGTCGCAGGTGGAGGCCGGGCACGGCTGCCCGATCTCGATGACGTACGCGAGCGTGGCGGCGCTGCGGCACAGTCCCGCGCTGGCCTCGGTGTGGGAGCCGCTGCTCACCTCGCGCGCCTACGACCCCGGCCTGCGCCCGCCCGCGGCCAAGCGGGGCGTGCTGGCGGGCATGGCGATGACCGAGAAGCAGGGCGGGTCGGACGTGCGCGCGAACACCACCAGGGCCGAGCCGCTCGGTGACGGCACCTACGCGCTCACCGGGCACAAGTGGTTCAACTCCGCGCCCATGTGCGACGCGTTCCTGGTGCTGGCGCAGGCCCCGGGCGGGCTGTCGTGCTTCCTCCTCCCCCGGGTGCTGCCGGACGGCACGCGCAACGCGATGCGGCTCATGCGGCTGAAGGACAAGCTCGGCAACCGGTCCAACGCCTCGGCCGAGGTGGAGTACGAGGGCGCGGTCGCGCACCTGGTCGGCGAGGAGGGGCGCGGGGTGCGGACCATCATCGAGATGGTCAACATGACCCGGCTGGACTGTGTGATCGGCTCGGCGGCCGGCATGCGGTACGGCGTGACGCAGGCCGTCCACCACGCGCGCCACCGGTCGGCGTTCGGCGCGCGGCTCGCCGACCAGCCGCTGATGCGCAACGTGCTCGCCGACCTGGTCCTTGAGTCGGAGGCGGCCACCGCGCTGATGATCCGCCTGGCCGGCGCGACCGACAAGGCCATCAGAGGCGTGCGCGGCGAGGGCGCCCTGCGGCGCACGGCCCTGGCGGCGGCGAAGTACTGGGTGTGCAAGCGGGCCCCCGCCCACGCCGCCGAGTCCCTGGAGTGCCTGGGCGGCAACGGCTACGTCGAGGACTCGCAGATGCCCCGGCTGTTCCGCGAGTCCCCGCTGAACGGCATCTGGGAGGGCTCCGGCAACGTCGCCGCGCTGGATCTCCTGCGGTCGATCACCAGGGAACCGGACACCCTGGACGCCTTCTTCCACGAGGTCGAGCTGGCCAAGGGCGCCGACCCCCGCCTCGACGCCGCCGTCCGCGCCGCCAGGGACCTCCTCGCCGACACGGCCACCCTCGAACACCGCGCCCGCCAGGTCGCCGAGCGACTCGCCCTCGTCCTCCAGGGGTCCTTGCTGGTCAGGCACAGCCCCCACGCGCTCGCCGACGCGTTCTGCGCCTCCCGCCTCACCTCCGATCGCGGCCTCGCCTTCGGCGGCCTTCCCCCTGGAGCGGACCTCACCGCCATCATCGACAGGGCCGCCGTGACCACCGCCTAGTCGAGACCGGCGATCTCGTCCAGGCGGTGGTCTCCGCCGTCAGAGGCCGAGGGCCCGGGCGACGAGCCGGCGTAGCCGCTTGGCGTCGTCGGAATCGCCGGTCTGGTCGAGCTTGAGCTTTCCGGCGATGGACGCGAACGACCAGGTGGGCAGGATCACCGCCGCGCGGCACAGGGCCGCGAGGACGGTGGGGTCCGACTCGATGGGCTTGGTCTGCACCAGTGCGAACAGCTCACCGGCCAGGTAGCGCTGGGTCTCGATCGTGACGCGGCCGGCCGGCTCCGCGAAGAACGCGATGAGCAGCGGCGCCACGCTGCCCTTGGGCCGCACGTTCTGGACCGCGAACGCGCAGTACGAGGCCACGATGCTGTCGCGGTACCGCACGATGCCGGCGGGGCCGGTCTCCGGGACCAGGCGCAGCGCCTCCAGATGCTCCTGGACCGCGCTGAGCTGCAACGCGTCGAGCCTGACCTGCGTCTTGCTCGGCTCCTGCGCGCCGGGAGGCGTGCCGGCCGACAGGTGGCCGAGCGCGTAGAAGCACTCGACCATCGTCTCCTTCGACTCGTGGCCGGTGTTGACGCGCGCGTACGGCCCCGGGATCCCGCCGACGTACGACGTCCGCAGGAACGAGAAGCTGTCCCGCCGATCGATCATGACGAGGTTCTCGAACAGCTTGTCGACGCTGCCGGTGGGCGTCGAGCGCAGGATCAGCGGGATGCCGTCCACGTAGGAGGACCCCTGCCTGCGGTCCTCCCGGTCGATCGGCCAGCAGAACTCGTCCACGAACTTGGCGTTGGCCGAGGCGCTGCGCATCAGCGCCAGCTCGTCGCGGTGCCCGTGCTTGAGCATGTGCACCACGAGCTGCGCCTCGTCGAGCCGGGCGAGATCGAGGGCGAGGTCCTGCAGCAGCGCCTCGGACCGGGCGAACGCGGACGCGAGGTTGCCCGTCATCGACAGCATCGTCAGATCGCCGGCGGCCACCTTGCCGGTGCCGAACGAGGCGTACTTCTGGAAGCTCTTGCAGAGGAAGACCTCCAGGCCGCCGCCGGCGATGGCCTCCTTCAGGCCGCCGAGCACGACGTCGAGCTGGGTCCTGCCGTCGCGGGGCTTGAGCGCGACCTCGATGGTGCTGTCGAGGATCAGCGCGAACGGCGCGTCCCCCTTCTTGCGCGACTCCAGGGCCTTCAGCACGGCGCTCACCAGCCCTTCCGCCGACGGCGCGTCGAAGGGGGTGCTGGGGTTCAGCGCGGCGATCAGCACGTCGTCGCGCGGCGTCACCATCTGGCCCTTCTTGAGCTTGCCGAGCAGCAGTCCCGTCTCGAAGTAGTCGATCTTCTCGGTGGGACGGGAGACCTGGCCGTGGTCCCGCGACGACAGCGCGATCCACAGCGCCGTCCCGAGCGCGTCCATGCCGCTGGACATGTGGTGGCTGTCGAGCCGGATCCGCTCGCCGGTCAGCGGCGCGATGCTCGGCGCCCGCTCCAGCAGGATGTCCCGCATCGTCTGCCGGTAGTCGGTCCACGTGTAGTTCTGGGCCGCGGCGAGCACGAGGCCGATCTCGTCCACCATCAGGTCGACGGCGCGCATCGCCACCGACGGGTTCCCGTCGTTCTGCACGACGATGTCGACGAGCCGGCTCAGCGACCCCATGGCGTTGGCGGTCAGCGTGTCGAACCGCTTCGGGCCGAGGTCGCCGGTCAGGCCGAGCACGAGGTGCTCGATCATCGCGCACACCGGCGCCAGCCCGCTCCGCCCGCGCGCGATCTCCTGCAGGCGGGAGAACGGGCTGCCGGTGATGAGCTCCACGAGGTCGGCCCGCGTGTCGACGGTGAAGTCGGTCTTGGGCGGGTTCTTGCCGGTGTCCATGAGCTCGTAGAGCTGGTACGCCGAGGGGGTCGCGCCGAGCTCCTCCAGGATCATGTCCCACTCGATGTCGTCGTACTTGCCGGTGCCGCTCAGCACGCTGACGCCGGACCGCCCGGCGAGCGGCGTGACGGTGAGCCCGGCCAGCACGTCCGTGGCGACCATCATCTCCAGCTTGCGCAGCACCCGCGGGCTGTTGACCAGGATGTCGCCCTTGCCGAGCTCGACGGTCAGCGGCAGCTTGTTCAGGAAGTCCTTGGCGACGTCACGGAAGTTCGTGCGCCAGTAGCTGGCCGCGAGCTCGTTCTGGGGGGACAGGCCGCCCTTGTCGGAGCGCTGGGTCTTCGCCGCGCGGAAGCCGATCTGCTCGACGAGGTGATCCTGGCTGGTGCCCGCCACGGCCGTCAGCCCGAGCTCGGCGCGGCGCCGCTTGGAGTACGTGGTCTTGCCGCCGATGGCGTTGACGGTCTCCAGCACCTCCAGCAGGTGGCCCACCGAGGAGAAGTCGCGCACGTCGTCGGTGCGCCGCTCCAGCTCGACCAGGTCGACGGTGACCTGGCCCGCCGCGGCGAGGTCGAGCGCCTCGAACGTCAGCCGATCGCGGCCGCCCGGGGTCTCCTTGGGGAGCCCGCCGAGCTTCTCCGGGGGTAAGAGGTCGAGGCTGTGGAGCACGTTCTCGTGCTGCGGCACCCGCTTCTCCGGCGCCGGGGGGACGAGGGGCACCGCGGCGGTGGCCCGCATGAAGCCGCGGGCGAGGTCGCCCATGAGCCGCGACATGATGAGCCGGGACATCGTGCTGCGCTCGTGCGCTGGGCGCTTGGCCAGCGTGTCGGCGATGAGCTGCGCGGACCCGAGCGCCGCGGACGGGCTCATGGTCTCCAGCGCCTGCGCCACCGCCTTGGCGGTGGGGTCATCGGGCTTCGCGGCGAACGCCTGCCAGCCCTTCGGCAGCACCGCACCGGACGAAGAATCGATCGACATGACATCTCTCCCTTGATCCCACGCCCGGAGCCGGGCGACGGCGACAGCTGACGATGCTGGAGTCTGGACCGGTCCAAGTCAACGGGCGCAGCCGGCCGATCCGGCTCCGCTCACGGCGATGCCCGCCTCCGGTCGTCCGGGGGCGGGCATCGCCGGCGCGTCGTTCAGGTGAAGCGGCGCAGTCGCAGGCTGTTGGTGACCACGAACACCGAGGAGAAGGCCATGGCGGCGCCGGCGATCATCGGGTTGAGCAGACCCGCGGCCGCCAGCGGCAGGGCGGCCACGTTGTAGGCGAAGGCCCAGAACAGGTTGCCCTTGATCGTGGCGAGAGTGCGCCGGGAAAGGCGGATGGCGTCCGCGGCCACCCGCAGGTCGCCGCGCACCAGGGTCAGGTCGGACGCCTCGATGGCGGCGTCGGTGCCGGTTCCCATGGCCAGGCCCAGGTCGGCCTGGGCGAGCGCGGCGGCGTCGTTGACGCCGTCCCCGACCATCGCGACCGTGCGCCCCTCGGACTGCAGGCGCTTGACGACGTCGACCTTGTCCGCGGGGAGCACCTCGGCGATGACCTCCTCGATGCCGACCTCGGCGGCCACCGTGCGAGCGACCGCCTCGTTGTCGCCGGTCAGCAGGACCGGCGTGAGGCCGAGGGCCCGCAGGTCCCGCACGGCCCGCGCGCTGGTGGGTTTGACGGTGTCGGCGACGACCAGGACCGCGCGGGCCTGACCGTCCCAGCCCACGGCGACGGCGGTACGGCCCGCCGCCTCCGCCGCCCGGGCGGCGCGCTCGAGGCCGGCCGGTAGGTGCTGGGACCATTCCTCCAGCAGCCTGCGGCGGCCGACCAGCACGGCGTGCCCGTCGACGACGCCCTGGACCCCGAGCCCTTCGATGTTGGCGAAATCCTCCGGCGCCGGCAGCCGGCCCGTCCTCTCCGCCGCGCCGCGCGCGATGGCCTGGGCGATGGGGTGCTCGGAGGCGTGCTCCAGCGCCCCGGCGAGACGGAGCACCTCGGTCTCGTCCTGCCCCTCGGCCACGTGGATCTCGGCCAGCGACATCTTGCCCTCGGTCACGGTGCCGGTCTTGTCCAGCACGACCGTGTCGACCGAACGCGTGGACTCCAGGACCTCGGGTCCCTTGATCAGGATGCCGAGCTGGGCGCCTCTGCCGGTGCCCACGAGCAGGGCCGTGGGCGTCGCGAGGCCGAGGGCGCACGGGCAGGCGATGATCAGCACGGCGACCGCCGCGGTGAAGGCGGCCGCGGGGCCGGCGCCGGCGCCCAGCCAGAATCCGAGCGTGCCGAGCGCGAGCGCGATCACGACCGGGACGAACACCCCCGAGATGCGGTCGGCGAGCCTCTGGACCGCGGCCTTGCCGGTCTGCGCCTCCTCCACCAGCCTGGCCATCTGCGCGAGCTGGGTGTCGGACCCGACGCGGGTGGCGCGCACGACGAGCCGCCCGCCCGCGTTGACGGTGGCGCCGGTCACCGCGTCGCCGGGACCGACCTCCACCGGCACCGACTCGCCGGTCAGCATCGAGGCGTCCACCGCCGAGGAGCCCTCCTCGACCACGCCGTCGGTCGCGATCTTCTCCCCCGGCCGGACGACGAAGCGGTCCCCGGCCACCAGTTGATCGCTGGGGACGCGCACCTCGGTGTCGCCGCGGAGCACGGCGACGTCCTTGGCGCCCAGTTCCAGCAGCGCCCGCAGCGCGGCGCCCGCCCGGCGCTTGGAGCGCGCCTCGAAGTAGCGGCCCGCCAGGATGAACGCCGTCACGCCCGCGGCGGCCTCCAGATAGATGTTGCCCGAGCCGTCGGTGCGCTCGATGGTGAACGCGAACGGGTGGGTCATGCCCGGCACGCCCGCCCGGCCGAGGAACAGCGCCCACAGCGACCAGCCGAGCGCGGCGATCGTGCCCAGCGAGACCAGGGTGTCCATGGTGGCGGCGCCGTGGCGCAGGTTCGTCCAGGCGGCCTTGTGGAACGGCCACCCCGCGTACACCACGACCGGGGCGGCGAGGGTGAGCGACAGCCACTGCCAGTTGGAGAACTGCAGCGCGGGGATCATGGCCATCGCGATGACCGGGACCGACAGGACGACGGCCGTGATCAGCCGCTGCCGCAGCGGAGCCAGTTCGTCGGCCCTCTCGGCCTGCCCCTCGTCCTCCCGGGCGGGCGGGGCGGGAAGTTCGGCGGTGTATCCGGCCTTCTCCACCTCGGCGACCAGCGCCTGCGGATCCAGGCCTTCAGGGAAGCTGACCTTGGCCTTCTCGGTCGCGTAGTTGACCGTCGCCGTCACGCCGTCGAGTTTGTTGAGCTTGCGTTCGATGCGGTTGGCGCATGACGCGCAGGTCATGCCGCCGATCGAGAGCTCGACGGACCCGCCGGCGCCCGGCGGCCTCTCATCGGTGAACGAGGACATGCTCTCCCTCCTCTGTGATCGCGGCATGTCGGACCTCATGACCGTACGAGGCGCTCTATGGCCTCGGACGCTTCCTTGACCTTGAGCGCGGCCTCGTCGCCTCCCTTGGCGGTGGCGTCCGCGACGCAGTGCGCCAAGTGCTCTTCCAACAGGGCGAGCGCGAAGGATCGAAGGGCGCTCGTGCTCGCCGAGACCTGGGTGAGGACGTCGATGCAGTACTTGTCCTCTTCGACCATCCGCTGCAGGCCCCGCACCTGCCCCTCGATCCTGCGCAGCCGCCGCATATGGTCCTGCTTGGTACCGCTGTATCCCGCCATCTCGCGGCCTCCCCCCGTTGACGTTCTCTGTACGGAACACCATACCCCTCTATGGTATTCCGGAAAGTTCGCTGGTGGGCGCGCATCGGTACGCGCCCACCACCCGATCACCTAGGACGCGGCCCCGGCGAGCTCGTCACCGGCCTTCTCGTCGGCGTCGGCGACGGCGACCGGCTCCGCGGCCCGGTCCTCGGTGCCACAAGCACACGCAGTGCACATGATGTCCCTTTCATTTACCTAGTGGGGGTATCGCTCGGCGGTACGCTACCATACCCCCTAGGGGTGTGAAGAGATGCACTCCGGGCAGACCCGGTCATATCGACCGGCTACGAAAGGCAGGCGCGTCATGGACCACTCCGCGCACGTCCACCACGACAACCCCGGACACGGAGTCGACGATCACGGAGCCGGCGACCACGGAGCGGATGCGCACGGAAACGACGGGCACGGCGGCCACGGCGGGCACCACGGAGGCGGCGGCACGACCTCGTGGCGGACCGCCGCCCAGGCGACGTTGCACTGCCTGACCGGATGCGCCATCGGCGAGGTGCTCGGCATGGTCATCGGCACCGCGGCCGGCCTCCACAACGCCGCCACGGTGGTGATCTCGATCGCGCTGGCCTTCGTCTTCGGCTACGCGCTCACCGTGCGCGGGGTCCTGCGCGCGAACGTGCCGCTGCGCCAGGCCCTGAAGGTCGCGGTCGCGGCCGACACCGTGTCCATCGTCGTGATGGAGCTCATCGACAACACCGTCATGGTGGCCGTGCCCGGCGCCATGGACGCGGGGTTGGCCACCGTTCTCTTCTGGGGCGCGCTCGCCTTCTCCCTGGCGCTCGCGTTCACGGTGACCCTGCCGGTCAACCGCTGGCTGATCGGCCGCGGCAAGGGCCACGCCGTGGTCCACGCCTACCACTGATCACCGCGGCTCCGGGACGCGGAGTGGCGGCGCCTGATCCAGGCGGCTCCGCGGACGCGGTCACAGGTCGCGGCGGAAGATCAGGACGAGGACGCGGAGGGCCAGGACGGCGGCGACCACCAGGAGGTTGTAGGCGAGGAGCTGGTAGAGGGTGACCGCGGCGGTGACCTTCGGCCCCGACTCGACGCCGAGGAGCAGGACCGCCATCAGGCCCGTCGTGGCGGCCAGCACGGTCAGCAGCACCTGGTGGAGCATCCCGGTGACGTGCCGCCGGTCGCGCTCGTCGGCGAGCAGCCGGACGTTGACGGTGAGCCTGCCCTGCTCGGCCGCGCCGACGATCCGCTCCACGCGGCGGGGCAGCCTGCGCAGCATGGGCAGCAGGGCCGCGAGCTCGTCGGTGGCGGCCTTCCTGATCGCCGCCGGGTCGCGCCGCTCGGCGAAGTGCCGCCCGGCGAACGCCCGCGCCTCGCCGATCAGGTCGAAGCCGGGGGCCAGCCCGGTGAGCGTCCCCTCGACGGTGGCGAGCGTCCGGAAGACGGCCGCGACCTCGGGCGGGACGGCCAGGCCGTGGCCGGACACGATCCGGAACAGGTCGGTGAACATCCGGACGCCGCCCGCCGGGCCGTGGTTCAGGTGGCGGGCCATGAAGCGCCCCAGCTCGCGTTCCAGGCGCGGCTCGTCGATCTCGCCGGGCCGCGGGACGACCTCCAGCAAGGCGTCGGACACGCCGAGGGGGTCGCCGCGGTCCATGGCCAGCAGGAGCCGCTGAAGGGAGGCGCGCAGGCCGGCGTCGAGCCGTCCCACCGACCCGAAGTCGAGCAGGCCGAGCCGCCCGTCGGCCAGCAGCATGATGTTGCCCGGGTGGGGGTCGGCGTGGAAGACGCCGTCCAGCATGATCTGCCGGAGCAGCGCCTCCAGCAGCGTCCGGGCCAGTTCGCTCCGGTCGGCGTCTCCGGCGGCCGGCTCGGGCCCGCCCGGTGGCGGGTCGGCGGCCTCTCCGGACGGCGCGGGCGCGCGGGAGGGAGCCGGGTCCTCGCCGAGAGGACTGCCGTCCAGGCGTTCCATGACGAGCACCCGGCGCCCGCAGAGCGGGGCGTGGACCGCGGGCACGTGCACCGCCGTACCGGCCGAGACCGCCGCCACCGCCGTCATGTTGGCCGCCTCGACGCGGAAGTCCAGCTCCTCGCGCAGCGCGTCGGCGAACCCGCGCACCAGGTCGCGCACCCCGAGGGCGCGCCCCCACCGCGTGCGGACCTCCAGGGAGGCGGCCAGCCTGGCCATGATGTCGAGGTCGCGCTCCACGACGTCGGCGATGCCGGGGCGCTGGACCTTGACCACCACCCGTTCCCCCGAGCGCAGCCGCGCCGCGTAGACCTGGGCGATGGACGCCGAGGCGAGCGGACGGCGGTCGAACTCCGGGAACACCTCCTCGAGGGGGCCGGGCAGCTCGGCGGCGAGCACGCCCTCGACCTCGTCCCAGGGCGCGGGCGAGGCCCTGTCCCGCAGCAGGGTCAGCTCGTCGATGAACTCGGGCGACAACAGGTCGGGGCGGGTGGAGAGGATCTGGCCCAGCTTGACGAACGTGACGCCCGCGTCGTCCAGGGCGCCGCGCAGCGACCGGGCGAGCCGTGCCCGCCCGGAGGGGGCCTCGACGTCGGGGCTGCGGCCGCGCAGGTAGGGGCCGAGGCCGTGGCGGACCAGGACGCCGACGATGGCGAAGTAGCGGCGCGACCGCACGACCCTGCCGCGCAGCGACCGGGCCAGCTCGATGGGGCCGGGCACGGACCCGGTGGGCACCAGGGCCTCGGCGATGGCGAGGAACGTCATGGCCGCGAGCAGCGCGCAGGCGACGGCGAGGATCAGGAACCACAGCGGCGTGATGCCGGAGCTTCCCAAGGGGACGGAGCCGGCGAGCGCCTGGGCGAGCGGCCCGGCGAGCAGGTAGGCGAGCGCCCCGGCGACGAACGCGCGCACCAGGCCGAACCGCAGGTCGAGCAGTCGCCTGGCCACCAGCGAGAACAGGCCGATCAGGACGAGGATCGCGACGACGATGACGAGCGTCCCCACGAAGTCCACAGACGTCCCTCCCCCGGAACTCCGGTGACCGCGTCCACCGGCGCTGCGCCGACCCTATCGCGCTACTTATGGGGATTTGGGGATATGCGTGTCGTCGGGGCGGACGCCCGGAGCGGGGTTCCGGGCGTCGCGCCGCAGTGCCCGTCATGACGGGCACTGCGAGGACCGTCAGGTATCGGTCACTTGAGGATGGGATACCTGTGCACGAGGGCGGTCTCGCCCCACCACCTGCCGATGCCGAAGGTGTCCCCGGCGGAGACCGACGCGAGGCCGATCAGCACGATGGCGTAAAGGATGTGCTCGTCCAGGAAGGGGTTGTAGACGAGCGGGAGCTGGGCCGCCCACAGCATGAGCAGCAGGATGGTGCCGGTGATCGCGGCGATCCGCACGCCGGCGCCGACGATCAGGGCGCCGCCGATGCCCAGCGAGCCGAGCATGTACAGCCAGTCGACCCAGGCGTGCCCGGCGAGGGCGGTGAAGAACCCGCCGAGGCCGTGCTGGCCGGTGCCCTTGAGGAAGCCCGTGGTCGGGCTGCCGCCGGCGATCCACGCGCGGTCGGCCGGGGTGGCGAAGCCCAGGCCGAACAGCTTGTCGAGGAACGGCCACAGGAAGACCCATCCCAGGGCGATACGTGCGGTTGCCCAGATGTACTGGGCGGGGACTGTGACCTCCGAGGAGCCGGCACGGACGAGGGGGGGTGTGCGTCCTTCGGCGATGGCCATAGTAGGCCCCTTTCCATTTACCACTTGCGACTGTTTCTTACGCCTCCCGGGTACGCCGATCCGCTGGCTGCGGTTCCAGGCGCCGGAGGGCTGGCGTCGGTCCCGCACCTCCCTTCTCCAATGGGACCTCCGGGGCATATTCAACACCCCACACAACCCCTACCGCACCCCACAAGTCAGGGCAATTTTGACAATGTGCTATGCGCCTCCCCTTTCTAGAGAAGTTCCGCACGCGACGGGTCGCCTTGTTCGCGTTCTTCCCGGCGATTGGGATGAGACGAAAAACTTCTTCAGGACGGGCGCCTCGCGGCGCGGGCCGGGGAAAGTCCGGAGGGGACCCGGCCGGGCGGGAGGATGTCGTCCGAGCCGGGCGTCGCGCGCGAGGGGCGCGCGTGTAGGTTCGGCTAGGAATCACCTCATGATCGAAGGGATGATCGCTATGGCGACGACACGTACCGCGACCACGGAGTGGAAGGGCGCGCTGCTGGACGGCTATGGCACCGTCGCGCTGAACTCCTCCGGGGTAGGGAGGTTCGACGTCTCCTGGCCCTCGCGCGCCGAGCAGGCCAACGGCAAGACCAGCCCCGAGGAGCTGATCGCGGCCGCCCACTCGTCCTGCTTCTCGATGGCCCTGTCGCACGGCCTGGCCCAGGCCGGCACGCCGCCGCAGAGCGTCGAGACCAGGGCCGACGTGACCTTCCAGCCGGGCGAGGGCATCACCGGCATCGTGCTGTCGGTGCGGGCGCAGGTTCCGGGCATCTCCGCGGAGGACTTCCAGGCCGCCGCCGAGAACGCCAAGGCCAACTGCCCGGTCAGCAAGGCCCTCGCCGGCACCACGATCACTCTGAACGCCGAGCTGGCCGGCTGAGCCTCATCCGGAGCCCCACCCGGGGCCCGGCCCGCGGCCCCCGCGCGCGACCCGGCGCGCGGGGGCCGCGCCACATCCAACTTGATCCTATCTGTCGGGTTAACGGATAGTAAAAGTGGTATATACAAGACTGTCCGTTTTGATGTACGTTGTTGGCCCGCGACCCGGAAGTCGGGGTTCGCCGCGACCGACCCGCGGACGTCCGGCGAGCGCCCCCACCTGCTCGGAAGTGTCTGGAAATTCGGACCGCCGGCCCTACTATCGACGGTAGAGCCGGACGCAGGCATGACCCCCGCACTTCCGCCACAGGAACGCACAAGGACGCGGACGGAGCCTTCAAGGAGGCGACACGAGGCACCGGATCATGAGAGGGAAACGAGGGAGACAAGGCACGCGATCGAGCGGCACCGCGGACCGTTCCACGACGACAATGAGGCTACATGCGTGAGGTCTGGCCTGGAGAGCCGTACCCCCTCGGCGCCACCTGGGACGGCGTCGGAACGAGCTTCTCGCTCTTCTCCGAGGTCGCCGAGCGGGTAGAGCTCTGCCTTTTCGACGACGACGGCCACGAGAGCCGCGTCGACCTCCCCGAGGTCGACGGCTTCGTCTGGCACGGCTACCTGCCCGGCGTCATGCCCGGGCAGCGCTACGGCTACCGCGTCCACGGGCCGTACGCCCCCGCGGCCGGGCACCGCTGCGACGCCTCCAAGCTGCTCCTCGACCCCTACGCCAAGGCGATCGAGGGCGAGGTCCGCTGGGACCGCTCGTTGTTCTCCTACCAGTTCTCCGACCCCGGCCTGCGCAACACCGAGGACAGCGCGCCGAACATGCCGAAGAACGTCGTGGTCAACCCGTTCTTCGACTGGGGCAACGACCGCCCGCCCCGCACGCCGTACCACGAGACCGTGATCTACGAGGCGCACGTGCGCGGGCTCACCATGCGCCACCCCGACGTGCCCGAGGCGCAGCGCGGCACCTACGCCGGTCTGGCGCACCCCGCCGTGATCGACCACCTGAAGAGCCTGGGCGTGACCGCGGTCGAGCTCATGCCGGTGCACCAGTTCGTGCCCGAGCACGCCATGGTGGCGCGCGGCCTCACCAACTACTGGGGCTACAACACCAT
This sequence comes from Sphaerisporangium krabiense, assembly GCF_014200435.1. Taxonomy (NCBI): domain Bacteria; kingdom Bacillati; phylum Actinomycetota; class Actinomycetes; order Streptosporangiales; family Streptosporangiaceae; genus Sphaerisporangium; species Sphaerisporangium krabiense. Next base: position 607,640 of record NZ_JACHBR010000002.1, on the reverse strand, counting down.
CGCCTTCCTGGCCCCGCACAACACCTACTCCAGCTCCGGCCAGCGCGGCGAGCAGGTCCTGGAGTTCAAGGCCATGGTCAAGGCCCTGCACGAGGCCGGCATCGAGGTGATCCTCGACGTCGTCTACAACCACACCGCCGAGGGCGACCACATGGGCCCCACCCTCGCCTACCGGGGCATCGACAACGCCTCCTACTACCGCCTGATCGACGGCGACCGCCGCCTGCTGCTCGACTACACCGGCTGCGGCAACTCCCTGAACGTCCGCTCCCCCCACGCCCTGCAGCTCATCATGGACTCGCTGCGCTACTGGGTGATGGAGATGCACGTCGACGGCTTCCGGTTCGACCTGGCCGCCGCCCTGGCCCGCGAGCTGCACGACGTCGACCGGCTGTCGGCGTTCTTCGACCTCATCCAGCAGGACCCGGTGATCTCCCAGGTCAAGCTGATCGCCGAGCCGTGGGACGTCGGGCCGGGCGGCTACCAGGTCGGCAACTTCCCGCCGCTGTGGACCGAGTGGAACGGCAAGTACCGCGACAGCGTGCGCGACTTCTGGCGGGGCAGCCCGTCGGTGCTGCCGGAGTTCGCCTCGCGCCTGGCCGGGTCCTCCGACCTGTACGCCTCCAGCGGGCGCCGCCCGGTCGCCTCCATCAACTTCGTCACCTGCCACGACGGCTTCACCCTCACCGACCTGGTCTCCTACAACCGCAAGCACAACGAGGCCAACGCCGAGAACAACCGCGACGGCACCGACGACAACCGCTCGTGGAACTGCGGCGCCGAGGGCCCGGTGGAGGATCCGGCGATCGTCCGGCTGCGGCGGCGGCAGCGCCGCAACCTGCTCACCACCCTGTTCGTCTCGCAGGGCGTGCCCATGCTCTCGCACGGCGACGAGATCGGGCGCACCCAGCGGGGCAACAACAACGCCTACTGCCAGGACAACGAGGTCTCCTGGGTCGACTGGTCGGTCCTGCGGCAGGAGGAGGACCTGCTGGAGTTCGTCAGGACGCTGGCCCGCTTCCGCAGCGACCACCCGGTGTTCCGGCGCCGCCGCTTCTTCCTGGGCCGCGCGCCCGGCGGCGCGGACCGGGGCGACCTCGGGGACATCGTCTGGCTCACCCCCTCGGGCAAGGAGATGACGCCGGGCGACTGGCACAGCGGGTTCGGCAAGGCGATGGCGGTGTTCCTCAACGGGGAGGCGATCAGCGAGCCGGGGCCGCGCGGCGAGCGCATCACCGACGACTCGTTCCTGCTGGCGGTGAACGGCCACCACGAGCACATCACCTTCACGCTGCCCGGCCACGAGTTCGCCCCCGGGTGGCAGGCCGTGCTGGACACCGCCGACGAGCGGCCCTGCCGCGACGACCGCACGGGCGAGCGATGGGAGCCGGGGGCCGCGGTCCCGGTGGCCGGTCGCTCGATACGCATCCTGCGGTCCACCGCGCGACGCTGACGGGGCCGCGCGCACGCCCCACCGGGCCCGTGTGCCAAGGTAGAGAGCGTGCGACGCGTCCTTCCCACCCCCGCGGGCGAAGCGGATCTCGCCGAGGCCTACGCCTACCCCCGCGACCACTGGCTGCGCCTCAACATGGTCGCCGGAGCCGACGGCGGCGCCTGGCTGAAAGGGGTGTCCAAGGGGCTCTCCGGGCCGGGCGACCGCCGGGTCTTCCACGTCCTGCGCGGGCTGGCGGACGTCGTGCTGGCCGGGGCCTCCACCGTGCGCACCGAGGGGTACGGCCCGGCCCGCCCGGGCCCGTCGTGGCCGGCGCTGCGCGAGGGACGCCCGCCCGTGCCGCCCATCGCCGTCGTGACCCGCAAGCTGGACCTCGACCTCGGCGGCCCGCTGTTCACCGGGGCCGAGCCGGCCGCACGCACCATCGTGATCACCACCGAGAGCGCGCCCGCCGACCGCCGCGCGGAGGCCGCCAGGAACGCCGAGGTGATCGTGGCGGGCGCCGAGCGCGTCGACCTCGCCCTGGCCGTCGAGGCGCTGCGCGAGCGCGGCCTCGGCCGGGTGCTGTGCGAGGGCGGCCCCCGGCTGAACGCCCAGCTCGCCGCGGCCGGGCAGGTGGACGAGCTGTGCCTGACGATCAGCCCGGTCCTGACCGGCGGGGACGCCGCTCGCATCCTCAACGGCCCCGCCTCGTTCGTCCGCCTCGCCCTCGCCCACGTCCTTGAGGAAGACGGCTTCCTCTTCTGCAAGTACACCCGGGAGCCCTGATGCCAGCGCCGCAGGAACCGACGATCCCCGAGATGAGCCTGCCGGTCGTCCCGCCGGTGGCGCCGATGCTCGCCAAGGCGATCAAGAACGTGCCCGCGCAGGACGGCGGGCTGCTGTACGAGCCGAAATGGGATGGCTTCCGCTGCATCGTGTTCCGCGACGGCGACGAGGTGTACCTGGGCAGCCGCAACGAGCGTCCGTTCAACCGCTACTTCCCCGAGCTCGTCGAGGCGGTCAAGCGGGAGCTGCCCGAGCGCTGCGTGGTCGACGGCGAGATCGTGCTGCGCAAGGGGCAGATCCTCGACTTCGACGCGCTGCAGCAGCGCATCCACCCGGCCGCCTCGCGGGTCCGGCTGCTCGCCGAGGCCACCCCGGCGTCGTTCGTCGCCTTCGACCTGCTCGCCATCGGCGACGAGAACCTCATGCAGGCCCCGTTCGCCGAGCGGCGCGCCCGCCTGGTCGAGGCGCTGGCCGGGGCGGGCGCGCAGATCCGGCTGACCCCTGTCACCGCCAACGACGAGCGGGCGGCGGAGTGGTTCGAGATGTTCGAGGGGGCCGGGCTGGACGGCCTCGTGGCCAAGCGTTCCGACCAGCCGTACGAGCCCGACAAGCGCACCATGCTGAAGGTCAAGCACGAGCGCACGGCCGACTGCGTCGTGGCCGGGTACCGCGAGCACAAGTCCGGCCCGATCGTCGGGTCCCTGCTGCTCGGCCTGTACGACGCGGCGGGCGTGCTGCACCACGTCGGGGTGTCGGCGTCGTTCCCGATGAAGCGCAGGGCCGAGCTGATCGACGAGCTCAAGCCGTACCTTCTCACCGATCTGAGCGCCCACCCGTGGAGCTCGTGGACGGCGCAGGACGAGAACACCACCCAGCGCATGCCGGGCGCGATCTCCCGGTGGAACGCCACCAAGGACCTGTCGTTCATCCCGCTGGAGCCGCGTCTGGTGGTCGAGGTCGCCTACGGGCAGATGGAGGGGAACAGGATCCGGCACACCGCGCAGTTCCGCAGGTGGCGCCCCGACCGCACCCCCGAGTCCTGCACCTACGACCAGCTCGACCTGCCGGTCGGCTACAACCTGGACGACATCCTGGCGCGCTGAGCACGGGAGGGGTGCGGGCCGCGGCCCGCAACCCTCGTCCGTTCCCGGCCGCCGGGGCTACTCGCCGGGCTGCTCGGCGATGCGGTCGCCGGCCTCCTCGGTCATCGGCTTCTGGAGCGACTCCTGCGAGATCCCGCCGGTGGTGATGCGCTCGTGGGAGATCTCGCCGGCCTCACCGGAGGTGTGGGAGGCCTTGCCCGGCTTCTCGGAGGTCTGGCTCTGCTCCGATTCGGGACTGTGGCCGGGCTTCTCCTCCTCCGACCCCGGAGGAGTGATCTTGCCGGACTCCTCGCCCGGGGACTCGCCGGGCTCCTCCTCCGGCGCCTTCTTGTTGGCCTCGCACACGGCGAGACCGTCGGAGAATCCCTGCCGTACGCCGGACTTGTAGAACTCGGAGACCCCGGCGACGCTCGGCATCTCCTGCGAGTGCAGCGACGCCAGGCAGGCCGTCCGCCCGCTGGCGTGACCGGCGGCGTAGCCCCGGTTGTAGTCGGCCTCGTCCTTCTCGTCACGCGGGAGGAGGTCCGGGCCGGCCGTCGTGACGGCGCCGGAGGCGACCACCGGCCGCGCGAGGGAGGGCTGTGCGGCGGATGCCTGCGCGACCCCCGCCGACAAGAGGCCGAGCGACAGGACCGCAGGCCCCAGAACCATCAGGCGACGCTTGCTGACCATGGCCGAATCCTTTCGTCGCGGGCCACCCACGCTGATCGTCCGGACGCTCCAGGTGGCCTCGTGGCGTCGAATCCCAGCCTTACGGGCGGTCCGCCACGGCACCGTGACGCGGACGTGACCGGCGGCGGTCCCGCCCGCCGGTGTCAGGGCTGAGCGACCGCGCGCAGCCCGGCGACGAGATCGCTCACGAGCGCGGTCGGCCGCAGCCCCATCTCGGCCTCCAGGAGCTGCTCGTAGCGCTCGTAGTCGCGCAGCGCCTCGGCCTGGTTGCCCTCGGCCAGGTGGGCGCGGATCAGCGCGGCGTGCGAGCTCTCGCGCAGGGGTTCGGCCCGGACGGCCACGCCCGCGGCGGCGACGGCGTCGGCGAACCTGCCCGCCGCGACGAAGTCGTCGGCGAGCGCCTCCAGCGCGTGCAGGCGCAACTGGTGCCACTCCTCGGCCTCCTGGACCGCCCAGTCGTCGTACCAGCCGGGGAGCAGGTCCACCGACAGGGTCTCCACCGAGTCGGCGCTGAGGTCCCGCGCGGGCGTGGCGAGGCCGGGGTCGAGGACGCGGCGGGCCAGCGCCCGGGCCTCCTCGACGTCGACCCTGGCGTCCTGGCTGAGGCGCACCTCGCCCGCGGCGATGTCCAGCGCGCGCCGCCCGGCGTCCTCCAGCCTGGCCAGCGCGGACCTCAGGCTCGCGTACGCGCGCCGCTCCGGCCTGTCCGGCCACAAACGGCCCGCCATGAGCGTGCGGGGGACGGCCTGGCCTGACAGGGCCACGAAGGACAGAAGGCGTTCGGACCCGCCCGAGACCGTCACCTGCTCGTCTCCGGCAAGCAGCCGGAAGCCACCCAGAAGAACCACCCGCATCGCGGGCCGGTCGCCGCTCTCCATAGCTCCGCTACCTCTCACGCGGAAAGCGAATCGTCTGGTTAGCAGCCCCTCCCGTCGCCGTTCCTCCCCGCTATGTACCCGGGTTTGTGGGCATTCGTCCGGTCTTGCGCATCGTTTGCGGAACTCAGGTGCGGCGGCGGCGTCACGAGCACGTCATGCCCGTGTCATGCGCGGGCGACCCTGGACGGTGGATCCCGGCGCCCGATCGAGATGTCAGCTTATGCTGACAGGAAGGCTTTGTCAGCTTATGCTGACGTACATGACGACAGCGACCCGACTCGCCGAGGCGGTCGACAGCCGCGACCCCGCCGTCGGCCTGGCCGCCGTGGCCGCGCTGCGCCGCCTGCTGGAGGAGGTGGAGGCGGCGCACGTCGGCAACGCCCGCGCCCAGGGCTGGTCCTGGGAGGCCATCGCCGCCGCCCTCGGCGTCAAACGGCAGACCGCCCACAGGAAGCACGCGCGCCGGATCATCACGCCCGTGACGGAGGGACACGAATGACCAACGCCCTGGACACCTACACGGCGGCGGCCCGGCGCGCCATGGCGCGGGCGGGAATACTTGCGGCCGACGCCGGACGGCACACGCTCGACGACGTCCACATCCTCCTCGCCCTGACCGAAACCCGCCCCTTCGACCGGCCGCCCACCGCCTTCACGCTGACCCCGAACGCGACACGGGCCGCCATGGACGGCGCGGACGGCGCGGACGGCGGGGACGCACGGGACCGTGACCCGCTCGGCGACCGGGACGCGCGCGACCGCGATCTGCTCGCCGCGCTGGGCGTCGACCTGGACGAGGTGCGTCGCCGCCTGCGCGGGCTCGTCGCGCTCGATGACCCGGCGCTGTGGCGGCTCCACCGGGCCCGGCTGCGCCCGCTGCGGGTGACCTTGTCCGGCCCGCCGGGCGATCTCGTCCTCACCGGCAGGGCCAGGAAGGTGATCGAGGTCGCCGCCGGCAGGTGGCGGGAGCCGGGGCCGGTGCGCGGCGAGGACCTCCTGTGGGGCGTGCTCTGCGACCACACCAACCCCGCACTGCGCGTCCTGCGCGCCGGCGGGGTGGACGTCCGCCGCCTCGCCGCCGAGCTGAACTCCGCCCGCCCGGCCGCCTGATCCCGACAGGACTGACGCGCGAGGCACCCCTGCGGGCGGACCCCGGGGTGCCGGTCAGCGGGGGGTCATCCGGCCGGGTGGAGGACGGAGGCCAGTTCGGGGATGCGGGCGCGGTAGCCGTCCAGGAGGGCGCGGGCCACCGGCAGCGAGTCGACCAGCGGGTGCGAGGCGAAGGCGCGCAGGGCGACGCGGGCCGAGCCGGTGACCGCCGCCTCGATGGCGAGCTGCTCGACCGCCTTGACCTGCTGGACGAGGCCGAGGAACTGGCCGTGCAGGGGACGTGCGGCGAGGGGCCGCACCCCGCCCGGGTCCACGACGCACGGCACCTCCACCACCGCCTCCTGCGGCAGCCCGGCCACCGCCGTGCCGTTGCGGACGTTGAGGATCATGGTGGTGGTGCCGCCCCGCGCGATGGTGGACATGAGCGCGAGCGCGATGCCCTCGTACCCGCCCGCCTGGAGGTCCGCCTCGTCGCGCTCCCCCGCCTGCGCCGCGTCGCGGGTCTCGGCCATGTACGAGGCGTCGCGCTCCCGGCGCGCCCGCCGCCACTCGGCGAGGGCGTTCCCGGGCTCGCGGGCGACGGCGGCGTAGAACCGGGACTGCTGCTCCAGCAGCGCCTCGCCCCGGGTGCGCGGAGCGCCGCCGATGGCGGCCAGGGCCTCGCGGGTGAAGTAGTAGTAATAGAGGTACTCGTTGGGCAGCGCGCCGATCGAGCGCACCCAGTCGGCGCCGAACAGCCGCGCCTCCTCCACGCCCTTGAGCGCGGCGTCGTCGGCGAGCAGATCGGGCAGCACGTCCCTGCCCTCGTAGGTCAGGCCCCGCAGCCAGCCGAGGTGGTTGAGCCCGGCGTAGTCGGGGGCGACGCGGCCGGGTTCCACGCCGAGGGCCCGCGCCGCCCGCCGGACCAGCCCCAGCGGGGAGTCGCAGATGCCGATCACGCGGTCGCCGAGCACCCGCTGCATGGCCTCGGTGATCATGCCGGCCGGGTTGGTGAAGTTGATCACCCACGCCCGCGGGGCCACGGCGGCGACGCGCTCGGCGACCCGCAGCGCCACCGGGATCGTGCGCAGCCCGAACGCGACGCCGCCGGGTCCCGTGGTCTCCTGGCCGAGCAGCCCAAGGTCGAGCGCGACCCGCTCGTCCGCCGTGCGCCCTTCCAGGCCGCCGACGCGGATCGCGGAGAAGACGAACGTCGCGTCGCGCAGGGCGTCGTCCAGGCCGGTGGTGAGGCGGACCCGGGGCGCGTCGTCGTGCCCGGCCGCGAGCTGCGCGCAGACGTGGCCGACGGCGGTGAGACGCTCGGGCGACAGGTCGTACAGGACCACCTCCTCCACCCGCGGCCGTCCGGCGTCGCGCAGCAGCGCGCCGTACACCAGCGGGACGCGGAAGCCGCCGCCTCCGAGGATGGTCAACCTCATGCCTGCTCCTCGTGCTCGCCGGGCCCGGGCGCGGGCCGGTCGGTCATGTCAGCAGCACCCGCGCGCCCGCCGCGCCGAGCGCGCGCAGCGTGGCCTCGTCGGCGCCGTCGTTGGTCACCACGATGTCGACCTCGTCGGGCCCGCACACCCGCAGCGGGCCGGTGCCCGGGAACCTGTGCCGGTCCACCAGCAGGACGACCTGGCCCGCCGCCGCCATCATGGCGCGCTTCAGCGGCACCTCGGCGCGGGCGGAGTCGGTGACCCGCCCGTCGGGCCGCACGCCGCCGGCGCTCAGGAAGACGTGGTCGGCGGACACCTGGCGCAGGGCCTGCTCGGTGAGCACGCCGACCAGCGAGTGGCGCGCGCGGCGCAGCATGCCGCCGAGCAGCAGCATCTCGACCGCGGGATCGCCGCGCAGGACGTCGAGGACGGCCACGCTGGAGGTGACGACCGTGACGGGCCGGCCGCGCAGGTGGCGGGCGAGGCGCGTGGTGGCCGTGCCGACGTCGAGCAGCACGACGTCGCCGTCGCCGACGAGCGCGGCGGCGCGGGCGGCCACCGCCTCCTCGTCCGCGTCGGCTCCGGAGGCGGCGGGCTCGCCAGGCGGCTCTCCCCGTGGCTCGGCGTGCGGCTCGGCGTCGGCCAGGGCCCCGCCGCGCACGCGCCTGAGGGTGCCGTCGCGGTCGAGGGCGCGAAGGTCGCGGCGGATCGTCGAAGGGCTGACGCCGAACTGGGCGGCCAGCTCGCGGACGCTCGTCGCCCCGGCGAGACGGACACGCCGCATGATCTCGGCATGCCGGGCGCGCTGGAGCACGCGAGGATCGTATCAGTCATCAGCGCGCACAACTAAGCAAAAATGAGCACCAATGGCCGTCGACTCTTGATACGGACCGCCAAAACGTGCAAGAGTGCGCACATTCTTCGCAGTGTCGAGGAGGACCCGCTCCGTGTCAGTCCAGTCCTACGACCCACTGGCCGCACTACGCACTCCCGGCGGACCGGAGTTCGACGTGTTCACCGCCGGAACCGTGTTCCTGGACATCGTCTTCACCGGCCTTCAGGCGATGCCCGCCGCCGGCACCGAGGTGTGGGCGGAGGGGATGGGATCCTGCCCGGGCGGCATCGCCAACCTCGCCATCGCCGCCAGCCGCCTCGGGCTGCGCACCTCCATGGCCGCCGCGTTCGGCGACGACGACTACGCCGCCTTCAACTGGCGCATCCTGTCCGAGCAGGAGTCGGTGGACCTGTCCCGGTCGCGCAGGTTCCGGCAGTGGCACTCCCCCGTCACCGTCTCCATGGCCGTCAACCGCGACCGCAGCATGGTCACCCACGGCCACCCGCCGCCCATGGGCGCCACGGAGATGATCGGCCGCCCGCCCCGCTCCAGCGCCGTCATCGCGCCCCTGTCGGTCGAGGAGCCGCTCGGCAGCTCCGACTCCGGCACCTGGGCCGACCTGGCGCGCAAGGACGGCGCGCTGGTCTTCGCCGACGTCGGCTGGGACCCCTCCGAGACCTGGGCCCCCTCCCTGCTCGACCAGCTGGAGGTGTGCCACGCCTTCATGCCGAACGCCGTCGAGGCCATGGCCTACACCCACACCGACACGCCCCGCGAGGCGCTGTACGCGATCGCCGACCGGGTGCCGCTGGCCGTGGTGACCGACGGCGCCAACGGCGCGATGGCCATCGACTCCACCACCGGCGAGGAGGCGTACGTGCCCGCCCTGCGGGTCACCGCGCTGGACCCGACGGGCGCGGGCGACGTGTTCGGCGCGGGCCTCGTGCTGGGGACGCTGGCGCGCTGGCCGCTGGCCGACCGGCTGGCGTTCGCGGGGGTCTGCTCGGCGCTGGCCGTGCAGCAGTTCGGCGGGTCGCTGGCCGCGCCCGGCTGGGGGGACATCGCGGACTGGTGGCACGACGTGCGGGAGGCCGCGGGGCACGGCGGCGCCTACGTCGAGTCCCTGGCCCGCCGCTACGCCTTCCTCGACCGGCTCGTCCCGACCGTGCCGGTCGGCGCCGTACGGCGCGCGGCGGCCACCATGTCCCTGCACGCCGACGTCGCGACCGGGGCCGACCTGCCCGACAGGCGCAAGGCCTGACGCCCCGCGGGCGTGCCGCACGGAGCCGGCGCGCCGCCGGGAATGGCCGCTCGCATGGCAGGGTTGGCACTGACACCTGATGATCGGGAACGCCCTCCCCGGCGAGCGCGCTCCCGGGTGACCGACCGACCGTGAAGGAGCAGCATGACGACATGGCCCGCGCTCGGCGAGGTGGGGGTGTGGCGGCGCGCCGACGAGCAGGTCACGCCCGCCCTGGCGTCCGCGCTGGAGGAGCTCGGCTACGGCGCGATCTGGCTCGGCGGCTCCCCCGGCGGCGACCTGCGCGAGGTGGACGAGCTGCTCGCGGCGACCTCCACGCTCACCGTCGCCACCGGCATCGTCAACATCTGGAACGACGACGCCGCCGCCGTCGGGGCCGCCTACCGGCGGATCGCCGCCGCCCACCCGGGGCGGTTCCTGCTCGGCGTCGGCGCCGGGCACCGTGAGGCCACCGCGCGCTACGCCAAGCCGTACGAGGCGCTGACCGCCTACCTCGACGGCCTGGACGCGGCCGGGGTGCCGGTGGAGGGCAGGGCGCTGGCCGCGCTCGGGCCGCGGGTGCTGCGGCTGGCGGGCGCGCGGAGCGCCGGGGCCCACCCCTACCTCACCACCCCCGAGCACACGCGGCAGGCCCGCGAGATCCTCGGCGCGGGGCCGCTGCTCGCGCCCGAGCAGAAGGTCGTCGTGTCGGACGACCCGCGGGAGGCGCTGGCGGTCGCCCGGCAGGCCGTGGCGCCGTACCTGAGCCTCTCGAACTACGTGGCCAACCTGCGCAGGCTCGGGTTCGGCGACGAGGACCTGTCGGGCGGGGGCAGTGACCGGCTCATCGAGGCGGTGGTCGCGCTGGGCGACCCGTCCGCGATCAAGCGGCGCGTGGACGCCCACCTCGCCGCGGGCGCCGACCACGTGAACATCCAGCTCGTGACCCCGCCCGGCCAGGACCCCCTGGACGGCTACCGCGCCCTCGCCGAGGCCCTGTTCCGCTCCTGATCCGCACCTGCTCTCCCGGTGCGGCTCAAGCGACCGGACTTGGGATGAATTCCCCGGAAAGGCCCTCCGTCCAGGGCTTGCCGGGCGGTTATTGTGGTGTCGCCCGCGCGGCCAGCCCCGGCCGCGGGCGACGGGCCGACAAGGCGCGGAACCGACAGGCGGTGAAGCCGATGAACACCGTGTGGCTGTGGTGGGCCGGCCTGGCGGTGGGGTCGTTCGCCATCCTGGAGACGTGGGCGCTGCTCACCAAGCAGGAGGGCGACACGCTGTCGGAGCGGCTGCGCGAGTGGCTCGGCATCAGGCCGGTGAAACACTGGCGGCTCGCCACCAGCGCGGCGCTGCTCGGCTTCCTCGCCTGGTTCGGCTGGCACATCGTCTTCGGCTGAGCCGCCCCGCGCTCAGCCGGCGTCCTCCGCCTGGGGACGGGCCCGTGAGGGCTGTACGCGCGGCGGCTCGCCGGGCATCTTGGGGTAGTTGGGCGGGTACGGCATGTCGCCGCGCTCGTCCTTGGCGTACCACTCCAGCAGCGGCTCGATCGTGAAGGCGCGGTCGTCGATCTCTCCGTGGACGTCGCCGAGCCGGGCGAAGCGCGGCGGCACCGTGCGGATGTCGAAGTCGCGCGGGTCGACGTCGGCCAGCTCCTCCCAGGTCACCGGGGTGGAGACGGGGGCGTGCGGGCGGGCGCGCACGGAGTAGGCGCTGGCGATGGTGCGGTCGCGGGCGTTCTGGTTGTAGTCGATGAAGACCTTCTCGCCGCGTTCCTCCTTCCACCAGGCGGTGGTGGCGAGGTCGGGGCGGCGACGCTCGACCTCGCGGGCCAGGGCGATGGCGCTCTGGCGGACCTCGGTGAACGACCAGCGGCGCTCGATGCGCACGTTGATGTGGATGCCGCGGGTGCCGGAGGTCTTGGGAAAGCCGCGCATGCCGAGCTCGTCGAGGACGTCGCGGACGGCGAACGCGGTGACGCGGGCCTCGTCGAAGCCGGTGCCGGGCTGGGGGTCGATGTCGATGCGCAGCTCGTCGGGATGCTCGACGTCGTCGGCGCGGGTGGGCCAGGGGTGGAAGTCGATCGTGGCCAGGTTGGCGCAGTAGGCGATCGCGGCCAGCTCGGTGACCCGCAGGGCGTCGGCCGAGCGGCCGCTCGGGAAGCGGATCTTGACGGTCTGGAGCCAGTCGGGGTGTTTCGGGGGGATGCGCTTCTGGTAGATCGCCTCGGTGGCGACGCCGTCCGGGTGGCGCTTGAGGTAGGTGGGCCGGTCTCTGAGGGCGCGCAGCGCGCCGTCGCCCACGGACAGGTAGTACTCGACCAGCTCGCGCTTGGTCGCCCCGATCTCGGGGAAATAGATCTTGTCCGGGTTCGTGACCTTGATGACCCGGTCCCCGACATTGAGCTCGATGAACGGCGACGCCATGGTTCCGACCGTACCTTGCCGGGGCGACAGAAAGCGGCCGGGCATCGGCCGGCCCGCGATCGGCTCGGCGGCGGTCCGGAAACCGGGGGCGCCGGGGGGCGTCCCGCGATGACGCGCGGGGAACCGCCGGAGTAGTCGGTTCTGGCATTCAGGGCGGCGTTTCAGGGGGTTTCGGGTGCTTCATCACCCGTACCCGGGTCTTGCCACAGATCTTGCAACGCTGGGTCACCACCTGGCCGATGGCCTCGATGGTCTCCCACCTGTGGCGTATGTGCACAGAGCTCCAGACGGAACGGAACCAGAGTCTGCGGGTGTCACACCCCCGTTTCGGGTCTACCCTCCCGTGGCACGCTCAAGCACCCCTCATTACTCTTCGCAGGCACGCGATCACTCCCGGATGGGCCCGTGGACGCGCCTGCGGGGCGGGCCGCCGCCGACGGCCCGCCCCGCTCGACGGAGGGCTACCGGGCCGTCAGCCGGCCGGTTCGAGGCGCAGGGAGATCGAGTTGATGCAGTACCGGTCGTCGGTGGGCGTCGGGTACCCCTCGCCGTGGAAGACGTGCCCGAGATGGGAGTCGCAGCGGGCGCAGCGCACCTCGACCCGCACCATGCCGTGCGAGCGGTCCTCGACCAGCGTCACCGCCTCCGACTTCGACGGCTCGAAGAACGAGGGCCACCCGCAGTGGGACTCGAACTTGCCGTCGGAGCGGAACAGCTCGGCGCCGCAGGCGCGGCAGGAGTAGACGCCCTCGACCTTGGTGTCGACGTACTCGCCCGTGAACGCGCGCTCGGTGCCCGCCTCGCGCAGCACGTGGAACTCTTCGGGGGACAGCTGGACGCGCCACTCGGCGTCGCTCTTGACCACCTTTTCCATGCCTTCAGCCTATGCGCGGCCCGGCCCCGGCGCCGTCACGGGAACACCACACCGTCGCGGCCCGCCCGCGCGGGCCGCGGAGCGTCAGCGCGGGCGCGGGGCGCTGAGGCGGCAGGAGGTGTCGCCGGGGCCGAGGATGTTGGCGAGGACGGGGTTGCCGTTCTGGCCGTACCGGGCCTGGACGAACACCACCGGGCTCTGGTCGCCCATCTCTTGCAGGAGATACTCCATGCCCCGCTTGCACAGGTCCAGCGCGGCCTTGGAGTTGTGCGCAGACTCGGGGAGGTTGGTGTAGATGCGCAGGTACTTCCCCCCCGACCTGATGTCGGTGATGCGCTTGACGGCCTTGTCGCCCGACCAGCGCTCCTTGAAGTAGGTGACGGCCTTGGCGTCGGTGTGCTTGGACGGCCCGGAGGCCTTCTCCTCGGCGTCGCGCCGCTTCTTCTCGGCCTTCTTCGCCGAGCCCGCGCTCGCGGCCGTCACCTCCGCGCCGCCCGGGTCGCCGGGGACGGCCGCGGCGTTCACGCCCGGCGAGACGGCGGCCGGGAACGGCACGGGCGCCGCGGCCGCACGGTCCCCCGGACGGGCCAGCACTCCGCCCACGGCCAGGCCGACGACCGCGACGGCGGTCGCGCCCGAGAAGACCTCCAGTACCAGCACCCGACCCGTCCTGCGGCGCCGATGACCCCCGCGCTTGGAACGCGCCACCCCTATGCCCCTGTTCACCGTCTGCCTCACGTCGACACCGGAATCAACCTGAGTATGCCAAAGATCAGGAACGCGCGTGACTTGTTCCAGCAATATCAGACATGGCGACGTTTGGGGCTTCGGTGACAGTTGTCCGCTTTATGCAGATTCGACGCTACGGCAGCGCGGCCAGCAGCTCCTCCAGCGGCTTGCGCGTGCCGGTGTAGAAGGGAATCTCCAGCCGGGTGTGCCTGCGGGCCGTGGCCCCGCGCAGGTGGCGCATCAGGTCCACGATGCGGTGCAGCTCGTCGGCCTCGAAGGCGAGGATCCACTCGAAGTCGTTGAGCGCGAACGACGACACCGTGTTGGCCCGCACGTCGGGGTAGTCGCGCGCCATCTTGCCGTGCTCGGCGAGCATGGCCCGGCGCTCGGAGTCCTCCAGGAGGTACCACTCCAGGGAGCGCACGAAGGGGTAGACGCAGACGTAGCCGCGCGGCTCCTCCTCGGCCAGGAACGCCGGGATGTGCGACTTGTTGAACTCCGCCGGGCGGTGCAGCGCCATGACCGACCACACCGGCTCGCCGGCGCGGCCGACGGTGGTGCGCCGGAAGCGGCCGTAGACCTCCTGGAGATCCTCCGGTGTCGAGGCGTGCCACCAGAACATGTAGTCGGCGTCGGCCCGGAAACCCGCCACCTCGTACGCGCCGCGGGTCACGACGTCCTTCTCCGCGGCCTGCGTGAACACGGCCTCGACCTCGTGCGCCAACTGCTGCCGGTCGCCCTGCAGAGGATCGCGCGCCCGGAAGACCGACCACATGGTGTAGCGGATGACCTGGTTGAGATCGCGGGCCTTCGGCCGCGGACTGCTCTCCGTCACTGAACGCACTCGCCTTCCATCAGAACACTGCTCCTACCACAACCCAACCACCCGCCCGCACCACTCCGTCCCGCCCCCTCCCCCAGACCGCCCCCGGAACCCTTCGCCACGCCCCCGGTCCGGTGAGGAGGCGACGTGTCCGGCTGGTGAGGGGTGGGGCGGTGTCCAGCCGGTAAGGGGCGGGCCGGTGGCGGGTGATGTGGGGGGCGTTGGGTCAGTGGGGGCCGGGGGCGGGCTTGATCTGGTCCCGGTGTCGCGGCCGGCGCCCGGTTCGTTCGTCGTGGTGGTCGGCGAAGTAGGCGAGGACGCTCGCCGCCGCGGCGCGGGCCGAGGCGACGCAGGCGGGGACCCCGAGGCCGTCGTAGGCGGCCCCGCAGACGGCCAGGCCCGGCTGGACCGCGACGGCCGCCCGGACGCGGGCCACCCGGTCCAGGTGGCCGACCTCGTACTGCGGCAGGGCGCCGCCCCATCGGGTGACCCGGGTGTCGAGGGGAAGGCCGCGCACGCCCATGATCTCGGCCATCTCGTTCATCGCGAGCGCCACCAGCTCGTCGTCGTCGCGCTGGAGCATGAACTCCTCGCCGAGGCGGCCGATCGAGCAGCGCAGGACCAGCACGCCGGGATCGGCCTCGGCGAGATGAGGCCACTTGACCGTGCTGAACGTGACGGCCTTGACGGGACGGCCCTCGACCGGCGGCACCAGGTAGCCGCTGCCGGAGGGCGGCTCGGGGAACGCGGCGCGCGGGTAGGCCAGGGTGACGATCGCCATGCTGGCGTACTCGACGCGGGAGAGCTCGGCGGCGGCCTTGGGGACGTCGGAGGCGAGCAGCCGGCCCGCGGCGGGCGCCGGGACCGCGACCACCACGGCGTCGGCCTCGATCGTCTCGGGCGCCCTGGTAGGGCCGGTCACCAGGCGCCAGCCCTCGGCCGTGCGCCGCAGCTCGCGCACCATGACGCCGGTCCTGATCTCGGCGCCCGAGGCGCGGGCGACGGCCTCGGGCAGGCCGCCGAGGCCCCCCTTGAGCGTCGTGAAGACCGGACCGGCGTCCTTGGGCGCGTCGCCGACGATGGCGCGGGCGCCCTTCAGCAGGGATCGCTCGGTGCGGGCCACGGCCGCGACGTGCGGCATGGTCGCGTCCAGTGAGAGGGACTCGGAGCGGCCCGCGTACACGCCGCCGAGCAGCGGCTCGACCAGGCGGTCGACGACCTCGCCGCCCATGCGGGCCCGGAT
The DNA here is from genome assembly GCF_014200435.1 of Sphaerisporangium krabiense. Lineage (NCBI taxonomy): Bacteria > Bacillati > Actinomycetota > Actinomycetes > Streptosporangiales > Streptosporangiaceae > Sphaerisporangium > Sphaerisporangium krabiense. The sequence goes on along the minus strand of NZ_JACHBR010000002.1, from coordinate 592,071 downwards.
GTAGGCGGCCACGGAGACGTCGGAGGTGATGAGCGTGGCCGGGAGGATCTGGTCGGCGGGGACGCGGGCGAGGCCGGCCGGGGAGAGGATGCCCGAGCGGGCCAGCTCACCGAGGTCGGCGGGGACGCCCATGACCTGGCCCTTCGGCATGGCGCGCAGCGCGCCCCTGCTCCAGACGGCGGCGCCGACGGACGCGGGGTGGACCAGCTCGTCGCCCAGCCCGGCGGCGCGGGCGAGCTCGCGGCCCTCGGGGCGGCGGGCGAGCATGGCCTCGGCTCCCTCGTCGACGGGGACGCCCGCGATCTCGGAGACGCGGAGCTTGCCGCCGATCCGCGGGGCGCCGTCGAGGACGGTGACGGCGAGGCCGTCGCCCTCCTGGCGCAGATGCCACGCCGCCGCCAGACCCGCGATTCCCCCGCCCACGATCACGACGTGCCGCCGAGTGCCTTCCATGCCCCAAGACGTTACCCGCCGGCGTCGCCGCCCCGCGCGGCGGCCGGGCCTGCTGTGGACGACGCGTCCCGATCCGGCCGGGCCTGTGGACGGCCGTCCCCACCGGGCCACGAACGGCCCCGCGGCCCGGGCGCCGGGGACCGTGACGGCATTGTGACGCGCGCCGCCCAACCAGGGGCACTCCGCGCCCGTCAACAAGGCATGAGCAGATTACGGTGCCGCACGGCGCTGCCGGCGGCCTTCGTGGTGGCCGGCCTCCTGCTGTCGGGCTGCGGCGGCGGCGACCGCGGCTCCATCGCCACCAGCGACCGGGCTCCGGCCGGGGCGCCGGTGCCCGCGGTCCAGGTCGAGAGCGCCGACCAGAGCGGAGGCTCGGGAGAGGCCGCCCGGCGCGAGCCCGCGGCCGGGCGGACGAAGGCCGCCACCGGGACCGGCCCCGGCGTGGAGATCGCCGGGCCCACGCGGACGATCGTCTACACGGGCGAGATGACGGTCCGCGCCAAGGACGTCACCGCGGCCGCCGAGAACGCCAAGCGGATCGTCACCGCCGCGGGCGGGCGCCTGGACAGCGAGGAGTCGTCCTCGTCCGGACGGCACGGGGACGCGACGCTGGTCTTCAAGATCCCCCCGGACGCGTACCAGCGCGTCGTCGCCCAGCTCGGCAAGGACCTCGGCGAGCGCGAGTCGCTGCGCCAGACCACCGAGGACGTGACCGAGCAGGTCGCCGACGTCGAGAGCCGGCTGAAGTCGGCGCAGGCGTCCCTGGGTCAGCTCCGCACGCTGCTCGGCAAGGCCAAGACCATCGGAGAGGTCCTGTCGGTCGAGCGCGAGATCTCCTCCCGCGAGGCCGACCTCGAGTCGCTGCAGGCCCGCCAGAAGGCCCTGGCCGCGCAGACGGCCGCCGCCACGCTGACGTTGCGCCTCATCGGGCCCGCCGCCGTGGTCACCGAGCCGGAGCCGGAGGACCAGGGCTTCCTGAGCGGGCTGCGGGACGGCTGGCGCGCCATGGTGAACAGCGCGAAGGTGGCGCTGATGGTGCTGGGCGCGCTGCTCCCCTGGCTCGTCGTGCTGGCGGCGCTGTGGTTCGCGGTCGTGCTCGTGCGACGGCCCTCCAGGCGTCGCGCGGCGGCGTCCGCACGCGGCGGCGAGGACGACGGCGCTTCCCCTGACCAGCGCGAGCAGGCGGCCGCGGGGCCTGACACCGGGGTGCCCGCCCCGTAGTCCCGGCCGGCGCGGGATCCCCTGGGCCGGCCCCCGCGCGCGAGCCGCCGGCGAGCAGTGGGCCGCCGTCGGCGACTCGGCCCGGCCGGGTCGCCGACGGCGCGGCCGGGGGATCGCCCAGGTATGCGGGCCCGCCTCCTTGGGGTGGTCCGGCGGCTTCAGCGGGCGGTGGACTCGTGGACGAGGTCGGTGAGGCGGGCGAGCCGGTCGGGGTCGGTGTTCGGCAGCACGCCGTGGCCGAGGTTGAACACGTGCCCCTCGGCCGCGCGCCCGCCGGCCAGGACCTCGCGGGCCCGGCGCTCGATGGCCTCCCACGGGGCGAGCAGCACGGCGGGGTCGAGGTTGCCCTGCAGCGCCTTGCCGGGGCCGACGCGCACGGCGGCCTCCTGGAGGGGCACGCGCCAGTCGACGCCGACGACGTCGGCGCCGGCCTCGCCGAGCAGCCCGAGCAGTTCGCCGGTGCCGACGCCGAAGTGGATGCGCGGGACGTCGAGGTCGGCGAGGCTCGCGAAGATGCGGCTGGTGTAGGGCAGGACGAACTCGCGGTAGTCGCCGGGCGCGACCGCGCCGACCCAGGAGTCGAAGAGCTGGAGCGCCGAGGCTCCGGCGTCGGCCTGCACGCGCAGGTGGGCCACCGTGATGTCGGTGAGGCGCTCCATGAGCGCGTGCCACAGCTCCGGCTCGCCGTACATCATGGCCTTGGTGTGGTCGTGGTTCTTGGACGGCCCGCCCTCGATGAGGTAGGACGCCAGCGTGAACGGCGCGCCCGCGAAGCCGATCAGGGGGATGGGCCCGAGCTCCTTGGCGAGCGCCTGGACGGCCTCGGTGACGTAGGGGACGTCGCCGGGCTCCAGGGGGCGCAGCGCGGCGAGCCCCTGGCGGTCGCGGATCGGATCGGCGATGACCGGGCCCACGCCGGGCTTGATGTCCAGGTCGACCCCGATGGCCTTGAGCGGCACGACGATGTCGCTGAAGAAGATCGCCGCGTCCACGCCGTACCTGCGCACGGGCTGCATCGTGATCTCCACGATCAGGTCCGGCGTCGCGCACGCGGTGAGCATCGGCACGTCGGCGCGGACCGCGCGGTATTCGGGAAGCGACCGGCCCGCCTGCCGCATGTACCAGACGGGGGTGTGCGGCACGGGCAGTCGCCGGCAGGCGCGGATGAAGGCTGACTCGTCGGTCTCGGGATTCACCCCTCCAGGGTGCCATGACCGGGTGCCGGCCCACCTACCGCCCGCGTGCGCATTCGCGCGCCCGCGCACGCAGACCGAAGGTGCCGGAGGCCGGATTCCCGGACGGCGGCGGGCTTCCCGGCGGCCATACCAAAGCTTGCCGCGAAAACGATATTTCCCGGGCGGATGTCCGGTCATGATGATGATGGCCGCGATCCGTACACTATGTCTGGTTCGACGGCCCGGTCGTGGCCCGCGGCGGAGGGCTGGCCTCGTCAACCCGCTCCCAGGCGCGGGTACAGTACGTCTCACGAGAGGTCCGTGATCATGTCGCGGCTGGTTCAAATGTTCGTCAAATCACCGCGCGGCGTCGATTCGGTGACCACTTTCGGGACACGCCGAGCGCGTTGCGGGGAAATGTCGCCGTGACGTGTCAACGTCGGACCAGCCTCGAGTTCACGGACAAGGCCCGCGGGGGAGCGCCGGCCAGGCGGCGCCCAGTCCTGTCCGCGCGAACTCTCGATCTTGGGATCCGACGAAAGGCCCGGCGATGACCGCGATGTGGAGTTCCTCCGAGCACCGCACTGTGCGCGGAATGCGCGGAGAACACAAGGAACGCGGAGTACGGGGAGATCGCGCGAAACGCGGACGGCGCCACGGGCGGCCCACGTGGCCGGCCCGCCGTCACGGGCACGACGAACGCCACGTCCGGAGCTGTGCGGAGCGTGGTGGCGCCCCGGTGACGAGGGCTTGATCACCACCGATGTTTTCCGTGCATACCCCCCTGTTCCCGGCACCACCCGTTCCGGCCTACGCTGCCATCATGACCATCGGTGACGCGCCGCCGGCCCCCGCAGCGTTCAGGCGGGCCCTCGCGAGCCTGCGTCCCGCCGAGGTCAGGCCCGAGATCGAGCTGGAGGACATCCCCGCGCCGCAGCGGCTGGCCCCCTACTCCGGCGCGGTCGGCGGGTCGGTCTACCGCGGCGACGACGAGCTCGCCGTCGGCCGGCTGATCATGCTGTTCGACCCCGACGGCCAGCGCGGCTGGGACGGCCCGTTCCGCCTGGTCGCCTACGTCCGCGCCGACATGGAGCCGGAGATCACCTCCGACCCGATGCTCGGGCCCGTGGCGTGGAGCTGGCTGACCGAGTCCCTCGAGTCCCACGGGGCCGGGTACGCCGCGGCCGGCGGCACCGTGACCCGCGCCGTGTCCGAGGGCTTCGGCAACAAGGCCGCCGATCCGATCACCACCGAGCTGGAGCTGCGCGCGTCGTGGTCCCCCCTGGAGGAGGACCTCTCGGCCCACGTCGCCGCCTGGTGTGACCTGATGTGCCTCGCGGCGGGCATCCCACCCCTGCCACCTGACGTCGCGGCCCTCCCGCCGCGGTCCGCGCGTCGAGAAGACCCGGAGCCCTTCAGGACGTGACCGACGACGAAATCATCCCCGCATCCGAGGTAGTGCCGCTTCTGGAACCCCGTGAGGGCATCCCGCCGGTCATCGAGGACGCCGCCGCGCTCGCGGCGGCCGTCCGCGCGTTCGCGGGCGGCACCGGACCGGTGGCCGTGGACGCCGAGCGCGCCTCGGGCTACCGCTACAGCGGCCGGGCCTACCTGGTGCAGCTACGCCGCGCCGGGGCGGGCAGCGTGCTCATCGACCCGATCTCCTGCCCCGACCTGTCCGAACTCGACGCGGCACTCGCCGGCGCCGAGATCGTCCTGCACGCCGCCACGCAGGACCTGGCCTGCCTGGCCGAGCTGGGCTTCGTCCCGCGCGCCCTCTTCGACACCGAGCTGGCCGGGCGCCTGCTCGGCTACGAGCGGGTGGGCCTCGGCACGATGGTCGAGAACGTCCTCGGCCTGCGCCTGGAGAAGGGGCACTCGGCCGCCGACTGGTCGCAGCGCCCCCTGCCCGAGGACTGGCTCCGCTACGCCGTGCTCGACGTCGAGGTGCTCGTCGAGCTGCGCGACAAGCTCCACGAGGAGCTGGCCGCCGACGGCAAGCTGGCCTGGGCCCAGGAGGAGTTCGCCGCGATCCTGGCCACTCCCCCCTCGCCGCCGCGCACCGACCCCTGGCGGCGGACGTCCGGCATCCACCGGGTGCGCAACCTGCGCGGGCTGGCCGTGGTGCGCGAGCTGTGGACGTTGCGCGACGAGCTGGCCCGCACCGCCGACCTCGCCCCCGGCCGCGTGCTGCCGGACTCGGCGATCGTCGCCGCCGCCCTGGAGCAGCCGCGCACGACCAAGGCGCTGACCGAGATCGCGCCGTTCACCGGGCGCAGCGCGCGGCGCCATCTGCGCGAGTGGCTGAACGCCGTCGGACGGGCGCGGGCGCTGCCGGAGTCGCAGCTCCCCCAGCCGACCGGGCCCGGCGACGGCCCGCCGCCCGCCAACCGCTGGGCCGACCGCGACCCGGCCGCGGCCAAGCGCCTGGCCGCGGCCCGCGCCGCGGTGGCCGCGCTCGCCGACGCCCACCACATGCCCACGGAGAACCTGCTCCAGCCGGAGACGATCCGCCGCCTGACCTGGGAGCCGCCGGCCGACCTCGGCGACGAGGGGGTGTCGGCCCGGCTGCGGGAGCTCGGGGCGCGCGAGTGGCAGATCGCGCTGACGGCGCACCCGCTGTCCAAGGCGCTGGTGCGGCTCGTCGTCAAGGGCGGGCTGGACGAGCCTCCGGCGACGCCGCTGACGGGTTAGCGGGCTCAACGGGCGCGGAGGGCGCGTACGCGGCGGAGGACGCCCATGCCGGGGGGCCGACGCTGTCGCGCAGCACCACCTCTCCGGAGACGTGCTGCCGCCGGGGCGCGTCTTCGTCGGTGAGGGCCAGGTCGAGCGCCATCGCGCCCATGCGCGCCAGCGGCAGCCGCACGGTGGCGAGGGACGGCACGGGGTCGCGCAGGTAGCTGGTGCCGTCGAACCCCGCCAGGGAGAGATCGCGCGGCACCTGGACGCCGTACTCGCGCAGCGCGGCCAGCGCCCCGGTCGCCATGAGGTCGTTCACGGCGAACACGCAGGTGACGCCGTGGTCCATGGCCATCAGCCGGCACGCGGCGTCACGGCCGCCGTCCCGGTCGAAGTCGCCGTGCACCAGGAGCGGCGGCGGCAGGCCGAGGTCGGCGAGCGCCTCGGAGAACCCTCGGGTCCTGTCGATCGCGGTCAGCAGCACGGGCGGGCCGGCGAGCACGGCGAACCGGCGGTGTCCGAGGCCCGCCAGCGCCACGGCCAGGTCGTAGGCGCCCTCGCGGTTCCTCGGCGCCACGGTGTCGGTGCCGAGGACGTCCTGCCCGATGACCGCGACCCGTCCCCCGGCGGAGCGGTACACGTCCAGCTCGGCGCGCTGCCGCCGCAGCACGGCCTCGTCGGCGACGCGGGATCCGGCCAGGAGCACCACCCGGGCGCGCTGGGCGTGCAGGGTGGCCACCAGCGCGATCTCGCGCTCGGGGTCGCGGTAGGTGGTGCCCAGGGTGGTGACCATCCCGTGCCGGTCGGCCGCCCGGATGGCGCCGTCGGCGATGAGCGAGAAGTAGGGGTCGATGAGGTCCTGGATGACCAGGCCGACGACGTTGCTGGCCCCGCGCGCCAGAGTCTGCGCGGTGGCGTCGACGCGGTAGCCGAGCCGGGCGGCCGCGGACTCGACCCTGCGCCGCATGTCCGCCCCCACGTGGCGGCTGCTGCCGTTCAGGACCCGCGAGGCCGTGGCCAGCGAGACCCCCGCGTGCTTGGCGACGTCTTCGAGCGTGGTCATGGCCGCCTCCCGGTGCCGTGCCCCCCGTACGCATCCCCCATACGCACGGTAACCGATGCGTCGCGCCGCTACTTGACGGCCACCCGTGATCCGCTCTCGACGCGGCTGTGCCGCCGGCCGTAGAACAGGTAGACGGCGATGCCCAGGAGCATCCAGAGCACGAAGCGCAGCCAGGTCTCGGCCGGCAGGTTCAGCATCAGGTACAGGCAGGCCAGCACGGAGAGGATCGGCACCACCGGGACGAGCGGCGTGCGGAACGCGCGGGGCAGGTCGGGGCGGGTGCGGCGCAGGATGACGACGCCCACCGAGACCAGGATGAACGCGAACAGCGTGCCGATGTTGACCAGCTCGGCCAGGGCCGACAGGGGGATGAACCCGGCCAGCAGCGCGGTGACGGCCCCGATGATGATCGTGATGACGTACGGCGTGCCGAACCGGGGGTGGACGGCGGCGAGGTTGCGGGGCAGCAGGCTGTCGCGGCTCATCGCGAAGAACACGCGGCTCTGGCCGAGCATGAGGATCATCACGACCGTCGTCAGCCCGGCCAGCGCGCCCACGCTGATGATGCTCGCCAGCCAGTCCTGCCCGACGACGCGGAACGCCCCGGCCAGCGGGGCCGAGCGGCTGAGCCGGTCGTAGGGCTGCATGCCGACGACGACCAGGGAGACCGCGACGTACAGGAAGGTGCAGATGGCGAGGGAGGCGATGATGCCGATGGGCAGGTCGCGCTGGGGCCTCTTGGTCTCCTCGGCCGCGGTGGCGACGACGTCGAACCCGATGAAGGCGAAGAAGACGATCGCCGCGCCGGAGAAGATGCCGAACATGCCGTAGGCGGCGGGGGTGAGCCCGAAGAGCGACTGGATCAGCGGCGCCTTGAGCCCTTCGACGGCCGGGGTGGGCTGCGCGGGCGGGATGAACGGGGTGAAGTTCGCGCTCTTCACGAAGAACAGCCCGGCCACGATGACCAGGAGGATGACCGCGACCTTGATCGTGACGACGACGAGGTTGAGCCGGGAGGACAGCTTGATGCCCGCCACCAGGACGCCGGTGAGGATGAGCACGATCGCCACGGCGGGGACGTTGATGGTGGCGTGGTCGCCGGCCAGGGAGGGAGGCAGGTCGATGCCGAGGCTGGCCATCAGCTCGGCGAAGTACCCCGACCAGCCGACCGCGACGACGGCGCCGCCGAGCGCCATCTCCAGCATCAGGTCCCACCCGACGATCCACGCCGGGAACTCGCCCAGCGTGGCGTAGGAGAACGTGTACGCCGAGCCGGCCACCGGCACCGTGGAGGCGAACTCGGCGTAGCACAGGGCCGCGAGCCCGCAGACGACGGCGGCGATGACGAACGACACCGCGACGGCGGGCCCGGAGGTGTCCCGGGCGACCTGCCCGGTCAGCACGAAGATGCCGGTGCCGACGATGACCCCGACCCCGAACACCGTCAGGTCCAGGGCGCTCAGGTTGCGCCGCAGACGGTGCTCGGGCGCCTCGGTGTCCTCGATCGACCGCTCGATCGATTTCGTGCGGAACATCGACCCAAGTACAGACATCGGCACGCCCCTGATCGCCGTTGACCACGTCGTACGCCTTCGTAAGAAAAGCGCAGGTCATGCCTACCCCCCGGCCGGTCGAACATTCCTTCCCGATTCGGCAGAGCGGTGGCGCGGCGCGCGGACGGAGGCCCGCGGGGCCGGTCAGGAGGCGGGGTGCTCCTCCAGGACGGGGGCACGGCGGGTGACGGTCTCGGTGATCCGGCGGGCCAGATCCTGCCCGGTGAGGCCGAGGTCGGAGAGGATCTTGGCACGCTTGGCGTGGCTCAGGAACTCCTGCGCGACGCCGAACGTGCGCACCGGGACGTCGACGTCGGAGTCCCTGAGCAGGCGGGCCACCGCGTCCCCGACGCCGCCGACGCGGCCGTTGTCCTCGACGACGGCGACGAGCCGGGCGGCGGCCGCGGCGCCGGCCAGCGCCGGGTCGAGCGGCTTGACCCAGCGGGGGTCGACCACGGTGGCCGAGATGCCGTGCGCGTCCAGCAGCGCGGCGGCGTCCAGGCAGATCGAGGCCATGGGGCCCACGGCCACCAGCAGCACGTCGGCGGGCTCGCCGCCGCGCAGGACGTCCATCGCGCCGAGACGGCCCACGGCGGGGATGTCGGGGCCGACGGCGCCCTTGGGGAACCGCAGCACGGTCGGGCCGTCCTCGACCATGACGGCCTCGCCGAGCAGCTCGCGCAGGCGGGCGGCGTCGCGGGGCGCGGCGACCGACAGGCCCGGGACGATCTGGAGGATGGACAGGTCCCACATGCCGTTGTGGCTGGCGCCGTCGTCGCCGGTGACGCCCGCGCGGTCGAGCACGACGGTGACGGGCAGGCGGTGCAGCGCGACGTCCATGAGGAGCTGGTCGAAGGCGCGGTTGAGGAAGGTGGCGTAGACGGCGACCACCGGGTGCAGGCCGCCGAGGGCCAGGCCGGCCGCGCTGGTGAGGGCGTGCTGCTCGGCGATGCCGACGTCGTAGGTGCGGTCCGGGTACGCCTCGGCGAACGAGGCCAGGCCGGTGGGGTGCAGCATGGCGGCGGTGATGGCCACCAGGTCGGGCCGCTCGGCGCCGAGCCGGACCAGTTCCTGGCCGAAGACGTTGGTCCAGCCGTGCGGGCGGGGCTGCTCCTCGCCGGTCAGCGGGTCGAACGGCTGCGGGGAGTGGAAGCAGTCCTCGTCGTGGTTCTCGGCGGGCGAGTAGCCGTACCCCTTGGTGGTGAGGACGTGGACGATGACGGGGCCGCGGAAGTCGCGGGCCCGGCGCAGCGCGGCCTCGACGGCCTGCTCGTCGTGCCCGTCGATGGGGCCGACGTACTTGAGGCCGAGGTCCTCGAACATGACCTGGGGCGCCAGGACGTCCTTGAGGCCCTTCTTGACGCCGTGCAGCGTGTCGTACAGCGGGGTGCCGACGACGGGGACGCGGCCGAGGTTGTGCTTGACGAACTCCAGCATGTGCTCGTAGTTCTGCGTCATGCGCAGGGAGGCCAGGTGGGAGGCCAGGCCGCCGATCGTCGGCGAGTAGGACCTGCCGTTGTCGTTGACGACGATCACCAGCGGGAGGTCGGGGTCCTTGGCGTGGCCGGCGATGTTGTTGAGCGCCTCCCAGGCCATGCCGCCGGTGAGCGCGCCGTCGCCGATGACGGCGACGACCGTGCGCCCGGCCTCGCCGCGCAGTTTGTACGCCTTGGCGAGGCCGTCGGCGTAGGACAGGGCCGTGGAGGCGTGGGAGTTCTCGATGACGTCGTGCTCGGACTCGGCCTGGCTCGGGTAGCCGGACAGGCCGCCCTCCTGGCGGAGGGTCGCGAAGTCGGCCGCGCGGCCGGTGAGCATCTTGTGGACGTACGCCTGGTGGCCGGTGTCCCACAGGATGCGGTCGCGCGGGGAGTCGAACACGCGGTGCAGGGCGATGGTGAGCTCGACGACGCCGAGGTTCGGGCCGAGGTGGCCGCCGGTGCGCGAGGTCGTGGCGACGAGGAGGTCCCGGATCTGGGCGGCTAGGGCGGGCAGCTCGCCGGGCGGCAGGCGCTTGAGGTCGCCGGGGCCCTTCACCGACGCCAAGAGGTCGGGCACGCCCTCGCCAGAACCGCCGATCCGCTGGCTCCGCTCGCTCACGGAATCATCTCCTCCGCCTGTTCGCCGTTCGCCGAGTCTATTTGCCCAAGGATCCCACCCCTGCGCCGCTCCCGTTGGACCCTCACGAAACCTCCATGAGTTGTCCACATTAGATGGGTTTTACGAGGTGTGGGCGTGTCGAGTACCCTCAGCGGGCTATGCGAAAGCTCTCCCTCGCCATCCTTTTAACCCTGGTCACGACCCTGGCGCTGCAGGGACGTTCCTGGGCCTACCCGATCAAGAACGCCCCCATCCTCACCCGCAACGCGCTGTACGCCTCTGGCCCCCTCGGCCCGGCGTCCTGCCCGGAGCCGCCGGTGGAGGCGGGCGACGTCGCCTCGGTCAAGAACTATCTGGTCCCGCTGGTGAAGTGCCTCGACACCGTGTGGGCCGCCCAGTTCAAGAAGGCCCGTCTCCCCTTCGTGAAGCCCGCTGTGAAGTTCATCACCAAGCCGCAGCGGGCGTGCGGCCGCAAGTGGGGCGAGAACATCCAGGCCATCTACTGCAATCCGACGCGGCAGATCGTGTTCCTGCTGGACAAGAGCATCGTGAACGACCCCGGTGACCTGTTCCTCATGGACGTGATCGCCCACGAGTACGGCCACCACGTCCAGAACCTCGCCGGCATGTGGAAGGCCTACGACGGGCTGCCCGGACGCGGCAAGAACGAGTACCTGGAGCAGACCCGCCGGCACGAGCTGCAGGCCGAGTGCCTCGCGGGCGCCTTCATCGGCGCGGTCTGGCCCTCGCTCGACCGCACGGCCGAGGACTGGAACGACCTCGTGGCCGCCGACCGGCGCAGCGGCGACGAGATCGCCGACGTGCGCGACCACGGCAAGGGCCGCAACATCGCCAACTGGCTGAGCCGCGGCTACAAGGCGACGGCGCCCTCCGCGTGCAACACCTGGATCGCCGGCGCCGCGATGGTGGCCTGACCCAGGAATCCACTTGGGCCGCGGCCTCCTCAGAAGGCCAGGCTGCGCATGATCAGCACGAAGGCCGACGCCGCGGCCACGAGCAGGATGCCCGCGCGGACGCGTCCGCCGTCCAGGAAGCGCCTGAGCGGCCCGGAGACGGCGAATCCGGCCACCAGGAAGGGGACGAGCAGGGCGCCCGCGGCGAGCGCCCTGAGGGGCAGCCTGCCGACCGCGGCGAGGACCACGAGGGACTGCGCCGCCGCGAGGAAGAAGTACATCGCCAGCGTCGCCCGGATCCTCGGGCCCTTGTCGTGCTGGTAGACGATCGCGAGCGGGGGCCCGCCGATGCCGGTGGCCGTGCCGGTGACCCCCGAGAGCAGTCCGGCGGCGGCGAGCGTGGCGCCGTTGCGCGGGACGGCCACCGCGGTCGCGGTGACCGCCACCGCGGCCAGCACCATCACCCCGACCAGCACGCCGAGCACCTGGCCGCTGACGTACACGACGACGAGCCCGCCGAGCGCGCCGCCGGGGAGCCTGCCGAGCAGCGCGAAGCCGAGGCCGCGCCAGTCGATCGCGCGCCACTCCACGACCAGCGTGAGCAGCGGCAGCACGGCGTTGACCACCTGCACGGCCGCGGGCATGACCGTGGGGTCGAGGACGGTGATGACCGGCGCGGCGAGCAGCCCCAGCCCGAACCCGACCCCTCCCTGGACCACCGCCCCGGCGAACACCACGCAGCCGGCGATCAGAAGCACTAAAAGATCATGAGTCATGGGCCTCAACGTAGGCGCGGGCCCACCACCTGCCGCAACAGGTTAAAAGGCCCGTCCCAGTACGGGGACGGGCCGGGGTCGACCGGCCCGGCGGACGGGTGCGCCGCGCGGGCCGGTCCTCATCGGAGTCTCGTGACCCCCGAGGGCGGGGCCGCGGCCCCGCCTCCCCTGCTCAGCTCTTGGCCAGCAGGGAGCGCAGGACGTACTGCATGATGCCGCCGTGGCGGTAGTAGTCGGCCTCGCCGGGCGTGTCGATGCGCACGACCGCCTCGAACTCCTTGTCGCCGGCCCTGACCGTCACCGTGGCCGGGGTCGTGCCCGCGTTGAGCTCCTCGACGCCGGTGATCTCGAAGGTCTCCTCGCCGGTCAGCCCGAGCGAGGCGGCGCTCTGGCCCTCGGGGAACTGCAGCGGCAGCACGCCCATGCCGATGAGGTTGGAGCGGTGGATGCGCTCGTAGGACTCGGCGATCACCGCGCGCACGCCGAGCAGGGCGGTGCCCTTGGCCGCCCAGTCGCGCGAGGAGCCCGAGCCGTACTCCTTGCCCGCCAGCACCACCAGCGGGACGCCGGCCGCCTGGTAGTTCGCCGAGGCGTCGTAGATCGTGGAGACCGGTGCGCCGTCCTTCGTGAAGTCGCGGGTGAAGCCGCCCTCGGTGCCCGGCGCGATCTGGTTGCGCAGGCGGATGTTGGCGAACGTGCCCCGGATCATGACCTCGTGGTTGCCGCGGCGCGACCCGTAGGAGTTGAAGTCCTTGAGCGCGACGCCGTGCTCCTTGAGGTAGCGGCCCGCGGGCGAGTCGGCCTTGATCGAGCCCGCCGGGGAGATGTGGTCGGTCGTCACCGAGTCGCCGAGCAGGGCGAGCACCCGGGCGCCCGCGATGTCGGTGACCGGCTCCGGCTCGCTCGGCATCCCGTCGAAGTACGGCGCCTTGCGGACGTAGGTCGAGGCCGGGTCCCACTCGAAGGTGTCACCGGTCGGGATCGGCAGCGACCGCCAGGTCTCGTCGCCGGTGAACACGTCGGCGTAGTCCCGCTTGAACATGTCCTCGCCGATCGAGGAGTTGACGACCTCGGCGACCTCCTCCGGGGAGGGCCAGATGTCCTTGAGGTACACCGGCTCGCCGTCGGAGCCCGTGCCGAGAGGCTCGGTGTTCAGGTCCAGGTCCATCGTGCCCGCGAGGGCGTAGGCGACGACCAGCGGCGGCGAGGCCAGGTAGTTCATCTTGACGTCGGGGTTGATCCGGCCCTCGAAGTTGCGGTTGCCGGACAGCACCGCCGTCACGGCGAGGTCGCCGGACTGGACCGCCGCGGAGATCTCCTCCGGCAGGGGGCCGGAGTTGCCGATGCAGGTCGTGCAGCCGTAGCCGACGAGGTTGAAGCCGAGCTTGTCGAGGTACGGCGTGAGCCCGGCGCGCTCGAAGTAGCCGGTCACGACCTGCGAGCCGGGGGCGAGCGAGGTCTTCACCCACGGCTTGCGGGTGAGCCCCTTGTCCACCGCGTTCCTGGCGAGCAGGGCGGCGCCGATCATGACGTAGGGGTTGGAGGTGTTGGTGCAGGAGGTGATCGCGGCGATCACCACGGCGCCGTGGTCCAGCTCGAAGGAGGAGCCGTCGGAGAGGGTGACCGGGGTGGGGGCGTGCGGGCGGCCCGCGACCGTCCCGGCGCCCGCGGCGACCGGCCGGCCCTCCTTCTTGTCGTGCCCGTCGGCCTGGGCGTTGGAGGCCGGCGAGTCGGAGGCGGGGAAGGACTCCTTGCCCTCCTCGTCCACCACGTCGTATTCCTGCTCGTTCTCCGGCACGAACACCCGGACGTCGCGCCGCCAGGTCTGCTTGGCGGCGTCCAGCGCGATGCGGTCCTGCGGGCGCTTGGGGCCGGCGATGGACGGCACGACGGTGGACAGGTCCAGCTCGATGTACTCGGAGAAGTCCGGCTCGCGGGAGGGGTCGTGCCACAGGCTCTGGGCCTTGGCGTACGCCTCGACCAGCGCGACCTGCTCCTCGCTGCGGCCGGTGAGCTTGAGGTACTTGATCGTCTCGTCGTCGATCGGGAAGATCGCGCAGGTGGAGCCGAACTCGGGGCTCATGTTGCCGATCGTGGCCCGGTTGGCCAGCGGGACGGCCGCGACGCCCTCGCCGTAGAACTCGACGAACTTGCCGACCACGCCGTGGCGCCGGAGCATCTCGGTGATGCGCAGCACCAGGTCGGTGGCGGTCGCGCCGGGGGGCAGCTCGCCGGTGAGCTTGAAGCCGACCACGCGCGGGATCAGCATGGAGATCGGCTGGCCGAGCATGGCGGCCTCGGCCTCGATGCCGCCGACGCCCCAGCCGAGCACGCCGACGCCGTTCTCCATGGTGGTGTGGGAGTCGGTGCCGACGCAGGTGTCGGGGTAGGCGACGGGCAGGGCCCCGCCGTCGCGGACCATCACGACGCGGGCCAGGTGTTCGATGTTGACCTGGTGGACGATTCCGGTGCCGGGCGGGACGACCTTGAACTCGTCGAAGGCCGTCTGGCCCCAGCGCAGGAACTGGTAGCGCTCGCGGTTGCGCTCGTACTCGCGCTCCACGTTGCGCTGGAAGGAGTCGGGGCCGCCGAAGAAGTCGACGACGACCGAGTGGTCGATGACCATCTCGGCGGGGGCCAGGGGGTTGATCCTGGCCGGGTCGCCGCCGAGGTCGCGCACGGCCTCGCGCATCGTGGCCAGGTCCACCACGCAGGGCACGCCGGTGAAGTCCTGCATGATCACGCGGGCCGGGGTGAACTGGATCTCCACGCTGGGCGCGGCCTTCGGGTCCCACGCGCCGAGCGCGGAGATGTGCTCGGCGGTGATGTTGGCGCCGTCCTCGGTGCGGAGCAGGTTCTCCAGGAGGATCTTCAAGCTGTACGGGAGGCGCGCCGACCCCTCCACGGCGTCCAGCCGGTAGATCTCGTACTCCGCGTCACCGACACGGAGTGTGTCACGGCTGCCGAAGCTGTTCGCGGACGTTGCGGGCACGGGGACTCGCCTCCTTGTTCCACTCATCGCCACTGATGATGATGGGTCACGCAGCTGAATGCCGGGTTCGCCCCATAGATCCTGCCGCACCGGTCGACCACCGCTGGTAGTTAGGTAGACCTAACCTTCACCCTCGGCGGCACGATGTCTCGATATCAAGATATCGGGACATGTATCTCGACATCAAGTTACCCCCGACGGGACGGGAGCGCGGCCTCAGGCCACCGCGGGCATGAGCCGCAGGGCGAACAGGCCGATCACGACCACCGACAGCAGCGGGCCGAGGATCTTCACCTCGAACTTCCTGCCCGTCTTGATGCCGATCTTCCAGGGCAGCAGCCAGCGGTGCTGGAGCGGCCACAGGACGGGGCAGCCCCGCTCGGTCAGGCAGTCCCCCACCACATGGGCCAGGCACCCGATCGCGACGGCGAGCCCGAGCCAGTAGTAGTCCAGGCCGCGGGACTGGAAGAAGACGAACGTCGCGGCCGTCAGCGCGATGTTCACCAGCGCCGAGGTGATGGTCTTGCCGGGGATGCCCACGCCGACGGCCCGGATCGCCAGGCCGATCATCAGGACCACCACGATGTCGCGCGCGAGGGGATAGCGGTCGGCGAGGAAGTGCGTGCCCACTCCGGCCACGATCGCGAACGCCAGCGAGTGGGTCGCGTGGCGGTGGCCTCCGCTGGCCCAGTTGACCACTTTGCTCAGCACCCACGTCGCGGGCCCGAAGGTCTGGGCGATCGTGGCGTGCGGGTGGTCGAGGTCGGGCAGCATGGCGGCGCCCGCGCAGATCAGCGCGCCGGCGATCAGCTCGCCCGGGGACAGCACCCCCGAGACCATGGGGGCGAGCTCCGCCAGGGGACCGCCCATGCCGGGAAGCGCGGCGAGCCCCGGCGCGACGAGGAGCCAGGCCGCGGCCCCGCTCAGCGCGTGCGTATGCCCCATCATGCGTAGATCACGTTCGGGGACCTTACGGCAAAATCCTTGCCATACGCGGGAAGTTTGCCATCAACGTACCGGCGTGTCGCTTGCCCCCGGAGGCGGGAAATGCTGCCTACGACGGGTTACGGACAGGTGATGCAGACGTTACGGGACGGTACGTCGGGGAAGTCTGGGGAAGAGCCCAGGAAAAGGCAGACGGGCCGTTCCGCTCCAAGAGCACCCCCCAGCCCTCTCAAAGCAGAACGGACCCGTCGATAGCTGCTAACGCTCGGACCCCGCGGTCTGTTCCCGCATTTTCGTGATCTGCGTCACTCAATTTTGGACCGTGCCTAGCTGGGCATTGACCACAGCCTGAAGGAGCCCCCGATTCCGTGGGCCGGACGCGGCGAATCCCCGGCCGTCACGGGGCTCGCGTCACCAGGGGCACGCAGATCGCCCGCGCCGCCGGGTCGCGCCTTTCCCTCGTCCATGGGTTGTTCTGAGAACGGTAACGATATATCTTTGAGGCATCGAGAGCGATCGATGGTCGATCGTTCAGACAGGGGGAAGACATGTCGTACGCATACGCGAGGCGCGGACCCTTGCCCGACCCGCGCATGATCGGGGACGCCGCCGTGGCCGCTCTGCGCGCCGCCGCCTCGGGCTGGGACCACGGGCATCACCATGGCCCGCACGGCCCGCACGGCCCGCACGGCTCGCACGGTCCCCACGACCACGACGAGCGCCGGGAGCGCCGCGACCGGGGCCGCCGCGGTCCCGGCCCGTTCCCGTGGGAATTCGGGCGCGGCTTCGGGGGCCCCGGATTCCCGTTCGGCGGGGGGCGCGGGCCGTTCGGCGGGTTCGGCCGCGGCGGGCGCAAGGCCAAGCGCGGCGACGTGCGGGCCGCGATCCTGGCGCTGCTCAGCGAGGAGCCCCGCAACGGCTACCAGATCATCCAGGAGATCGCCCAGCGCAGCCAGGGCGGGTGGAAGCCCAGCCCCGGCGCGGTGTACCCGGCGCTGCAGCAGCTCACCGACGAGGGGCTGGTGCGCGCCGAGGAGACCGACGGCCGCAAGACCTTCCAGCTCACGCCCACCGGCCAGGAGTACGTCGCCCAGCATCCGGACGAGGTGCGGGCCCCATGGGAGGAGATGACGCCCGACGTCGACGACACCGTGTACGAGTTGTTCGATCTGTCCCGTCAGGCCGCCGCGGCGCTCTTCCAGATAGCGCAGACTGGAAGCGAAGGGCAGATCGGGCAGGCCAAGCAGGTCCTGGCCCAGACCCGGCGCAAGCTCTACCAGATCCTGGCCGACGGCGACACCTCGGAGGAGTGATCCTCGATGACCTCGCGGGACGATCTGCGGATCGGCGACGCGGAACGCGACGAGGTGATGGCCGCCCTGCGGGAGCACTTCGCGCAGGGCCGCCTCACCCATGACGAGCTGACCGAACGACTCGACACCGTGCTCGCCGCCCGGACGGCCGGCGATCTGCGCCGGGTGACGGCCGACCTACCCGGCCCCGCGCCCGCGCGCGCGGAGCACGACCGGCGCGGCCCCTGGGGGCCTCCCCCGCCGTGGGCGCGCTGGGAGCACCAGGGCCGCCCCGGGCCCCACGCGGGTCCCGCGCCGTGGGCCGGTCCGGCGTGGACCGGCGACCTCGCCGCGCACCACGCCATGCGGGCCGCCCGGCGCGCCCGGGCCCGGCGCCACCACGGCGGCCCGCCGGCGTTCATGATCATTCTGGCGGTCGCCCTGATCGTCTCGCTGGTCTCCGGCTCGCTGTGGGTGATGTTCGGCGTGCTGAAGGTGCTGTTCCTGGTGTGGCTGGTGCTCGCCCTGCTCGGCGTGGCGCACCGCCTCCACCACCACGGCCGTCCCGGCCGCCGCTTCTGACCGCCGCCGCGGGGTGAGCTCACCCGGCCGGACGGGCGCCACGCCCGTCCGGCCATCAGCGTGTCCGGGGAGCGTTCCGGACACGCCCATCCGGAGGGGATCCCGTGCCATCGGTGGCCCTCCGTGGCCGCGCCGTCGCGCCCCGCCCGGATTTGGGCCTTGACGCTCCATGTCAGCCGTCCCATGATCGGCCTGTTTTCTGAAGACCGTTGTCATTCCCGGGTTTCGTCGCCGACGGCTCCGGGCATGGTGGCGCACGTTCTTCCCGCGATGTCCCAGTGACCCCGAGCGAAATCGAGCGATCGCCGAGCAGTCCGCAGCACCTCACAGCACCTCCCCGTACCTCTCGCCACAGCTCCGCGGCGCGACGCCGCGCGGAGTCCGCATCCAACGACGAGGAGCCGCCCATGATCCCGAGCACCGACGACCGTCTTGACCATCGCGCGCGCGAGGCGTCCACGGTGTCCGAGGTCTTCGAGCGGGCGCGCGCGGCGGAGGCGGCGGTGCTGCCCCCTGAGATCTACGGCCCGGAGTTTCGCGCCGCCTACGAGAGCGCCGAGGGCGTGGTGTGGAAGCTCGAACGCCTCCAGCACTTCTCCGAGCCCTACGAGCCGTCCTGGGTGGCCATGACCGAGGGCGACTGGGAACGTTCCCTGCGACTCATCGGCGAGATGCGCGGCTCCCTGCCCGCCGACTACGAGGGCTACGCGGAGTTCCGGCGCGCCCGGGTCGTCGAGTCTCCCCTGACCCCGTACATGCAGTGGGAACTGCACGTCCTGGCGGCGCGCGCCGACGCGGGCGAGCGTCCCCGCGTCGTGCCCGCCTCGGCCGTGCGCCCCTACGAGCCGTCCGGGCCGCTGCCCGAGCTGCTGGTCCTGTCCCCCGGCCTCATGTACGAGGTGCTGTACGACGCCGCGGGCGCCCACCTCGGCGGGCGCCGCATCACCGACCCCAAGGTGATCGCCCCCTGCCTGGCCGTCCTGAAGGACCTCTACGAGCAGGGCGAGGAGCTGCGGGCGTACGTCCGCCGCGAGGTGGCCGAGCTCCCGGCCCCGGCCGCGCGGTCCGGGGCCTGAGCGGCCGTCACAGGCGCGGGTCCACCGGCTCGGACTCCAGGGCCAGCACCGCGAAAACGGGCTCGTGGACCCGCCACAGCGGCTCGCCCTCGGCCAGCCGCGCCAGCGCCTCCAGGCCCAGGGCGTGCTCGCGCAGGGCCAGCGACCGTTTCTTGCCGAGGAACCTGCCCCGCAGCGCCTCGACGGCTTCGGTGTAGTCGGGCCCGTAGATGATCCGCAGGTACTCGCGCCCGCGCACCTTGACGCCCGGCTGGACGCGCCCGGCGGCCGGGTGGACCGGCTTGACGACCATGCCCTCGCCGCCCGCCGAGGTGAGCCCCTCCCACCACTCGGCCGCCGCGGCCCGGGACCGCTCGTCGTCCAGGGAGACGAAGACGTGCCGGGTCGGGGCGATGAGCGGGGAGTCCAGGCGGGCCAGGGTCTCCAGGTGCCAGGAGTGCGGCTCCTCGGCCGCGGTCGCCCGTCCCTCCACCGCCAGGATCTGGAACGGCGCCAGCCGGATGCCCGCCAGGCCCGACACCGGCGCGCAGTACCGCGCGTAGGCGTCGCGGAACAGCGCGGCGTTGGCGGCGCGCCGCCGCGCCCGGCCGAGCGGCTCCGCCACCTCCAGGCCGCGCGCCGCGGCCGCCTCCAGCAGCCGTACCGCCTCCGGCAGGGCCGCACCCGCCGCCGCGCCGACCGAGGCGTACTGCTCCCGGATCAGCCCCTCTGCCTTGGCCGACCACGGAAGCAGCTCGCAGTCCAGCACGAGCCAGTCGGTGCGGAGGTGGTCCCACAGTCCCGCGTCGGAGACCGCCGCCCGCAGCCCCGCGACGAGCTCGCCGGTCAGCCCGGGATCGTCGAAGAAGGGACGGCCGGTGCGGGTGTGCACGGTCCCGCAGGCGCCGCCGGTCACGCCGAAGCGCGCCGCCGCGGCCTCGGGCGTGCGCGCGAGCACGGCGACCGCCCGCGAGCCCATGTGCTTCTCCTCGCACACGACCTCGGCGACCCCGGCGGCGGCGAACTCGGCGAACGCCTCGGCGGGGTGCTCCAGGTACCCGTCCAGCCGGGACGTCTCCGGCGGGGCCATGGTCGGCGGCAGGTAGACGAGCCAGCGCGGGTCCACGGCGAACCTGCTCATGATCTCCAGCGCGGCGGCGGCGTTCTCCTCGCGGATCTTGACCTTGCCGCCGTAGCGCGTCTCGACGTACCGGGTGCCCTGGACGTCGCCGATCGCCAGCACGCCGGGGTCGCGCCGCAGGGGAACGGCGAGCGGCCGGGTGGGCTCGTACCAGACCCGCTCGGCGGGCACCGAGACCACCTCGCGGCTCGGGTAGCGCAGCGCGGTCAGCCTGCCCCCGAACACGCACCCGGTGTCCACGCACAGGGTGTTGTTGACCCACTCCGGCTCGGGGACCGGCGTGTGGCCGTACACGACCATCGCGCGGCCCCGGTAGTCCGTGGCCCAGGGGTAGCGGACCGGCAGCCCGTACTCGTCGGTCTCCCCCGTCGTGTCGCCGTACAGCGCGAAGGAGCGCACCCGGCCCGAGGCGCGGCCGTGGTAGGCCTCCTTCAGCCCGGCGTGGGCGATCACGAGCCTGCCCCCGTCGAGCTGGTAGTGGCTGATCAGCCCGTCCATGAACGCGATCGCCTCGCGGCGGAACTCCTCCGGCTCCGCGGCGAGCTGCTCCAGGGACACCTCCAGACCGTGGGTGATCGACAC
This sequence comes from Sphaerisporangium krabiense, assembly GCF_014200435.1. Taxonomy (NCBI): domain Bacteria; kingdom Bacillati; phylum Actinomycetota; class Actinomycetes; order Streptosporangiales; family Streptosporangiaceae; genus Sphaerisporangium; species Sphaerisporangium krabiense. The sequence continues at coordinate 571,551 of NZ_JACHBR010000002.1, read as the reverse complement.
CTTGCGGCCGCCCAGCGCGCGGGTCAGCTTCTGCTCGTGGTTGCCGGACACGCACAGCGCCGTCCCGGCGGCGACCATGCCCATCACCAGCCGCAGCACGCCCGGCGTGTCGGGGCCCCTGTCCACGAGGTCGCCGACGAACAGGGCCGTCCTGCCCTCGGGGTGGGAGGCGCCGACCGGGCGGCCCGCCGCGTCGCGGCGCAGTTCCCAGCCGAGCGTGGTGAGCAGGGTCTCCAGCTCGGCACGGCAGCCGTGGACGTCGCCGACGATGTCGAACGGGCCGGTCAGCTCGCGCCGGTCGGTCCACGCCTTCTCGTAGGTGACCGTGGCCGTGCCGATGGCCTCGCCCCTGAGCACGTGGACGCGGCGGAAGCCCTCCTTGGAGATCCTCGGCAGCGAGCGGCGCAGGTCCTTGCGCTGCCGGACGACGACGTGGGCGCCGAAGTCCCGCTCGGGGCGCAGCGCGTTGCGTGCCACGGCGACCTCCTCGGGGACGTCGAGGACGATCGCGTCGGCGAGCACGTCGTGGCTCCTGGCCAGCTCGACCAGCTTCTTGCGCGCCTCCCACTGGACGTTGGTGGCGTCCACGACGGTGAGCAGGCCGCGGCGCAGGCGGGTGGCGACGATGTAGTTCAGGACGTCGAAGGCGTCCGGCGTCGCGGCCTGGTCGTTCTCGTCGTCGGCGACCAGGCCCCGGCAGAAGTCGGAGGAGACGACCTGGGTGGGCAGGAAGTGCCGGCGCGCGAACGTCGACTTGCCGCTGCCCGAGACGCCCACCAGCACGACCAGCGACAGCGCGGGCACCTGGACCTCCCTGACGCCCTCCGCGGGCTCGGCCGCGCGCTCGTCCAGGGGCACGTCCGATGACTCTGCCACGGGGTCAGTCACGGGTGAACACTCCCATCTGGGTCGGCGGGCCGAGCTCGGGGTCCTCCTCGCCGACCGGCCGGTACGCCACGCGGTAGCCGTGCTCGGCGCAGACCCGCCCGGCCCAGTCCGCGAACTCCGCGCGGGTCCACTCGAAGCGGTGGTCGGGGTGCCGCATGCCGGTGAGGAACTCGTAGCGCGCGTTGTACTCGCGGTTCGGCGTCGTCACGATCACCGTGCGGGGCCGGGCCACGCCGAACACGACGCGTTCGAGCGCGGGCAGGCGCGGCGGGTCGACGTGCTCGACGACCTCCATCAGCACCGCCGCGTCGTACCCGGCGAACCGGGCGTCGGTGTAGGTCAGCGCGCCCTGGAAGAGGGTGAGGCGGCCGCGGCGCGCCTCGGGCATGCGGTCGAGCCTCAGGCGTCGCGCGGCCAGGGCCAGCGCCCGCGCCGAGACGTCGGCGCCGGTGACCCTCGTCAGCGCGGGGTTCTTGAGCAGCTCGCCGACCAGCCGGCCCGAGCCGCATCCGAGGTCGATGACCGAGCCGGCCCCGGTCTCGGCCAGCGCGGCGAGCACGGCGTCGACGCGCAGCAGGTTGAGCGGGCGCGCCTCGGACCGTGCCGGAGCCTCCCCTGCGGCCTCTGCCGCCTCCGCGGCGGGCTCCTCCACCGGATCGGCGGCGGGCTCCCCGGCCGGCTCGGCGGTGTCGGCCGCGGGCTCCTCCTCGACTGGAGGCTCCAGGTCCTCCTCGACATCGTCGCCGATCTCCGCCAGGCGGGCGAACGCGGCGTGCGTAAGGCCGCTGCGGCGGCCGAGGTAGCGGCGGGTGATCCGCCCCCGCTCGGGGTGGGAGGCCAGCCAGCCCTCCCCCGCGCGGATCAGCTTGTCGACCTCGTCGGGGGCGATCCAGTAGTGCTTGGCGTCGTCCAGCACCGGCAGCAGGACGTACAGGTGGTTCAGCGCGTCGGCCAGACGGACCGCGCCGGTGAGGACGAGGCGCACGTAGCGCGAGTCGCCCCAGGCGGGGAACCGCTCGTCCAGAGGGATCGGCGTGGCCTCGACCCCCCAGCCCAGCGGCTCGAACAGCAGGCCGGCCAGGTCGGCGCCGCCCCGGCAGGGCAGCACGGGCACGGTGACCGTCAGGTCGATCGGGCCCGCGGCCAGACCGGGCCGCGCCTTGCAGATGCCGGCGCGCGCGGTCCTGAAGACGTCGGCGAGCGCCACCGCGAGCATGGACGAGGCCGCGTACGGCCGGTCGTTGACGTACTGGCCGAGGCTGAAGTCGGGCGAGGACGCGGCGCCGCGCGAGCGGGCCAGGCGCACCGCGTCGACGTCGAGCATGAGCGCCGCGGTGCACCGGTCGGCGGTGGCCTCGGGGTAGAAGACGCGGGCGACCCCGAAGGACTGGTCGAACTCCTGCACGCGGTCGGGATGCTTGTGCAGCAGGAAGCCGAGGTCGGTGGCCGGCCGCGTGGTCGTCGAGATGGCGAGCAGCACGTCGCCCGATTTTTCCCTATCTCGATCACCCCGGCCACCGGATTCCCGAGGCCCGCGCGGCTCAGATGTGCGGCAGGATCTCCGCGGCGATCAGCTCCAGGTGGTCCAGGTCGGACAGGTCGAGGACCTGCAGGTAGACCCGTTCGGCCCCGGCCTTGGCGAACGTGCCGAGCTTGTCGAGCACCTCCTGCGGCGTGCCGGTGAGGCCGTTGCGGCGCAGCTCGGGCACCTCGCGGCCGATCGCGGCGGCCCTGCGGGCGACCTCGGCCTCGTCCGCGCCGACGCACACGACCTGCGCGGCCGACAGCACGATCGGCTCGCGGCCCGCCGCCTCGACGGCGTCGCGGACCCGGCCGAACGCGGCGGCGGTGTCGTCGACGGGGTTGAACGGCACGTTGTACTCGTCGGCGAACCTGGCGGCGATGCGCGGGGTGCGCTTGGCGCCGGTGCCGCCGATGATCACCGGCGGGCGGGGGCGCTGCGCGGGCTTGGGCAGCGCCGGGGAGTCCACCAGGCGGTAGTAGGCGCCCTCGAACGAGTAGGTGGCGCCCGGCTCGGTGGTCCACAGGCCCGTGATGATCTCCAGCTGCTCCTCGAAGCGGGCGAACCGCTCGCCGAGCGGCGGGAACGGGATCCCGTACGCCTTGTGCTCGGCGTCGAACCAGCCGGTGCCGAAGCCGAACTCCACCCGGCCGCCGCTCATCTGGTCCACCTGGGCGACGCTGATCGCGAGCGGGCCCGGCAGGCGGAAGGTCCCCGCCGTGACGAGGGTGCCGAGCCGGATGGTGCTGGTCTCACGGGCGAGGGCTCCGAGCGTCACCCACGAGTCTGTCGGCCCCGGGCCGGGGTCGCCGCCCATGTTCAGGTAGTGGTCGGAACGGAAGAAGGCGTCGAACCCGAGCCGTTCGGCCGCCTGGGCCACGCGGAGCTGGTCCTCGTAGGTGGCGCCCTGCTGGGGTTCGGTGAAGATCCTCAATTTCATAAGGCCCATTATCCCGACATCGCATGATCACCTCTTGAGGCACGGGGGGTTCGTACGCAGCGGTGCAACGGGTAGGAAAACGCCCATGGGGGGACTTCCTACGTACTCCCCGATGCTCGCCCAGCCCGGCCCGCTGCCCCCGCCCGCCGTGGACGAGCAGTGGGGGCACGAGATGAAGTGGGACGGCGTGCGCGCCCTCGCGTACGTCGAGGACGCCGCGCTCAGGCTCGTCTCGCGCAACGGCAGGAACGTCACCACCGCCTACCCCGAGCTGTACCCGCTGGCGGGCGCGGTCGGCCGCCGCGACGTCGTCCTCGACGGGGAGATCGTCGCCTTCGACGAGGCGGGCCGGCCGAGCTTCTCGGCGCTGCAGCCCCGGATGCACCAGCGCGACCCGGCGCGCGTCCGCCACCTCGTCGCGACCGTGCCCGTCACGTTCATGCTGTTCGACGTGCTGCACGTCGGCGCCGATCCGGCGATCGGCCTGCCGTACGTGGAGCGCAGGGCGCTGCTGGAGGAGGTCGTGTCGGCGGGCGCGCGCTGGCAGGTGCCCGCCTGGTTCCACGACGACGGCGTGCACGCCCTCGGCCTCAGCAGGCGGCTCGGCATGGAGGGCATCGTCTCCAAGCGCCTGAGCTCCCCCTACCGGCCCGGCAGGCGCTCGCCCGATTGGACCAAGGTCAAGAACTTCCGCGCGCAGGAGGTGGTGATCGGCGGCTGGACCCCCGGCAAGGGCCGCCGCGCCGCCACGATCGGCTCGCTCCTGCTCGGCGTGCACGACGGCGGGCGGCTGGTGTACGCGGGCAACGTCGGCACCGGGTTCACCGAGGAGACGCTGCGCGATTTGCTGGAGGTCCTCAGGCCGCTGGAGAGGGACACCTCTCCCTTCGCCGACGAGGTGCCGCGCGAGCAGGCCAGGGAGGCGCGCTGGGTGGACCCGGAGCTGGTCGGCGAGGTGCAGTACGCCGAGTGGACCCCCGACCACCGGCTGCGCCACCCCTCCTGGCGCGGGCTGCGCGGCGACCTCGCGCCCGGCCAGGTCACCCGCGAGGATCCCGGGCCGCCCCCCATGACGGGCGGCGGCGCCGCCGGGCCGCCCGATCAGCCGCCGCCCGCCGTGCCCAGCCGGTAGCCGACGCCGCGCACGGTCTGCAGGATGGCCGGGCGGCCGAGCTTGGCGCGCAGGTGGGTGATGTGGACGTCGAGGGTGCGCGCCGCGGCCCTGCCCGTGTCGTGCCAGATCTCCAGCAGGAGCTGCTCGCGCTGGACGACCTTCCCCCGCCGCTCGGCGATGCGCGCGAGCAGGCCGAACTCCTTGGGGGTGAGACCGATGGCGCGCCCGGCGCGCCGCACGGTGCGCGCGGCGAGGTCGAGGGTGAGGTCGTCGACGACGATGGTGGCGTTCGCCGCGGCGCGGGGCCGGCACACGACCGCCTGGATCCTCGCCTCCAGCGCGGCCATGCCGAACGGCTTGACCAGGTAGTCGTCGGCGCCGGCGCGCAGCCCGAGGACGCGGTCCTGCTCGGCGCCCCTGGAGGAGAGCAGGATGAGCGGGACGCCGCAGAACCGCCGGATCGACCGGCAGAGGGCGAGGCCGTCCTCGTCGGCCAGGTCGAGGTCCAGGAGGACCAGGTCGTACCCCGTGGCCTGCCCGGCCTCCCTGCCGGTGGAGGCGTGAACGACGGCGTAGCCGTACCTGCGCAGCCCGGCGGCGAAAGCGGCGGCCAGGCAACGGTCGTCCTCGACGAGAAGCACATTCATGTCGCCCCCTAATCGCGGTCCCCGCGCTGGACACTAGCCAGCGGAATATCACCCAACAAGCCCCCGGCCGTCTATTTTCGATAACGCTTGCCCGGGTAATCACTCGGCGCGACGGACGCCCCGCATTCGCGTGAGGAGCCGCCTCTTCGCATCCCACGGAAGGCATTATGAGTATCATTCATATTTCTCGGCGTCATCCCGCCGGACGCGACCGGACCCCCCGGCGTGTCCGGGCATCCACAAGGCCCACGGCCACCGCGCCGGCCCGCGGACGAGGACATCGGAAGACAGGGCCACCGGAATCTCAACGGGCGACCGAGAACGTCCGGAAATCAATTCCCGGAGTACATCCAGCCGTGCATCCACGACGCGCGGGCACCGGCACGATAAAGCGGCGCGAAATGGGCCGGACAATTACCACGGGGCGCGGCCTTGAATTCTCATCAGGTGAGATCGACGTGGAACGGTGAAACGGTTCCGGAAAGCCGCGGTCCCGGTTGGGCCCCCGCACGCCCGATCGGCTCGTCACCGGTCACGGGCCCGCAGAGGGATCACCTCGACCAGGTCCTCCAGCGCGACGTGCGCGGCCAGCTCGGCCACCGAGCGGCAGTAGGCGACGAGGTAGCCGTACTGGCTGACGCGCAGCAGCGGCCGGCCGTCCAGACGGATCGCCTCCACGAGGTGCCCGCCGCCGCCCACCCATCGCGCCATGGCCGCAGGATAAGAAACCGCACCCCAAAAGACGGCAAAGCCGCCACGGACGGGGTCTTGACGCGCTCCGACCCGCAGGTATCTTTCGGTTAGGAAACTTTCCTAAGAATCGGCCGGCCGCCACCAGCTCTACCTCCACCCCCTTTCACCACCGGAGGAATGCACACGTGAGATCCAGGAAGTGGGCGGCTGCCCTCTCCTTCGCCGCGCTGCTCGCCGTCGCCCTGCCGGGCGGCACCGCCTACGCGCTCCCTGACGACTGCACCACCTGGGTGGCGGACGGTTACGTCTCCAGCCTCTGCACGAGCGGCACGGGAGAGCACCAGGTCTACCTGGTCGCCCGGCACCCGAACCCGCAGGTCGGCGTCCTCACCAACGCCGGGCCGTGGGTTCCCGTGGGCTCGGTCTCGACGGCGCGCATCCCGGCGACGGGATCGCTCCAGAGCTACTGGGTCAACAAGCGCTGACCCGCGGCGACGCCAGGTCGCGCGTCGCCGTCCTCCTCGGGGAGGGCGGCGACGCGTGTGCTTCCGACGTCGAGCCGGCCCATCGGGGCGGCTCTGACGAACTCCCGGAGTCCCGGCGTGCGGGCGGGAACCGCGTCAGTCGCGTCCGAGGCCCATTCTGATCGCGGCCTCGACGGGAGAGTAGGCCCCGTCGGGCCGGTCGAGCCGGAGCGGCACGGCCGGGGCGAGCTTCGGCTGGCCCAGGAAACGAGGCCGCCTCCCCCGGTTCGGCCGGCCGGCGTGCACCAGGAACGGGTGGCACAGGTAGACGTCCCCCGCCCGGCCCATGGCGTGGACGATCGGCCGATGCCCGCTGGCCGCCTCCGCGCGCCGCGCCAGCTCCCTGGCGTCCAGGCCGTCCTCGCCCTCGGGCTCCAGCACCCGCGCCACGTCCAGGTGGGAGCCGGCGCGCAGGCGGGTCGGCGCGTCGTCCTCCCCCACGTCGGAGAACAGGAAGAACATCAGCAGCGCGCGGTCCCTGGACCGGACGTTCGCCCGCCAGGTCATGTAGTCGCGGGGTCCCGAGTCCCGCCCGGGAAAGCTCACATCGACGTGCCACCCGTCGACGACGGCCGGCTCGTCACCGGGAAAGCGGATCACGAAGCCCCCCAGATCGGCACGCGGCAGCCACCGCCCCTCCCCCACGAGGCCGTCGAACGCGGCGCGCAGCCGCGGCGTGTCACCCGCGGCCAGGAACGGCGGGTCCCCGTAGCCCGCCCGCGCCGCCACCGTCCGCGGCCACGTACCCGGATCCCCGGGATCGGCCCCCAGATCCCGCCAAATGATCTCCCGGCACTCCCCCGCCACCTCGCGCGAGAACGCCCCCTCGACCCGGACGAACCCGTCCGCCACGAACGCCTTCACGGCCGCGCCATCAAGCATGATCACAAGAATGCTCGACGCCACGCCGCCCCGTCACCGCCTTTTCCACCCGAGATCACCCGAGTGTGGCCTTCTCGCCGTCGCCGCCGGCGAGCGTGTCGACGACGGCGAACAGCAGGAACCCTCCTGGGGAGACGCCCACGAGGACGCCGAGGAGCATGGGCGGCGCGGGGGGCGTGCCGCACCGGCCGGGGCGCTGACGGTGCTGGAGCGTGCGCCGCGCACGGCCGGGCCGGCGGCCGCCACGACCGAGACCGCGAGGGCCACGCCGGTCATCGGCCCGGCCACCGCCGCGATGATCGCCGCCGTCTCTCCGGCGGCGACGTCGAGATCGCCCCTGTCGACGGCGCGTCCCAGCCTCTCGGCCGATCGGCCGTGTCGCACCTCCCGTTCAGTCGCGGAGGGCCACGCCGACGTGCCCGTCGACCGAGGCCAGCATCACGTCGAAGGTCTCCGCGTCCAGTTCGACGGGCCGCGCGCCCTCTTCGACACCGAAGTTGACCTCGACGAGATACTTCCCGTAGCGGGCGCGGAACGTCCACCGGGAGCACCCCGCGCGTAGGTCCGTCGGTGACCGGAGGCAGGCGACTTTGAAGGAGTCGGCCCGCAGCGCGGCCCCCGCGTACGGTTCGGGCGTCAGCCTGCCCATCTCCGGGTCGTTGTACGTCCTGCCGTAGGGAGCGAGGTCGTACTCCTGCTCGGCCTCCTGCGAGGAGGAGTATTCGAGCACCATCTGCGCGAAGGCCGGCACGCCCTCCGAGCGTCCCCACGATCTGAAAGCGAAGCCGTCCGCCCCGAACGGCCGAGGAACGGGCGGCACGGTGACGTCCTTGTTCTGCACCGCCGCGTACCCGGTGGCCGTCACGAGACCCGGCAACTCGTCCTTCCCGGCGAGGAGCACGACGGGGGACACATCCTTCACGTCCGCCGCGCCGGCGTCACCCGTCCAGTATCGCGTGACCCCGAACGCCGCCAGCACGACCAGCAGAACGCCCGCGGCCGAGGCCGCCAGGGCGACGCGCGTCCTCACTTCTTCTTCACTGTTGCGCGTGGAGTTCGATGTAGGTCGGCAGGCTTCTCATGATGGCGTCGTAGAGTTCCCTCAACGTGAGCTTCCTCGATTCATATGGCCATGGAACGACGCGTAGTCGTAGAGGTCCCAGCCGGTCCTGGTGGAGATGTCGTCACCGATGTCGTTCTCCCAGCCTGCCCGCCCAGACGTGGCGCCGTGAAGGTGACGACGTCGGCCTCGCTTCAGATAGTCGTTCTTGCGTTTCTGAGACAGACCCAGATCTCCGTTGCAGGGGTCCGGCTTCAGGCCCGTAGGGTCCGACAGCCCGATCGGATCGTTCCCTGCGTAGCTGTAGGCGTTGGACCACTGCGGTAGGCCAGGGTGGCAGGGGCCAGTGCGGCGCCGTAGAGCAGGACTCGGGTGGTGAGGCAGCAGCAACACCCCGCCACCGAACCCGGCCACGGCCGAGACCAGCGCCAGCACGAAGGCGGCGCCAGAAGCCGCCAGCAGTACAAGGAAATGGTGTGCGCTCACCCGCCCTCCAGGGCCTCCGCGCCGAACACGCAGATCACGCTTGATGGTACAGATGCGACAATCTGAGCGATGGCTCATTCGGACGACCAACGTCGCTTGTTGATCAGTGTGTCCGCCGAAACCGCGGCCGAGGCGACCGGCCGCGGCGATACGGGGCGGGCATGACCGGATCGTGGGGATGGGACCTGGTCATCGGGCTCGGGGGCGCGCTGGTGGTCACCTGGGTGGTTCTGGTCGGCGCGCTGGCCGTCGTCCGGCCCCGGGGCGGGCTGATGCGCGAGGCGTTGCGGCTGCTGCCCGATACGTTGCGGCTGGTCCGCCGGCTGGCGGCCGATCCGGCGCTGCCTCGTGGCGTTCGTGTGCGGCTGGCGCTGCTGCTGGTCTATCTCGCGTGCCCGATCGACGTGGTGCCGGACTTCATCCCCGTTCTGGGCTACGCCGACGACGCCATCGTCGTCACCGCGGTGCTGCGCTCGGTCGTCCGCCGCGCCGGTCTGGAGGCCGTCCGCCGGCACTGGCCGGGCACCGACGACGGCTTCACCGCGCTCACCCGGCTGACCGGCCTGGTGTCAGCCCAGCGTGGCGTGGGCGAGGCCGATGAGGGCGCCCGCGGCGATGTACCAGGCGCTGTTGAGGCGGGTCCTCCACAGCAGGGCCAGCGTGGCCAGGGCGATGGCCGTGGTCGGCCAGTCGACGATGGCGGTCCGGCCTAGCTCGTAGGACACCCCGGCCATCAGGGCGAGCGCGGCGGCGTTGAGGCCGTCCAGCAGGGCGGAGGTCCAGTCGCGAGAGCGGAGCCTGTCGGTCAGTTTGGTGAGCAGGCCGACGAAGACGAACGAGGGCAGGAAGATCGCGACGGTGGCCAGGAACGCGCCGGCGGGGCCCGCGACGAGGTAGCCCAGGAAGGTGGCGGTGGTGAAGACCGGGCCCGGGGTGACCTGGCCGATGGAGACCGCGTCGATGAGCTGCTGGTCGGTGACCCAGCCGAGCCGGTCGGCGAAGTCGCCGCGCACGAAGGCCAGCAGCACGTACCCGCTGCCGTACAGCACCGAACCGATCTTCAGCATGGTGAGGAACAACTGCGCTAATTGCCCCCCGGTGGGATCGGGGAAGACCGGCGAGCCGCCGAGGCCGAGCAGCGGTACGGCCAGCAGCCCCTGGGCGGAGTCGCGGCGCCACCGGCGGGCCGTCCGGACGGCCGCGGCGAGCAGGGCGCCGGCGGCCAGGATCAGCAGCTCGTTGACGCCCAGCAGGTAGGCGGCCAGGGCGGCGACCGCCAGCGCGCCGAGCCAGACGGTCTTGACGACGGTGCGGAGGAGGCCGAACAGGGCGTGCGCGATGATCGCGATCACCGCCGGGACGACGCCGTACAGGATGCCCTCGACGGCGGGGGTGTGACCGTAGGTGACATAGGCCCAGGCCAGTGCGGTGACCATGAGCGCGGCCGGGAGGATGAAGCACACGCCGGCGGCGATGAGGCCGCGCCCGCGGGCCCGGTCGTAGCCCAGGTGGATGGCCAGTTCGGTGGAGTTCGGGCCGGGGATGAGGTTCGTGGCGCCCATCAGGTCCACGAACCGCTGGTCGTCCACCCAGCCGCGGCGGCGCACCAGCTCGTCGCGCATCATCGCGGTATGCGCGGCCGGGCCGCCGAAGGCGATCGCGCCCAGTTTGAGGAACACCAGCGCCACCTCCCGCAGGCGGCGCCGGGCCGCTTCACGGTCCTGGCCGGTCGGGTCGTCCGGAGTGTCATCCCGTCTGGATAGCTCTGGGCTCACGTGAGACCGGTGTCCTTCTTGTGGGCGTCGTGGTGCGGGGACGGCCGGGATCAAGGGGGTGAGATGTCACCATCCGCGGCACCAGGGGGCCGTCCCGCGACCGTGGTGAGCACGGCGAGCCGGTCGACGCGCTCGCCGAGCCGAGCCAGGACCTCTTCGAAGATCTCGTCGGTGTCGACGGGGCCGGGGTCCGGGACCGACCAGTGCGCCCGGCGCGGCGTGGGGGTCAGTTCCTCGTTGGCCTTGTCGCAGACGGTGACGACCAGGTCGGCGGGGTCGATCACGTCCCGGACGTGGGCGGTGCCGCGGGTGCCGAGGTCCAGCCCGTGTTTCCGGGCGATGTGGACGGCCCGGGGATTGAGGCGGGGGCCGGGATGGGTTCCGGCGGAGGTGACGGGGATGCCGCTGCGCCTGGCCCACAGCGCGGCGGCCAGCGGGGAGCGGGCGGCGTTGCGGGTGCAGACGAACACGACCCGGGGCACGGTGATGCTCGCGCCGGGGGTCAGCGCGTCCAGCGCCGAGGGGATCAGCCGCACGTAGAAGCGGCGGCGGTCGGCGTGGGACCGGGTGCGGGCGATGAGACCCGCGTTCTCCAGCACCCGCAGGTGGTGGGCCACCAGGTTGGACGGCAGGCCGAGGGACCGTCCCAGCTCTCCGGGGGACAGATCGCCGGCCACCAGGCGGTCCACGATGTCCAGCCGGGCCGGGTCGGCCAGGGCGTGATGCAGCGCGACACGCTCACGCCGGGCATTTCCCTCAATGTCCATTGAGGCAATGTTCACCGAGATGTTCCCATGAGTCAAACGCCGCCGGCCGGCCGTCGTGCCTGCGCCGCGGCGTCCCAGGGCGCCGCCACCGTCCGCGTGAGCGAGTCACCCGGGACCGCGCCCCCGCGGAGTCCGAGGAGGAAACGCCCGCCGCATTCGGCCCCGCGATGGCGTGGCCGGTGCGGCGGGCGACCGGTCCTCTCAGCGGCCGGGGGGCGGATCGAGTACGGCGGCGGCCATGTGCAGGGTGAGTTCCCGCACCAGGTCGTCCATGCTCTGCCCGGTCCGCGCGCGTACCAGGGACAAGGCCAGTTCGGCGAGCAGGCAGAACCCGCGGACCCGGGCGGGGTCGTCGGGGAACGCGGCGAGCAGAGCCTCGGCGCCGGCGGGGTCACCGCGGTGTTTGGCGGCGATCACGCCGGCGGCCTGCTGGGCGTGGTGGAACAGCTGCGCCACGTCGGGGTGGTTCATCCCAGGCCGGGGATCGCCGGGGTGGCGGCCTGGGCGGCGGCGAACCGCGCGGTGACGTCGGTCCAGTCGACCAGGTTCCACAGGCGGTCGACGTAGTCCGGGCGTACGTTGCGGTACTGCAGGTAGTAGGCGTGCTCCCAGGCGTCGAACACCAGGATCGGAGTGGAGCCCTGGCCGACGTTGCCGTGGTGGTCGTAGACCTGCTCCACGATCAACCGGCGGCCGAGCGGTTCCCAGGCCAGGACGCCCCAGCCGGACCCCTGCACCGTCTTGGTCGCCGATGACAGCTGGGCGGCGAACGCGTCGAAGGAGCCGAAGTGCTCCTCGATCGCCGCGGCGAGCTCGCCTTCGGGGCGGTCGCCCCCGTCGGGAGACAGGTTGTTCCAGAAGATCGAGTGCAGGACGTGCCCGGACAGGTTGAAGGCCAGCGTCTTCTCCAGACCGACCAGGGCGGCGTAGTCTCCCCGGTCACGAACCTCGGCGAGCGCGTCGAGGGCGTCGTTACTGCCCTTGACGTAGGCGGCGTGGTGCTTGCTGTGGTGCAACTCGAGGATCTCCCCCGACATCGCCGGCTCCAGCGCTCCGTAGTCGTACGGCATGTCCGGCAAGGTGTACGCGCCCATCACGGACCTTTCAGTAGATACTAGCTATTAGCTATTGCGACTATTTCGCAATAAGCAGCCTAGCGAGATCCGCACCGCCGTTCCACATCCGAGAAGAGCCGGTATCACCCGGGGCCGGCCGTGGTGGAGCGACTCGGCCTCGGCCACCTGCCCCTAACGCCCCGCGGCGGGCACCGGGACGCCGGTGCCCGCCGCGCCACGCTTCTCAGCCCCGCGGGCTCAGGCCCGCCACGGCCAGCCGGAACAGCCGGTCCGCGCGGGCGGCCGGGTCAGGGTGGTGCTCCGTCGCGAGGACGACGCCGACGATCAGCGCGATCAGGTCGGCGACGGTGACGCCTTCCGCCACCGCCCCGTCCTGCGCGGCGCGCTGCAGCAGGGGGTTCCCCGCCTCTGCCATCATCGCCGAGCAGGTGTTCTCGTGTACGGGGTCGGGCTCGGCCCCGTCGTAGGCCAGTGCCGCCGCCAGCCCTCGGGCCGCGACGCAGTAGGCGACGACGTCACCGAGCCATTCCAGGAGCGCGTCGCGGCTGTCGCCCTTGCCTGTCAGCTCGCGGGCGCGGGTGGCCAGGGCCTCGATCCGTTGATGGGAGACCGCCTCCAGCAGCGCCCGGCGGGTCGGGAAGTGGCGGCGCACGGTGGCCGAGCCGACCCCCGCGATGCGGGCGATCTGTTCCAGGGAGGCGCCGGCCCCGTACGCGGCGACCTCTTCCTCAGCCACGGCGAGGATGCGCGCGTAGTTGCGCCGGGCGTCCGCGCGCCGACGGTCGGGCATGGGCGTCGTCTCCAGCGTTGCTAAATGGCGGGGTCCGCCATATCGTATCGCACAGGAAACGGCGGCCCCCGCCGTTTAGTGCCCTGAGGAGCACCATGTCCGCGTATTCCGCACCCGTCCTGGTCACCGGCGCCACCGGCAGGCAGGGCGGCACCACCGCCCGCGCCCTGCTCGCCGCAGGCGTTCCCGTACGCGCTCTGGTGCGCCACCCCGGCACCGAGCGGGCCAAGGCCGTCCAGGCGCTGGGCGCCGACCTGGTCACGGGTGATCTCCACGATCGCGATTCGGTGGTGCGGGCCGCCAAGGGCGTCCGCGCCGTCTTCTCCGTTCAGATGCCCGCCCTGTCCGCCGAAGGTTTCGATTTCGAAGGAGAGGTGGCCCAGGCCGTCAACCTCATCGAGGGCGCGAAGACCGCGGGAGTGCCACAGTTCGTCCACACGTCCACCAGTGGCGCCGGTCAGCACACCGAGGCTCCTGGCTGGATCGCGGGCCGGTGGGGCTCCTTGGACGGGAGCCTGGGAGCCAAGAGCACGATCCAGGACCGGGTTCGCGCGGCCGGCTTCTCCCGCTGGACCATCCTCAAGCCAGGTTTCTTCATGGAGAACTTCCTGCCGTCCATGGCTTTCCTGTTCCCGCGCGGCGTCGAAGGCGGTCTGGTGAGCGTCGTGAAGCCGGACACCCGGCTGTCCCTCGCCGCGGTGGACGACATCGGCAGGGCGGCGGCCGCGGCCATCGCCGAGCCGGAGCGGTTCCACGGGGTCGAACTGGAACTGGCGAGTGACCATCTGTCGATGACGGAGATCGCCGAGGTACTCTCCCGCGCGCTGGGCACGCACCTGTCCGCGCCGGACATGACCGAGGAACAGGCACTCGCCGCCGGGATGCCGGCGATGGGCGCCTCACACGAGTGGATGAACATAGCCGGCCAGCCGGCCCGCCCGCGGTACGCCAGGGCCCTCGGCCTCTCCCTCACCGGCTTCGAGGAATGGGCTCGGCAGCACCTGAGGCCCGCGGCTTGACGCAAGGTCCGGACCTCACAGGTCAAGCCGGGTGCTCGGACCGGACCTTCACGGGCGGGACGAATCACTCCAACGATGTGACGGTTCGTGGCCGAGCCGCCCGCACGCGGGCTGGGACGGCAGGTAGCCGTCCCTTGATCTGTCGTACGGCTCCCGGTCAGGGCCTAGGACGGGTCCTTCACCAGCAGGGCGACGGCTTCGACGTGGTGGGTCATGGGGAAGGCGTCGAAGGCGCGGAGGTCTACCAGGGGGTAGCCGTGGTCGGCGAACCAGGCGAGGTCGCGGGCCAGGGTGGCGGGGTCGCAGGAGACGTAGACGATTCTGGCGGCGTCCAGAGCGGCCACGCGGGTGACCACGTCACGGCCCAGGCCGGTGCGTGGGGGGTCGACCACGACCACGTCGGCGCGTTCGACGCCCAGGCGGTCCAGCGTGTCCTCGACACGGCCGCGTTCCACGCGGGCCTGGTGCAGGTCGCGCAGGTTGTGGCGGGCGTCCTGGACGGCGCGGGCGTCGGACTCGATGCCGAGCACCGCGCCCTCGGGGCCGGTGGCCTCGGCGAGGCCCGCGGCGAACAATCCCACGCCGCAGTACAGGTCGAGCGCCCAGTCGCCGGGACGCACCGCGGCGAACTCCATGACGGCCTCCAGCAGGACCGCGGCGGCGCCGGGGTGGACCTGCCAGAACCCGCTGCCGGTGACCCGGAACTCGCGGGCGCCCACCCGCTCGGTGAGCGCGGTGCGGCCCCGGACGGCCCGCACGTGGCCGCGGCCCTCGTCGACCAGGACGTAGGCGTCGGCGCCCAGCTCGGGCACCGCGACCGTGCGGTGGCCCTTCGGCGTGACGACCACGGCCCGCTCCCCCGTGGAGGAGGCGATGCCCTCCACGGCCGTGGCGCCGCGCCAGTTGTCCCGCTCGACGCCGATCCTCTCGACCTCGGGGTGGGCGATCAGGCAGGCGTCCACCGGCTCGACCTCGTGGGAGCGGTGCCGGCGCAGGCCCGGGTGGCCGTCGGGCGTCACGGCGAACTGCACGCGCGTGCGCCAGCCGAGGCCCTTCGGCGAGCCGGGGACCTCCTCGACGTCGACCTTCACCTCGATCCCGGCCAGCCGCCTGAGCTGCTCGGCGAGGATGTCGGCCTTGAAGCCGCGCTGGGCGGCGAGGGTGGCGTGCTGCCAGTCGCAGCCCCCGCACCGGCCGGGGCCGGCGAACGGGCAGGGCGGTGTGACGCGGTCGGGCGAGGCGTCGAGGATCTCCACCGCGTCGGCGCGCAGGAAGCGCGTGGTCTCGTCGGTGACCTCCGCCAGCACGCGCTCGCCGGGCAGGGCATGGCGGACGAACACCACGCGGCCCTCATGCCTGGCGACGCACCAGCCGCCGTTGGCCACGCGCTCCACGTCGAGTTCGATCGGCACTGCGGTTCCCCCGCTCACGTCTTCACCTGATCATCCTTACGCGCCTCAGCGTAGGGCCGTCGGACCGATCCGGGGGCGAACGACTCCGGCCTGCCCTTGAGCCGGTCGGAGGAGACCAGCTGCCAGGGCACGCTGGTGACCATCACACCCGGCTGGAAGAGCAGCCGTCCCTTGAGCCGGAGCGCGCTCTGGTTGTGCAACAGATGTTCCCACCAATGGCCCACGACATACTCGGGAATGAAGACGGTCACGACGTCGCGCGGCGAGCGGCGGCGCAGGCTCTTGACGTACTCGAGCACCGGCCGGGTGATCTCGCGGTACGGCGAGTCGAGGATCTTCAGCGGGACGGGCAGCCCCCGCTCCTCCCATTCTCGCTGAAGCTGCCTGGCCTCCTCGGAGTCCACGGCCACCGAGATGGCCTCCAGCGTCGAGGGACGGGTGGCCCTGGCGTAGGACAGCGCCCGCAGCGTCGGCTTGTGGATCTTGGAGAGCAGGACGATGGCGTGGTTGCGCGCCGGGAGTATCGACTCGTCGACATGGGTGTCCTCCGGCGTCGCCAGCTCGGCCGCCACGTTGTCGTAGTGGCGCCTGATGCCCCGCATCAGCACGAACAGCACGGCCATGGCCGCGCAGGCGATCCAGGCGCCGTGGGTGAACTTGGTGATCAGCACGACGACCAGCACCAGGCCCGTGACGGTCGCGCCGAACGCGTTGATCAGCCGCGCCCGCTGCATCTGGCCGCGCTTCTTCGGGTCGGTCTCGGTGCCCAGCAGCCGGTTCCAGTGCCGCACCATGCCCGTCTGGCTGACCGTGAACGACACGAACACCCCGACGATGTAGAGCTGGACCAGGCGGGTGGTGTCGGCTCCGAAGGCGTAGATCAGCAGCCCGGCCATGGCCGCCAGCATCACGATGCCGTTGCTGAACGCCAGCCGGTCGCCCCGGGTGTGGAGCTGGCGCGGCAGGTAGCGGTTCTGGGCCAGCACCGACCCGAGCACCGGGAAGCCGTTGAACGCGGTGTTGGCGGCCAGCACGAGGATCAGCGCGGTCATCGCGGTGACGATGTAGAACGCCACCGGGAAGTTGCTGAAGACGGTCTGGGACACCTGGGCGATCACCGGGTCGGGGTGGGCGACTATGTTCCCCGCGGAGTCACGGACCTCGCTGCCCACCGTCGGGTCGGCGAACTTGGCGCCGGTGATGTAGGCGAGGGCGGTGATTCCGGCGAACATCGTGGCGGCGAGCAGCCCGAGCGCCAGCAGCGTGTTGGCCGCGTTCTTGCCCTTCGGCTTCTTGAAGGCCGGGACGCCGTTGCTGATGGCCTCCACGCCGGTCAGCGCGGCGCAGCCGGAGGAGAACGCGCGCAGCAGCAGGAAGAACAGGGCGAAGCCGCCGATGCCCACGCTCTCGCCGGTCACGGTGAAGTCGGCCGTGGGGGCCTTCAGCTCGGCCCCGAACGCCAGCCGCCCCGCGCCCCAGATCATCATGCCGAAGACGCTGATCATGAAGGCGTAGGTGGGGATGGCGAAGGCCAGGCCGGACTCCCGGATGCCGCGCAGGTTCATCACCGTGAGCAGCGCGACGATCACCAGCGCCGCGGCGACCTTGTGGTCGCGCAGGAACGGGAGCGCGGCCCCCAGGTTCTCCACGCCGGACGACACCGACACCGCCACCGTCAGCACGTAGTCGACCATGAGCGCGCTGGCGACGACCAGGCCGTAGTTCGAACCGAGGTTGGTGGTGGCGACCTCGAAGTCGCCGCCGCCGCTGGTGTAGGCCCGGACGTTCTGACGGTAGGACGCGACGACCGTGAGCAGGATCACGACGACGGCCAGGGCGATCCACGGCGTGAAGTGATAGGCGGCCAGCCCGGCGACGCCCAGGGTGATCAGGATCTCCTGCGGGGCGTACGCGACGGACGACAGCGCGTCGCTGGCGAACACCGGCAACGCTATGCGTTTGGGCAGCAACTGCTCGTGCGCCTGCGCGCTTCTCAGCGCGCGGCCCACGAGTAACCGCTTGACCATATCTCCAACCTTCGCCACGAGTGAAGATGCTAGTCGTGGCCGTAGGTGCTCCTCACACGGCGCTGGCGGAACGGGTCATACTTGGCCTCGTAGCTGTATAAGGTCCACAAGTCGCCGCTAAGCCTTCAGCGGGGGAGCATGCACATCGTCATCATGGGATGCGGCCGGGTGGGTTCGACCCTGGCCCATATCCTCGAAGACAGCGGCCATTCGGTCGCGATCATCGACAGGGATCCGCAGGCGTTCCGGCGGCTGCGGCCGGGCTTCCGCGGGCGCCGCGTCACCGGCATCGGCTTCGACCGCGACGTGCTGGAGGAGGCCGGCATCGAGTCCGCCGGCGCGTACGTCGCCGTGAGCAGCGGCGACAACTCCAACATCATCTCCGCCCGGGTGGCCAGGGAGACCTTCGGGGTCGACAACGTGGTGGCCCGCATCTACGACCCCCGGCGTGCCGAGGTCTACCAGCGTCTCGGCATCCCCACGGTCGCGACGGTGCGCTGGACGGCCGACCAGATCCTGCGCCGGGTCCTCCCCGAGGGCGCCGAGCCGCTGTGGCGGGACCCGACCGGCACGGTCATGCTCGCCGAGGTCGCCTACCACCCGGGCTGGATCGGCACCCGCACCAGCGCGCTGGAGGAGGCCGGGGGCACCCGCGTCGCCTTCCTCAACCGCATGGGCGAGGCCCTGCTGCCCAAGGAGGACACCGTGCTCCAGGAGGGCGACATCCTGCACGTGATGGCCGCGGAGAACGACATGGACCGGATCAACAAGGTGCTGGCGGCGGCACCCGAGGAGGAGTCGCACTGATGCGCGTCACGATCGCGGGAGCGGGCGCCGTCGGGCGGTCCATCGCGGCCGAGTTGCTGGAGAACGGCCACGAGGTCCTGCTCGTCGACATCGACCCCAAAGCCATCAAGATCGACAGCGTGCCGCAGGCGGAGTGGCTGCTCGCCGACGCCTGCGAGATCTCGTCGCTGGACGAGGCCGGGCTGAACAACTGTCACGTGGTCATCGCCTCGACCGGCGACGACAAGACCAACCTGGTGGTCTCGCTGCTGGCCAAGACCGAGTACGGCGTGCCGCGGGTGGTCGCCCGCATCAACCACCCCAAGAACGAGTGGCTGTTCAACGAGTCATGGGGCGTGGACGTCGCGGTCTCCACCCCGCGCCTGCTGTCGGCCCTGGTCGAGGAGGCGGTCAGCGTCGGCGACCTGGTGCGCCTGATGACCTTCCGGCAGGGACAGGCCAACCTGGTGGAGCTCACGCTGCCCGAGGACGCCCCGGTGGTCGGCCAGCGGGCCGGCTCGGTGCCCTGGCCGCAGGACTCGGCCCTGGTGGCGATCCTGCGCGAAGGGCGGGTGCTGGTGCCCTCCGACGACGACCCGCTGGAGGCGGGCGACGAGCTGCTGTTCGTGGCCAACCAGGAGGTCGAGCAGGAGCTGGCGCACCTGCTGGCCCCGCACTGAGCGCACCGGCCGCGCCGGGCGTCAGGCGCCCGGCGCGGAGGGTCCCGAGATCGGCGTCCTGCCCCGGGCGAGCACCCACACCATCGCGGCGAGCCCGGCGACCTGCAGCGGCCAGCCGAGCGCGATCTTGGCCACCCCCAGCGCCGCCACCTGGTCCGCGTAGTACAGCGGAAGCTGCACCACCACGCGCAGCAGGCACGGCAGGATCAGCAGCCACGTCAGCCGGGAGCACAGCCGCACCACGCCCGGGTCGCGCCGCCAGCCGGTCGGGTCGCCGGTCACCGAGCCGATCAGGAAGCCCACCACCGGCCAGCGCACGACGACCGAGAACGTCATGGCGACGGCGTAGGCGGCGTTGTACCAGATGCCGGGCAGGAAGACGTCCTTGGCCTCGCCGGACCGGCTGGCGAAGAACGCGCCGACGCCGATGCCGATCAGGCTGTTCAGCACGAACTGCACGGTGGAGCGCTGGGCCAGGCGCACCACCAGCAGCAGCACGGCGGCGCCGATGCCGACGATCAGGGAGAGCTTGAGCTGCTCGCTCGTGATCCAGGTGATCGTGAAGGCCACCGTCGGGACGGCGGCCTCGACGATGCCGCGCACGCCGCCGAGCGCCTTCGCGAGCTGCGCCCGGATGGCCGCCTCGACGGTGTCGTGGGCTCTCTGCTCGCCGGCCGCGGCCTCGGCGACGCCCGCCGGCGCGGCCCCGTGACCCTCGCCGGGCGGTGCGGGCGTCTCGCCCGACGTCCGCGCGCCGTCTCGGTCCATGGTCATTGGTCTCCTCGGCTGGTGGAACCCGTGGTCACTGGCCGCTGCCCGGCAGCAGCTCGTAGCGGGGGTTGAACATGACCTTGCGGCCGTCCTGGACGCTGACCAGGCCCTCGGCCCTGACCACCCGCCCCGGCTCGATGCCGACGATCTTGCGGCGGCCGAGCCAGACCAGGTCGACGACGTCGGAGCCGTCGTACAGCTCGGCCTCCAGGGACGGCACGCCGCCCCGGGGGCGCAGCGTGACCGTCCTGAGCGTGCCGGCCACGCAGAACCTGCGGCGCTGGGCGCACGAGGCGATCGGCGTGGCGCCGTACTGGTCGAGGTCCTCCTTGAGCTCCTCGGCCTCCTGCTCGGCCCTGCTCGTCGTCAGCCGACGGAAGAACCCGCGCAGCCCGCGTTTGACAGGCTCTGCCGTACTCATGTTCCGCTCAACTCCTCCGGGAGCCCCCTGCGATCCTGCCCGCAGCTTACGTCAGCGGGTCTCGGTGATCTCGGGTCCTCGTTCGAAGGGGTTCAGGCCGTTCCTGCCCTGCTGCGACGCCTGCTGTTCGACCGCCTGGCGGGCCTCGGTGGGCAGCCGCAGCTCGATCGGCTCCTTGGGCGCCATGGGCTGGTCGCCGCGCACGACGACGATGTCGCGCACGACGTCCTCCAGGGTGCCGGCGATCTCGGCGTCGGTGACGGCGCGACCGCTGATGACCCCGCGCAGGAACCAGCGGGGCCCGTCCACGCCGATGAACCGCACCGGCGCGAGGCCGCCGTCCTGCTCGACCTCGGCGGCGAGCTCGGCGCCGAACGGGCCCTCCCGCTCCTCGCAGGAGCCGCCCGCGCCGGTCACCTCGCGGGCCAGCTCGGCGCGGACCTCGTCCCAGATGCCGCTCCTCTTGGGCGCGGCGAACGCGTGGACCTGCAGGGCGCTCTCGCCGACCAGGACGACCGCGCCGACGAGCTGGTCGCCGGCGACGTTGAGCTGGACCTCGAACCCCGGGCCCACCGGCAGCAGCATGCCGCCGAGATCCACCCGGTCGATGTCGGGATAGGACTCCTCGGAGTCCCACGGTCCCGACTCGCGGGCCGGCTCCGGTGTCGCATCCTCGGCGGCGGCCGGTGCGGTCTCCGCTGTCTCGTCGCGACGGCGGCGTCGGAACACTTCCCTCACACTCCTTATCGACTCATCGGCCGGTGGAGCCGAACCCGCCGGCGCCGCGCGCCGAACCGGGGAGGCGCTCCACCTCATGGAAGGCCGCCTTCTCGACGCGCTGGACGACGAGCTGGGCGATGCGGTCACCGCGCCGGACGTGGAAGGCGTCCTTGGTGTCGGTGTTCAGCATGGTCACGTGGATCTCGCCGCGGTAGCCGGCGTCGACGGTGCCGGGCGCGTTGACCAGCGTGACGCCGAACCGGGCGGCGAGGCCCGAGCGAGGGTGGACGAAGGCCGCGTATCCGTCGGGGAGCGCGATGGCCACGCCGGTGCGGACCTTCGCCCGCTCGCCGGGGAGGAGCTCGACGTCCTCGGCGGCGTAGAGGTCGGCCCCCGCGTCACCCGGGTGGGCGTACGCGGGAATCGGGAGTTCGGGGTCGAGTCGCTGGATCAGCACCTCGATCATGTGTTCACCTCGTCGCCCTCAGCCTCAAGCTACGCCACCGGTGGCGCCGCGGCGTCACCGGTGTGCTCATGAAGGGAGACCTTACCCGCTGTGCTGAGGCGAGACGTCCTCCTCCGCGCCGGACGCGCGGTCGCCGGAGGGCTCGGGCGGTGGTGGGGGCTCGTGGGGCACGGCGGGCGGCAGTTCGGGGGGCCGCCGGCGCAGCTCGGGCAGGGCCCGGTAGACGACGGCGACGACCGGGACGGCGATCGCCGCGCCGGCGATGCCGCCGAGCACGCCGCCGATCGCCAGCACCAGGATGATCGCCAGGGGGTGGAACTTCACCGCGCGCCCGACGATGAGCGGCTGGAGCACATGGTTCTCGAGCTGCTGCTCGACGACGAGGATGCCCACGAAGACGAGGGCGAAGACGATGCCCTTGGCGCCGAGGGTGACGAGCGTGGCGAGGCCGCCGGCGAAGAAGATGCCGACGATCGGGATGAAGCTGGCCACGAAGATGAGCACGGCGAGCGGCGCCCACAGCGGCACGCCCATGCCGAACAGGACGATGCCGATGACCACGCCGTGGATGGCGGCCACGATGACCGTGCCGTGGATGTACTGGGACAGGGTGTGCCAGGCGGCGCGGCCGGCCCTGTCGACGCGCGGCGCGGCGCGGCCGAACCCGCGCAGGAACCACGACCAGATCTGGCCGCCGTCCTTGAGCAGGAAGAACGTGACGAACAGCAGCAGGACGATCGAGGCGAGCACCTCGACGAAGACCGTCGCCGTGGACAGGATCGTGCTGGTGATGGCGCTGCGCTGGGTGTTGATCTGCCGCACGATCTCGTTGACGATCTCGGTGAGCTGGGCCTCCTTGAGCTTGAACGGCCCGGTCAGCAGCCAGTTCTGCACCTCGCGCGCGGTGACCTGCACCTGCTCGGCCAGCCGGGGGAACTCGTCGTTGGCGCGGATGCCGATGATGAACCCGAGCCCGACGATGACGGCGAAGGCGAGCAGCATGGTGATCCACGTCGCCCAGATCGAGCGCATGCCCGTCTCGCGCAGCCGGTCGGTGAGCGGGAAGAGCAGGGCGGTGAGCAGCAGCGCGATGGCCACCGGTAGCGCCACGAAGCTCAACCTGACGATCACCTGCACCGAGAACCAGACGACCACGCCCGTGACGATGAGACGCCAGCTCCACGCGGCCATCGCCGACAGCACGGGCGGCACGCTGCGCCCGTCGCTCTCCCTTTCCACGATCACCTCTCCAGACTGGCACCCCGGGACGCCGAACGCGCGCAGCTTACCGGCCGGTTGCGGCCGAACCGGTTTCCGACTTGTCCGCCGGCGTCATCGGTGTCCCTCCACGCGGCCTCACGGACGCGTGGAGGGAACGGAGAAGACCGGGACCGGGGTCAGGCGGAAGCGGCCTGCGCGAGCGTGACCTCCACCCGCAGGTCGCCGTCCTCGTCGTGCCGAAGGACGAACTCCTCGACGGCGCCCGCCGCGCACAGATCGTCCTGGGCCGGGCGCACGAGCGCCACCGACGCGCCCGCGACGCTCAGCCGCGCGACCTCGGCCCGCATCGACAGCCTGGCCGAGGACTTGGCCTTGCGGACCTCGCGCAGGACCTCCGACACCGTGGCGAGCACGCCGGGGTCGCCGGGGAGCGTGCCGAGCTCGGCCGGGGACGGCCAGCCGGCGCGGTGCACCGAGCCGGGGCGCCACCAGGACCAGACCTCCTCGGTGACGAACGGCAGGAACGGGGCGAACAGCCGCAGGAGCACGTCCAGGGCCGTGCGCAGCGCGGCGCGCGCCGAGGCGGCGCCCTCGTCGTCGCCGTAGGCGCGGGCCTTGACCAGTTCCAGGTAGTCGTCGCAGAACTCCCAGAAGAACCTCTCCGCGGCCTCCAGGGCGCGCGTGTAGTCGTAGGCCTCGAAGGCGGCGGTGGCCTCCTCGGTGACGGCGGCGAGCCGCGCCAGCATGGAGGCGTCCAGCGCGTGGCGCTCCCTCGGCTCGGCGGGGGCCTCGCCGAGGCCGAGCACGAACTTGGAGGCGTTGAGGATCTTGATGGCGAGGCGGCGGCCGACCTTGATCTGCCCGGTGTCGAAGGCGGTGTCGGTGCCGGGACGCCCGCCGGCCGCCCAGTAGCGCACCGCGTCGGAGCCGTACTCCTGGAGCAGGGCCATCGGCGTGACGACGTTGCCCTTGGACTTGGACATCTTTTTACGGTCGGGGTCGAGGATCCACCCCGAGATGGCCGCGTGCCGCCAGGGCAGCACGCCGTTCTCCAGGTGGGCCCTGACCACCGAGGCGAACAGCCACGTGCGGATGATCTCGTGGGCCTGCGGGCGCAGGTCCATCGGGAACACGCGGGCGAACAGGTCGGCGTCGCGCTCCCAGCCCGAGACGGTCTGCGGGGACAGCGAGGACGTCGCCCAGGTGTCCATGACGTCGGGGTCGGCGGCGAAGCCGAAGGGCTTGCCGCGCTGCTCCTCGGCGTACCCGGGCGGCGCGTCGCTCGCCGGGTCCACCGGCAGCGACCGCTCGTCCGCCGCGATCGGCGACTCGTGGATGGGGCGGCCCTCGGAGTCCAGCGGGTACCAGACGGGGATCGGCACGCCGAAGAAGCGCTGCCGCGAGATCAGCCAGTCGCCCGCGAGCCCCTGCACCCAGTTCTCGTAGCGGACGCGCATGTGCGGCGGGTGCCACTCCAGCTCGCGGCCGCGCTCCACCAGGGCCTCGCGCAGGGCCGCGTCCCGCCCGCCGTTGCGGATGTACCACTGGCGGGTGGTGACGATCTCCAGCGGGCGGTCGCCCTTCTCGTAGAACTTGACCGGGCGGGAGATCTTGCGCGGCTCGCCGTCCAGGTCGCCGGACTCGCGCAGCATCTGGACGACCCGCTCGCGGGCGGAGTGGGCGGTCTTCCCCGCCAGCTCGGCGTACGGCCCGGCGGGGACGCCGTCGGGGGGCTCGGGCAGCAGGCGGCCGTCCCAGCCGATGACCGGGCGGGTCGGCAGGTCCAGCTCGCGCCACCACACGACGTCGGTGACGTCGCCGAAGGTGCAGATCATGGCGATGCCGGAGCCCTTGCCCGGCTCGGCGAGGCGGTGCGCCACGACCGGGACCGGGACGCCGAAGATCGGGGTGGTGACGGTGCGGCCGAACAGCGGCCGGTAGCGCTCGTCGTCGGGGTGGGCCACCAGGGCCACGCAGGCGGGGATCAGCTCGGGCCTGGTGGTCTCGATGAACACGCCGTCCTCGTGGGCGGTGCCGGGCGCCCCGCCGAAGCGGATCCGGTGGAAGGCGCCGGGCCACTCGCGGTCCTCCAGCTCGGCCTGGGCGACGGCCGTGCCGAAGGTGACGTCCCACAGCGTGGGCCCCTCGGCCAGGTACGCCTCCCCGCGCGCCAGGTTGCGCAGGAACGCGCGCTGGGAGGCGGCGCGGGAGGCGGCGTCGATGGTGGCGTAGGTGAGCGACCAGTCCACCGACAGGCCGAGATGGCGCCACAGCTCCTCGAACGCCTTCTCGTCCTCGGCGGTGAGACGCTCGCACAGCTCGGTGAAGTTGCGCCGCGAGACCCGCGCCGGGCGCTTGGGGTCGGGCTCGGCGGGCGGCGTGAAGGCCGGGTCGTAGGGCAGCGAGGGGTCGCAGCGGACGCCGAAGTGGTTCTGCACGCGGCGCTCGGTGGGCAGACCGTTGTCGTCCCAGCCCATGGGGTAGAAGACCTCACGACCGCGCATGCGCTGGTAGCGGGCCAGGGTGTCGGTGTGGGTGTAGGAGAAGACGTGTCCGACGTGCAGCGACCCCGACACCGTGGGCGGGGGCGTGTCGATCGAGTAGACCTCGTCGCGGGTCTTCGACCGGTCGAAACGGTAGGTGCCGTCTACATCCCAGCGAGCCGCCCATACCGCTTCGAGGCCGTCCAGAGAGGGCCTGTCGGGAACGGTGGCACGGTGCGGTCGCTGTTCGGTCATGGCGCCCTATGGTATGGCGTCGCGGCGGCGCCGGGCACGACAGACTAGGGTTTGGCAGATCGACGAGGGGAGAGATCATGGGCGGCAGGTCGGCCGAGGCCGAGAAGCAGGACATGGCGTGGCGCCTGATCGGCGCGGTGGTCGGGCTCGGCGTCGGCTTCGTCGCCCGCAAGGCGATCGAGTACGGCTGGCGCAAGACCACCGGCAAGGAGCCTCCCGCGGACCCGAACTCGCTGGAGACGAGCCTGGCCGAGGCGATCGGCTTCGCCGTGGTGATGGGCGTCGGCATGGAGGTCACCCGCATCGTGGCCACCCGTACGGCCCACAAGCGCTACCAGGCGTGGAAGAGCGTGGCCCGTAAGGCCGAGCAGGTCGTCTAGCCCGCGGCGGCGAACGGCGTGGAGGCGCGCGGGGAGCGCCTCGGCGCCGTCGCCGCTGCCGGAGGCGCCGCTCAGCGTTCCAGGGCCGCCAGGAAGTCGCCGGCCCACCGGTCGACGTCGTAGGTCGCCACGCGGCGCCGCATGGAGCGCATCCGGCGCGACAGCTCGTGCGGCGTGGCCCGCATCGCGGCCACCATCTGCCGTTTGAGCCCGTCCACGTCCCACGGGTTGACCAGATAGGCGTGTTTGAGCTCGTCGGCGGCGCCGGCGAACTCGCTGAGCACCAGCGCGCCCCGCAGGTCGTGGCGGCAGGCGACGTACTCCTTGGCCACGAGGTTCATGCCGTCGCGCAGCGGGGTGACGACCATGACGTCGGCGGCGCAGTACAGCGCGGCCAGCTCGTCGCGGTCGTAGGACTGGTGGAAGTAGTTGATCGGGGGGACGCCGAGCACGCCGTACTGGCCGTTGAGGCGGCCGACGCGCAGCTCGATGTCGTCGCGCAGGTTGCGGTACTCCTCGACGCGCTCGCGGCTCGGGGTCGCGATCTGCACGAAGACCGCCTCGCCCGGGGAGACGGTCTTGTCGGCGAGCAGCTCGCCGAACGCCTTCAGGCGCTGGCCGATGCCCTTGGTGTAGTCGAGCCGGTCGACGCCGAGCAGGACGTGCTCGGGTTCGCCCAGCTCGGCGCGGATCTCCTTGGCGCGGGCCATGATGTGCGGCTCGCGCACCAGGGTGTCCAGCTCGCTGAAGTCGACGGAGATGGGGAACGCCTCGGCGCGCACGGTCCGCTCGCCGTAGGAGATCTCCTGGCGCTGGTTCTGCAGGCCGAGCTGGCGGCGGCACAGGCGGATGAAGTTGGACGCCCCGCCGGGGCGCTGGAAACCGACGAGGTCGGCGCCGAGCAGGCCCTCCAGGATCTCGCGCCGCCACGGGAGCTGCCAGAACAGCTCGGCCGGCGGGAAAGGGATGTGCAGGAAGAAGCCGATGCGCACGTCGGGGCGCAGGGCCCGCAGCATCGCGGGCACGAGCTGGAGCTGGTAGTCCTGCACCCACACCACGGCGTTCTCGGCGGCGGTGTCGGCCGCGGCGCGGGCGAACCGCTCGTTGACCGCGCGGTAGGCGTCCCACAGGACGCGGGAGTAGACCGGCGTGGCGACCACGTCATGGTAGAGCGGCCACAGGGTGGCGTTGGAGAAGCCCTCGTAGTAGAGCTCGACCTCGCCCGCCGACAGAGGGATGGGGATCAGGTTCATGCCGTCGTGCTCGAAGGGCTTGAGCTCCTCGTCGGGCGCTCCGTGCCAGCCCAGCCAGGCGCCGTCGCGGCGCTGCATCACGGGGGCTATCGCGGTGACCAGCCCGCCGGGGCTGCGCCGCCACGAGGCGGTCCCGTCTGGGGTGATCGTCCGGTCCACGGGCAACCGGTTCGCGACGATCAGGAATGAGCTGCGCACATGTCCTCCCTCGTGATCGGTTTATGACTACCTTACGAAACCGGTCGCAGCCCTCCGTACACGGCCTCGGGCGCAGGAGTATGCACGTACCCGACATAAGTGGCATTTATCGGGTTATGGGCCCATAAACCGCAACGCGGTGCGCGACCGTTAAGGGGTGCCGTCCGCGACGCGCGAGGTGGGGTGGGGCGAGGGGAAGAACCGCGGGGGACGCGGGGAACGCGCGGGGCCAGGTCAGGCGGGAGGCAGGGCCCGCTGGCGGCGCAGATCGGTCCTGACGGCCTCGGAGAGCCGCTTGGTGGCCATCCGGTTGAGCGCGCCTCCGGCGACGGCGCCGGTCAGGAACGGGCCCAGGGTGGTCAGATGGCGGCCGAGGGTGCGAAGGAGGCGGTTGCGCAGCGACGCCTTGGCCGCGGTGCCGAGGGCGAGCGTGACCGTCGCGGGGGACATCGGGTCGACGCCGCGTTGCCTGGTCCACGCCACGGTGAAGGCGATCGCGCGCTGGGGGCCCGCACCGGGGACCTGCACGCCGTACACCTCGTGCAGCTCGGCGATCAGCTTGACCTCGATCGCGGCGACCACGAGGGTCTCGGCGACGAGCTGGGCGGGGGCGGAGAGCAGCAGCGGCGGGGCGGCGAACTGGGCGGCCGCGAGGGCGCCGCCGACCGCTCCGACGGCGGTGGTGGCCTTGACGGCCGTGCGCACCAGGTCGTCGGCGAGGGCCTCGCCGGTGAGACCGTAGTGGTGTTCCTGGAGTGTCGCGAGGTCACGGATGGGAAGACGCGGCACTATGGACGCGAAGAGGTCGGCCAGCCATCGGCCGCGCCCCGCGCCCGTCACCCGCGCCCGCCGTGCCGCCGCGACCAGCGACATGCTGAGACGGCCGAGCAGCCGCCGCCGCTCGGCCCCGTCCATGTCGTCGGCGCCGGAAAGCTTCCCGACCAGCTCGGCGACCTCGGTATCGGCCTCGCCGTACCGGGTCAGCCCGCTGCCCGGGGTGTCCCCGGCGCCCTCGACGTCCGGGATGTCGGTGTGACGCGGACCCGCCACGTCGTCCGGCTCATCCTGGTCCCGGCCGGGCCGGTCCTGCGATGATCGATCCGCTCCAGAGGTCACGGACCCTCCCTGAGTGTCAGGCGGCGCATTCTCGGCAGATCTGCTGCCCACCCTTGTCGGAGGCAAGCTGGCTGCGGTGATGCACGAGGAAGCATCGCGAGCAGGTGAACTCGTCCGCCTGGCGCGGGATCACCCGCAGCGAGAGCTCCTCGTTCGACAGGTCGGCGCCGGGCAGCTCCAGCGACTCGGCGAGATCGGTCTCGTCGATGTCGATGCTGCCGGACGACTTGTCGGTCCGCCGCGCCTGTAGCTCCTGAAGGCTGTCCTCACTCAGGTCATCGTCGGTCTTGCGTGGGCTGTCGTAATCGGTGGCCATTTGCGTATTCATCCCCCTCATCTATTGAGTGCGCGTCACGCGTCGCGCGTCTGTAACGTCTGGGCGGTCCGTCTTGTGCCCGTATCTCTCGGGGAATTTTGCAATCGGTACCCCGTCGGCACGGTCGGCGAACCTCCCCACACGTGAGTGCCTTGCCGCCTTCGCCATCGAGTTAGCCAAATATGGCGAAAACCTAAGCATTGGCGACAGGACCCATCGTGTTCGACGGCACATCCAACCACATGTCTGGCGCGAACGAGACGACCCCCGCCGTATCAGGCCGCCGGAAGTCGCACCGTCACCACCAGCCCCCCGCCTTCCCTGGGCACCGCCGAGACGATGCCCTGGTGGGCGCGGACCACCGCACGGACGATGGACAGCCCGAGCCCCGCGCCGCGCGCCGATTCCACGCGGTCGGAGTTGAGCCGCCGGAACGGCTCGAACAGGTCGTCCACCTCGTACGCCGGCACATGCTGCCCGGTGTTGGCCACCTGAACAACCGGAGCCCCGTCCACCATTCCCGTGCGGAGCCACAGTTGTCCCGATGAGGGGATGTTGTACTTGACGGCGTTCTCGACGAGGTTGGCGACCAGGCGCTCCACCAGTACCGGATCGCCCATCGTAAGGGCGGGACGCAGGTCGGTGTGCACGGTGACGCCCGCCTCCTCGGCCATGGCCGCGTGCTGTTCGGTCACCGTGCGCCCGACCTCCAGGAGATCGACCGGTTTGCGCACGGCCAGCTCGCGTTCGCTACGGGCGAGCAGCAGCAACCCCTCGATGAGGTGCTCGTTCCTGGCGTTGGTGCCGAGCAGCGTGCGGCCGAGCACCTTGAGGTCCTCCGAGGCGTGCGGGTCGCCGAGCGCGACCTCCAGCACGGTCCTGTTGATCGCCAGCGGCGTGCGCAGTTCGTGGGAGGCGTTGTCCACGAACCTGCGCTGGGCGTCGAACGCGCGGCCGAGCCGGGTGAGCATGGCGTCGAAGGTGTCGGCGAGCTCCTTGATCTCGTCGTTCGGGCCCTCCAGGTCGATGCGCTCGTGGGCGAGGGAGGTCTCCGAGAGCTTGCGTGCCGTGGAGGTCATCTTCTGGATCGGCCGCAGCGCCCGGTCGGCCACGAAGTACCCGAGGATCAGGGCCAGGATGCCGACCCCCGCCAAGGCCAGCAGCGACCGGATCAGGATCTGGTGCTGCGCGGCGGCGATGGTCTGACTGCGCATCGCGGCCCAGCTGTTCTGGATGCTGGCGACCCAGCCCGCCGGCGCGTCCTCCGAGAGGGGGACGGGGAACTCGGGCCAGGAGTCGTAGATGGCGCGCGCGACGAAGGAGTAGATGACGAAGAGCAGCAGGGCCCCGGCCACGAAGAACAGGCCGCCGTAGGTGAGGGTCAGCCGTACCCGGATGCTCATGCGCCCGGGCAGCATGCGCGCCCGGGTGATCCAGTCCTGGGCGACCGGCCGCGGGGCGAACGGAGGCGGGCCGTCCCAGGCGGGGGCCCCGCTCGGCGGCGGCGGAGGGGACTTGGGGCGGTGCGCGGCGCGGGCGCTCGGAAGGGTCGGCTGCTCGCTGCGGAACCCCGGGGGCCGCGGCGCGGGCGCGCCGTCCGGCACGTCATCCGGGCCGGTCGCGGAGGGGCCAAGCGGCGGCGAGACCGGGGCGTGCGCGGCGCTGTAGCCCTGCCCCTGCGCTGAGGCGGCGTCGCCGGGCGCCGCGCCCCCCGGGGGGGCGATCAGCGGCTGGGGCGACGAGAAGGTCGGGCGTCCGGGGCCGGTGACCCGGTTCCGCTCGCGTTCCTCGGTCACAGCTTGTATCCCACTCCCGGCACGGTCTCGATCACCGCCGGCTCGCCCAGCTTCTTGCGCAAGGTCATCATCGTGACCCTGACCACGTTGGTGAACGGGTCGATGTTCTCGTCCCACGCCTTGTCCAGCAGGTCCTCCTGGCTGACGACGGCGCCCTCGGCGCGCATCAGCTCCTCCAGGACCGCGAACTCCTTCTTGGTGAGCGCGATCTCGTGGCCGTCGCGGGTGACGAGCCGCTTGCCCGGGTCCAGGCGCACCCCGGCCCGCTCCAGGACCGGCGGCAGCGCGGGGGCCGAGCGCCGGCCGAGCGCCCGCACGCGCGCCACGAGCTCCATGAACGCGAAGGGCTTGGCGAGGTAGTCGTCCGCGCCGAGCTCCAGGCCCTCCACCTTGTCGTCGACCTCACCGGAGGCGGTGAGCATGAGGATGCGGGTCGCGGTGCGTTCGGCCACGAGCCTGCGGCAGACCTCGTCCCCGTGGACCTTCGGCAGGTCGCGGTCCAGCACGACCACGTCGTAGTCGATGTACGACGTGCGCTCCAGGGCCCCGGCGCCGTCGTAGGCGACGTCCACGGCCATCGCCTCGCGCCGCAGCCCGGTCGCGATCGCGTCCGCGAGCACCCGCTCGTCCTCCACCACAAGCACGCGCACGGCTCCTGGCACCTCCTGATAGTCCCGCCCGCGGCCGGCCCCTGCCGGCCGGTCACGGCGTCCGTCCCGCGCCGCGCGTCACGCGGCGGTACGGGCCGGAACCCGCAAGGTTCATTGTCGCCACATCAGGCTTAAGCGCATGGTAAGCACGCGCCGACCGTGCGCCGACCATGCCAACGGCGGTGACGTAAAGCACATGACGGACATCCGACATTCCTGGTTTAAGCACAACAGCGCAGTGGGTAGATCCCAAGACCCAACGGGAAGGCCGGGGAAGATCGGTTGTCTCCCATGCCTCCGGAAGGGCCGACCACTCTTTCGCCCCCCTCGTAGAAAGAAGGTGAGATGGGCGAGTTCAGCTCCACGATCGAACACCGGCTCGACCAGGCCTACAAGGGTCTTCAGGAGGCGCGCACGAGTGGCGACGACTTCCTCGCCGACACTCTCACCGCCGAGATAGAAGATCTGAGGCGGATCGCCGTGGACAACGGCGTCTCGATCGAACCCTGACTTCTCTCCGACCAGACCAGCCGAGGGCCCGCCCATGTCATGGGCGGGCCCTCGTCGCGTCCATGGACCGAAAGCCCCGCTCTACGTGTCGCGCTCGGGGTCCAGGGGCGCGAGCAGGTCGTGGAGCTCCTCGAAGAGCCCGGGCGCGGCGCACAGGGTGAGGCCCGGGTTGCAGGGACGGCCGTCGAGCCCGCCGATCCTGGCGCCGGCCTCGGCGGCGATCAGGCCGCCCGCCGCGTAGTCCCAGTACTCGGGGCCGCGCTCGTAGTAGCCGTCCACGCGTCCCGACGCCACCGCGCACAGGTCGGCGGCGCAGGACCCGCCCCTGCGGATGTCGCGCACCCGCGGGAGCACGTGGGCCAGCACCTCGGCCTGGACGGCGCGCCGCTCGGGGCGGTAGCCGAAGCCGGTGGCGATCAGCGCCCGGGAGAGCGGGACGCCGGTGTTGCAGCGCAGCCGCTCGGCGGGCAGGCCCTCGCGCAGCAGCTCGGCCCCGCCGCCCTTCTCGGCCGCGTACAGCTCGCCGCGCGGCACGACGTTGACCACGCCCGCGACGATCTCGCCGTCCACCTCGACCGCGATGCTGACGCACCAGTCCGGCAGGCCGTACATGAAGTTGACCGTGCCGTCGATGGGGTCGACGACCCAGCGCACCCGGCCCTCCCCCGCGCTCTCGCCGCCCTCCTCGCCGAGGACGGCGTCGCCGGGCCTGGCCGCCCGGATCCGCGCCCTGATCAGATCCTCGGAGGCGCGGTCCAGGGCGGTGACCACGTCGGTCGCGCTGGACTTGGTGCTCACCGCCTCGGGACGCGCCGGCCGCTTGGCGAGCAGCATCTCCCCCGCCTCGCGGGCGATGCCGGCCGCCAGGTCGAGGAAGCCGGTCATCCGAGCGACTCCGGACGCTTCCACTCCTCGCCGAGCACGTGCTGGGCGAGGAAGGCGAGGACCGTCTCGTACCAGGCGACGATGTTGCCGGGCTTGAGGATCCAGTGGTTCTCGTCGGGGAAGTACAGGAACTTCGACTCCACCGACGACCTGCGCAGGTCCCACCACAGCCGCAGGGCCTCGCCGATCGGGACGCGGTAGTCCTTGTCGCCGTGGATCACCAGCATCGGGCTCGTGATCTCGGACAGGGAGTTGTGCGGCGAGAGCCTGTGGTACCGCTCGGACCCGGGCTCGCCGAACTCGCGCTGCCAGTACATCGACCAGTCGGTGGTGCCCGCGAACTGGTCGAGGTTCCACAGGGACGCGTGCGTGACGACCGCCTTGAACCTGCCGGTGTGCCCGGCGACCCAGTTGGCCATGTAGCCGCCGAACGAGCCGCCCATGACGGCGGTGCGGCCCGCGTCGACGTCCGGGCGCGCGACGCAGGCGTCGGTGATCGCCATCAGGTCGGCGTGGGTGCGCGGCCCCCAGTCGCCCCAGCCCCGCTGGATCATCTCCTGGCCGTAGCCGGTGGACATGCAGGGGTCGGGCATCAGCACCGCGTACCCGTGCTCGGCCATGATCCACGGGTTCCAGCGCCACATCCAGTCGCTCCAGCTGGCGATCGGCCCGCCGTGGATCCACAGCAGCAGGGGCGCGGGGTCGTGCTCCGACGCGCCCGCCGGGAGGGCGAGCCAGCCCCGGATCTCGGCGCCGTCGTCGGCGACGGCGGTCACCTCGGTGAGGGTGCCGGGGATCTCCAGGGCGGGGGCGGGCGAGGCCAGCTCGGCGACCTCTCCCCCGTCCAGGGTGACCCGCACCGGGGCCGGGGGGCGGCCGAGCGAGCTGCGCAGGGCGTACAGGTAGCGGCCGTCGGGTGAGGCGGACAGTTCCTGGTAGGAGTCGTCGCCGGCCGTCAGCCGCTCCGCCTCGCCCTGCAGGCGCACCCGGAAGATCGGGCGGCGGCCGTGGTGGTCGCCCGCCGCGAACACCGCGGAGGAGTCGGCGGCCCAGGCGAGTCCGGCGGGGATCAGGTCGTCGGCGCGCGCGACCACCTCGCCGGTGGCGAGGACCGCGATCAGCAGCGAGAACTCGGGGGCGCGCTCCTCGGTGCCGTGGCTCTCGCGGACGAACGCCACGTGCCGGCCGTCGGGCGAGACCGCGACCGGGCCGGTGAAGTCGGTGTCGTCGCCGGCGACCAGCACGCGCCGCTCGCCGGTCGACGTGGAGACGGCGACCAGCTCCGAGCGGGACCGGCCGGCCGGCAGGGCGACGCGCCAGGTGGTGACGACCTCGCCGCCGTCGGGCGTCACCGCGAAGGACGCCTCCAGCAGCGCGCCGCCGGGGTCGGGGGTGAGGTCGCGCGGCTCGGCGAGGCCGGGCAGGCGGGCGGCGAACAGGCGCGTGCGGCCCGGGCCGAGGTCCTGGTCCCAGAAGCGGACCGGGTACCCCTCGTGGAGGATCGCGCTGACGCCGCCCTCCTTGCGGGTCCTGCGCCGGTCGCCCTCCGTGGCGGCGTCGCCGTCCAGCACGTCGGCGCCGAACACCACGGTGCCGCCGCCGGACCGCACGCCCGTGACGCCTCCGGGACGCCCGGCGACCTTCCTCGCCTCGCCACCCGCGGCGGGCAGCAGCCACAGCGCGGCGGCCCCGTCCTCGGGCTCGTCCTCGGCCGTGGGGTCGGGGCGCCGCGAGACGAACAGCACGTCGCCGTCGGCGGTGAACTCCGCGCCGGTCTCGCCCTTGGCCGAACGGGTGAGCCGGTACGCCTCGCCGCCCGGCTCGACGGGCACCGCCCAGATCGAGGTCCCGTACGACCTGCCGTCGGGGGCGAGCGCCTGGACGACGGAGACCAGGCGGGATCCGTCAGGAGAGAGCCGCAGCGACAACACGCGCGGCACACCGACATATTCGCGAATGTCCTTAAAGAGGCTCACTTTTCCGAACCTACCCTCATGGCCTGCCGGTCCCATAGCACCCGCACCCCGGGACATGCGGTTGGATGGTCCCATGGGACGTTACGACGCGCTGCTTGTCGTCTCCTTCGGCGGTCCGGAGAAGCCCGAGGACGTCATGCCGTTCCTGGAGAACGTCGTCAGGGGCCGCGGGGTGCCGCGCGAGCGGCTGCTGGAGGTCGAGGCGCACTACCAGGGCTTCGGCGGCGTCAGCCCCATCAACGGGCAGTGCCGCGACCTGATCGAGGCCCTGCGGCCGCACGTCGACCTGCCGATCTACTGGGGCAACCGCAACTGGCACCCCTTCCTGGCCGACACCATGCGCGAGATGGCCGCCGACGGCGTGCGGCGCGCGGCGGCGTTCATCACCGCGGCCTACAGCTCCTACTCCAGTTGCCGCCAGTACCTGGACGACATCGCGCGGGCCCGCGCCGAGGTGCCGGGCGCGCCGGAGGTGGTCCGGCTGCGCCACTACTTCGACCACCCCGGCTTCGTCGCCGCCATGACCGACCACACGCGCGAGGCCCTGGACCGGCTCCCCCCGGAGCTGCGCGCGGACGCCCGCCTGGTGTTCACCGCGCACAGCATCCCGGTCTCGATGGCCGCGTCCTCGGGGCCGTCCGGAGGGGCGTACGAGGCCCAGCTCCGCGCCACCGCGTCGCTGGTCGCGGGCGACCGGCCGTGGGACCTGGTGTGGCAGAGCCGCAGCGGGCCGCCGCAGGTGCCGTGGCTGGAGCCCGACGTCTGCGACCACCTGGAGGCGCTCGCCGCCGCCGGCGCCCCGGCGGTGGTGCTGGTGCCGATCGGCTTCGTCTCCGACCACATGGAGGTCGTGTACGACCTGGACACCGAGGCCGCGGCCAAGGCGCGCGAGCTGGGGCTGCCCATGACGCGGGCGGCGACGGCGGGCACCCACCCGCGGTTCGTGTCCATGGTGGCCGAACTGCTGGCGGAGCCGGAGCCCGCGGCCTGCGGGGCGTCGTGCTGCCCCGCGCCGCGGCGTCCCGGCCGTCCCGAGCCCGCCGGTTCCACGCAGGCGGCTCAGGCCGCGCAGTCCGCTCAGGCCGTTCAGGAGTAGGCGCGGGCGTAGCCGTCGGCGATGCCCAGCACCTTGTCGACGTAGGCCCACGAGTGGTTGTAGCGGTACACCGCCGAGCGCAGCTTGGCGCCGCCCTGGGCCGCGCCGTTGGCGCACAGGTAGCGCGCGGCGGACGGCACCGCGTCGTAGGGGCTCCAGATGTCCGGCGTGCCGTCCCCGTCGCCGTCCACGCCGTACGCCTTCCACGTCGCGGGCATGAACTGCATGGGCCCGAGCGCGCCCGCCGACGACGGGCCGTTGTTACGCCCGTGACCGCTCTCGACCTGGCCGATCGCGGCGAGGACCGTCCATGACAGGCCGGGGCAGACCCGGACGGCGGCGAGCTTGTAGAGCTCCAGGTAGCTGCTCGGCCGCCCGACCCGGTAGGAGCCACCGGCGGCCACCAGCGGCGGGGACGGCGCGGCGGAGGCGGGCAGGCGCGCCCCCGCGCGGCCGACCGGCACCACCTGGGCCCCCGCGCCCAGCAGCTTCCTGACCCGCGGGACGACGGCGGACTCCTTGCCCGCCGCGGTGTGCACCAGCACCGCGACGCCGGGGAGCAGGCCGAGCGCCCGGCCGGTCTCCTTGCCGACGAGGCCGTCCACGCCGGGCAGGCCGAGCGGCGCCGCGGCGGCGACCCGGAGCCGCGACCCGCCGCCGGTCTCGTACTCGCCGCCGAGCTTCAGCAGATAGGACGCGGCGATCTTGGAGTCGGCCACGAACTCGCCGCGCGCGAGGGCGTTCCAGACCTCGGGTTCCTTGGCGACGGACTTGGGGGCCCAGCCACGGAACTCCGCCGGGTCCACGGCGAGCAGGTTCAGCGTGGCGGTGGAGAAGCGGATGGCCCCGGCGTCGGCCACGGCCACCTTCCTGACGTCGCGCAGCGCGGAGATCCCGTCCAGGGCCGCGGGCGTGAGGGCGCGGCGCACGATGGCGATCAGGTGGGGCGGGGTGAGCCGCACGGCCGAGCCGGTGAGGGACGAGGGCACGACGCGGGCCGGGGACGAGGGACCGGCGGGCAGCGCGGGGAAGGGCGAGACCGGGGCGGTGAGGTCGCGGACGTCGCCGAACGCGGTACGCGCGGCCCCGGTCCGCTCCGCGGCCCCGTCATGGGCGGCGTCCCGGCTGATCAGCAGTGCTGCGGCGGCCGTCACACCGAGGACGATCAGCAGCGCGAGCCCGGCCACGGCGGCGCCCACCGGCATCGGCCGAGAAGGTTGCGACACTCGACCCACGTTAACCGTGGGAATCCGGATTCGTGTAGGTTGCCCGAAATTCACTTGCCGCCTCGGCGTCCCGTACGCGAGGGTTTGGCGGGTTCGTATCGACGTGCGCCGGGGGCGCGCGAAAGGGGCGGGGTCGTGGTCGGGCCGTATCGTGGGCTGTTCAGCATGCCCGGGGCCAAGGGGTTCGTCATCGCCGGGTTCGTCGGGCGGATGCCGATGTCGATGCTCGGCATCGGCATCGTGCTGCTCATCTCGGCGCTCACCGGCTCCTACGCGACCGCCGGGGCGATCTCGGCGACCGTCTCCGTCGCCTACGCGATCGCGGCGCCGCTCTCGGGCCGCCTGGTGGACAGGTTCGGCCAGGCCAGAGTACTCATCCCGTTCGTCCTGACGCACGGCGCCGCGCTGGCGTCGATGATGCTCTTCGCCGAGTACGACGCCCCGCAGTGGACGCTGTTCGCCTCGGGCGTCGTCGTCGGCGGCACCGCGACGTCGCTCGGCTCGATGGTCCGGGCCCGCTGGTCCCACCTGCTCGGCCGCTCGGCGATGCTGCACACGGCGTTCTCGTTCGAGTCCGTGGCCGATGAGATGATCTTCGTGGCCGGGCCCGCGCTCGTCACCGGCCTCGCCACCATGGTCAACCCGTACGCGGGGCTCATCCTCACGCTGGTCTGCACGGTCGCGGGGACCGTCGCCTTCTCCCTGCAGCGCGGCACCGAGCCGCCGGTGCGTCCGGTCACCGAGCACGGCGGCAGCCCGATCATGATCCCGGGGGTGGCGCTGCTGTCCTGCGTGTTCCTCGCGATGGGCGCGGTGTTCGGCTCGATCGACCTGATCACCGTGGCCTTCGCCGAGGAGCACGGCGCGAAGGCGGCCTCCGGCCTGCTGCTCGCGTCGTTCGCGGGCGGCAGCATGATCTCGGGCCTGTGGTTCGGCTCACGCGCCTGGAAGATCTCGCTGGGCCGGCGGTTCACGCGCGGCCTGATCATCTTCGCCGTCGGGATGGCCCCCATCCTGCTGGTCTCCGGCCTCTGGAGCATGGCGCTGGTCGCGTTCGTCTCCGGGTTCGCGATCTCGCCGATCATCATCACGGGCTACGCGCTGGTCGAGCGCCTGGTCCCCGGCCACCTGCTGACCGAGGGCATGTCCTGGATCTCCACCGCGGTCGGGCTCGGCGTCGCCATCGGCGCCTGGGCCGGCGGGCGGATGACCGACGCGTTCGGGCCGTCCAACGCCTACGTCTTCTCGTACGGGTGCGCGCTGCTGGCCCTGGCGGTCGGCGTCGGGGGCGGCACGCTGCTGCGCACCCCCGAGACCGGACCCTCGGAGGCCCCCAGCACGTGCTGACACCGGATCATGATGAGCCCGGCTCATGTATCTGGTCTGTCAGCGCGTTCGTGGTTATCGTGCTCCAGCATGAAAGCGGTCTTCCGAAACTGGGCCGGCAACCAGGCCGTCGAACCTGCCGAGGTACGCGTGCCCTCCTCCGCGCGGGAGGTGGCCGACGCCGTACGGGACGCCGCCGCGCGCGGGACACGGGTGCGCATGACCGGCACGGGTCACTCCTTCACCGGGGTCGCGCTCACCGACGGCATCCTCCTGCGCCCCCACGCCCTCACCGGCGTGCTGTCCGCCGGTGAGGGCCGGGTCCGGGTCGCCGCCGGCACCCCGCTGCGCGTCCTCAACGAGGAACTCGACCGGCGCGGGCTCGCCCTGGCCAACATGGGCGACATCACCGAGCAGACCGTCGCCGGCGCCATCCAGACCGGCACCCACGGCACCGGCAGGGACGTCGGCGGCCTCGCCGACCAGGTGACCGAACTGGAGATGGTGCTGGCCGACGGGTCGATCACCACCGTCTCCGAGGGCGACCTGTTCGACGCGGCACGGGTCGGCCTCGGCGCGCTCGGCGTCCTCACGGCCGTCACCTTCCGGGTGGAGCCGTCGTTCCTGCTGCGCAGCGTCCGCACGCCCATGGCGTTCAGCCGCATCCTGGCGTCCCTGGACGAGGTCGTCGCCGCGGACGAGCACCTGGACTTCTTCTGGCTGCCGCACACCGACACCTGCCTGGTGAAGCGCAACAACCGCTCCCCCGGCCCCGCCGCGCCGCCCGGGACGCTGCGGCGCTGGCTGGACGAGGTGTTCCTGGAGAACACCCTGTTCGGCGCGCTGTGCGCCGTCGGCGCCCGCTTCCCCGCCGCCGTGCCCCGGCTCAACGGCGTATCGGCGGGCGCGCTCGGCGCCTCCGAGCACACCGACACGGCCTACAAGGTGTTCACCAGCGTGCGCGACGTGCGCTTCCTGGAGATGGAGTACGCCGTGCCGCGGGCCTGTCTCGGGCAGGCGTTGCGCGAACTGCGCGACCTGATCGAGCTGAGCGACTGGCGGATCACCTTCCCCGTCGAGGTGCGGGTCACCCCGCCCAGCGACGCCTGGCTGTCCACCGCCTACGGCAGGGAGTCGGCCTACATCGCCTGCCACGTCTACCGGCCCACGCCGAACCCCGCCTACTTCGAGGCCGTCGAGCAGATCATGGTGCGCCTGGACGGGCGCCCGCACTGGGGCAAGCTCCACACGCGCGACGCCGCGTACCTGTCGGGCGTGTACCCGCGGTTCGGCGACTTCGTGGCCCTGCGCGACTCGCTCGACCCGGACCGTCTCTTCTCCAACGACTACCTGGACCAGGTGCTCGGCTGAGGTGCCTTCCTCGTCCCGCCTCGTGACGTCGCGCCCCGTCAGCCTTCGGAGGGGGCGCCTTCTCCGGTGACCTCCCGTGGCGCCTCACCGGTCGTGCCGCCCTGGTCGCCCGGAGCGCCGTCCGTACCGTTCCCGTCGCCGGTGTCCGCGCCGCGCGGCGGCTCCTCACCGGTGCCGTCCGCGGGCGGCGCCGACGGCGCGGAGGAGGCCGGGGGTCGCTCCGACGGGGCCGCGGGCGCGGTCGTGGCGGGGGCGGAGCCGCCGGGCTCCGCGGTCCTGGCCGGCGCCTCGCGGTCCGGGGCCGTGCGGGCGTCCCGCTCTTTCGTCCCGGAGGGGACCACGGCGGGGTGCGTGGGCTCGGAGACCCGTCCGCCGAAGCTGGTCCCCGAGCCGCCCCTGCCCTGGACGGTCGCGCTCATCGGCTTGCCGCTGACCAGCTCGAACGCCAGGATGCCGCCCATGCTCAGCGCGAAGGTCGCCACCGCCGCCACGGCCGCCGTCGCCCAGAGCGGCACGCGCGGGCCCTCCGCGCGCAAGGGGGGCGCCTGGTCCGCGCCGACCGGGGGCGCGGCGTCGTCGAGCGGCAGGTCGGCGGGACCGTGGTCGCGCACGGTGGCGTGGACGGCCGTGGCGAGGCCCTCCTCGCCGGGCCTGGCGAGCGAGGCGTCCTCGTGGGCGTGGTCCTCCGCCGCCGCCCGCGCGCCGGTGATCAGGCTGTGGGCCTCCTTGAGGCGGTCCCTGGTGCGGTGCAGGTAGTGGGTGTAGATCGCGTTGCCGGCCGTGGTGGCCGCGCTGGCCAGGGCCGCCCCCGCCACCGTCCCCGCCACTCCGAGGGACGACGCCGCCACGGCCGCCGTCGCCGCCGCCAGAGCGCTGCCCACGACCTGCGGGGCGCTGAGATCGAGCCGGTTCTTGTCAGCCATCCGTCTCCTCGCCGCGCATGGATCGGCCCTCGCTCCTGACGACGTGCTCGTGCGTTCGCGTGCCGTGGGCGCCTCCCCGTCCGGGGCGCGCGGGCGGATCCCACGCCTGTGGAGCCCGCCACATCGCTTCTATCCGTGATGCGGGGAATTGAACATTTGATCGGGTTTTGCCCGGTAGAAGGTGGATTCCTGGATCCGTGGGCTCGTCCCCCGTCCCGCCGGGGCCGCCCCCTCGACGCAGGACCCGGCCCCCTGGCCGCCTTGTTCCCCTTGCCTTCGCGGCATTTCTGGTGTCTCTTGGGTGAACTGGAGGGCGCGCGGGTCCGCGATTCGCGAGAATCCCGGAAGGAGGCCCAGCCCGTTTGCTGCATATGGAGCAGCCGCTGGATAGGGTGAAAGCGACATATTTGCCCGCCTCTCATCACCACCCCATGCCTCTGACCAAGGCGATGTTCGGACATGCCGGGTACGGTGCTGGCAGGCGACGGGCTCTCGCGAGAGACTCAAGGGTCCGGGGGAAGATGAGCACGACGACGAAGGGACTCGCATGCAGGAGCTCCGACTCGTCGCGGTAAGCGAGGACGGCACCTACCTCGTTCTGGCTACGGCCGGACGGGGTACACGATTCACGCTTCCCGTCGACGAACGGCTCCGCGCGGCGGTCCGCGGCAACTTCTCCCGTCTCGGCCAGTACGAGATCGAAGTGGAGAGTCCGTTGCGCCCCAAGGAGATCCAGGCCCGCATCCGTGCGGGCGAGACCGCGGAGGAGATCGCCGCCACCGCGGGTATCCCGGTGGAGCGTGTCCGCTGGTTCGAGGGACCGGTCCTGCAGGAACGGGAGTACACCGCGCAGCAGGCGCAGCGTGTCGCCGTCCGCCTGCCGGGCGAGTCCACTCCGGGGCCCACCCTCGGCGAACTCGTCACCGAACGGCTGAGCCGCCGCGGCGTCCCCAGCGACGAGATCGACTGGGACTCCTGCAAGCGCGACGACGGCCTGTGGCGCATCAAGCTCGGCTTCGTGTGGAACGGTCACACCCGGAACGCCGAGTGGCTGTTCGACATCAGGCGGCGGCACGTGACGCCGTACGACGACGAGGCGCTGCGGCTGTCCGCCACCGAGTACGTCGAGCCGGTCGAAGAGGCCACGGTCACGCCGTTCGTGCCGCGCCTGGCCGCCAAGCTCGCCCCGGTGCCCACCACCGGACATTCCACGCGCGAACAGACGCCCGCGTTCCGGGACGAGGCCCCCTTCCGCGACGAGCGGCCCACGTTCCGCGACGATCCCGCTCCACGCGAAGAGCGGCCCGTCTTCCGCGACGAGCCCCCGCTCCGCGAGGACCGGCCCGCGTTCCGCGAGGAGCGGCCCGCGTTCCGCGACGGACCGTCTCGGCACGATGCCTCGTCCGCCCACGACGAGCCGTCCTTCCAGGGCCATCCGTTCCGCCAGGCGCCCGCCGCCTACCGGGAAGAGCCCCCCGCGCTCCGGCACGAGCCCGCGGCCTTCCGTGACGAGCGCTTCCGTGACGAGCCGTCGTCCACCGTGAGGGAAGCCCCCTCCGCCTACCACGACGCCTCCCCCGGGCACCGGCCGTCCGCCGATCCCCGCGCTTCCAGGGACGCCGGCGAGTTCCCCCATGCCGACCGGCCTTCCCGTCCCGCCGAGCAGCATGTCGGCGAGCCCCGTGCCGCCGAGCCTGCCCCGGTCGAGTCTCGTGCCGTCGAGACGTCTCGCGGCCCGGAGTTCGCCGGCGCCGGTGAGGAGCGTTCCGACGCGCGTGCCGAGCACGTCGGCGTCCGGTCCGAGGCCGCCGAGCCCCCGGCACAGCCGACCCCGCTACGCCCGGTCGCCCCATCCGCCACGGACGCCCTCCCGGACCGAGACGCCGGGGCGGGAGACGTCGCGACGCCCGAGGCGGTGGCCCGCGCCGTCCGCGCTTCCATGACGCAGTCCGACCCGCCTCCGGCCGAGGAGCGCGAGGAGCGTGAGGAGCGCCCCGAACGCGAGGCGGCCGAGGAGAGCAGGGTCACGCGCGTCCCGGTCGAGCCGGTCGAGGCACAGGACCGGCCGGCGCCGGTCGAGGTCCGCGACGCCGCGTCCTCGGAGGCGCCCGCGACCACGGCCACACCGGAACAGGTCACCGCTGAGCGGACGGCCGCTCCGGCGCAGGCGACCACGCCCGAACAGGCCACACCCGAGCGGACGACCCCTCAGGTCGAGACCGCGCGCACCGCCGAGGCTCGCGAGAGCGAGCACGCCGCGTCCGAGCGGACGGTGTCCGAGGTCGAGAGCGTGCAGGCGGACCCTCGCGGGACCGAAGCCACCACGGACCACGCGCACGACACCACCTCCTCGCCCCAAGCCGAGCGGCCCGCCCCGGCTCAGGCCGAGCGGCCCGCCCCGCCTCAGGCCGAGGAGCCCGCCCCGGCTCAGGCCGAGCGTGCCGTCCCGGAGAGCGCGGATGTTCCCGTCACGCCGGAACGCTCCGACGCGCAGAAGGGATCGGTCGCGCCGGAAGAGGCCGAGGTCGCGGCAGCGCAGGACCGTGCGGAGCGTCCCGTGACGCCCTCCCCCGGCACGCCGGGTCCCGATGAGGCGGCGGAGGTCCGTGCCCCGCGCCGTCCCGTCCCGAGGCCACCGATCCCGCGGAGCCCGGCCGGGCGGACCGGCGGCGACACGCCGTCCGAGGAGCCCCGTCCCGGGAAGGCGGCGCGGCCCGCGGCCCCGGTCGCGCGTCCCGCTCCTGTCGGCACCCCGGCACGCAAGGCGGCGGCGAAGAAGTCCGAGGCCGAGGACGCCGCGGTCGCCGTGCCCGCCGCGCGCAACAGCGGCGAGATCGCCAACCGCCCCGCTGCCGCCGCCGCGGAGCCGGACAAGATCGAGCAGCCGGACGCTCCGGGGGGCGAGGCCAAGCCGAAGCCGGAGCCTCCCATCCCGCAGCAGGCGCCGAAGCCGAACGCCCGCCCGGTCCGCAAGGGCGGACGAGGCCGCCGCGCCTCCGTCCCCACCTGGGACGAGATCATGTTCGGCGCCCGCCGCCAGGACTGACCCGCCCCGCCCGCGTCCACGCCGTGACCCGGGCCGGTCATCACGACCGGCCCGGGTCACGTGCTGTCGGGAGAGCTGCTCGCCGCGCCGAGGTGCCGCCTCGATCGCGTGGATGGAGGCCCTTTGGTCGATCGGGTGGTGCGCCGGCGGCGACACTCCGGCTGAACGGGACGGCCGCCCGAGCGGGACGGCCGGCGGGCGGCCGTTCCCGTGCGGGTCAGCTCCCTCGTTCCAGGAACGGGGTGATCCACTCGGGGGAGACCTCCGCGGCGAAGGCGACGCCCTGGGCCTCGCCCGTGTCGATCGCCGAGTAACCGCCGCTGCCCGCGCCGACGCCCGCGATCACCGTCAGGACACGGGCACGTCGCTGGAACCACGTCTGGCGGATCGTCCAGCCGACGACCGCGCGCCGCTCGACGACCGCCCGCGTCCGGGGCAGCGACCCCGAGCGGACCGACAGCCGGGCGCCGTCGTAGGCGTGTCCGAGCGATCGGTAGCGGTCCAGGCCGAGGAGCACGCCGAGGGCCGCGGCGACCAGTCCGAGCAGGCCGATCCACGCCCAGCCGAGGACGAAGCCCGCGGCGGCCACCGCCAGGCCCGGCGCGACGGCCCGGAACAGCCGCCTGCGCCGCGCCGCCGCCGGATGCCCCCGCAGCGGCGCGGTGAAGGGGCCGACGGCCTCGCCGGCGATCTTCTCCACGGACGCCAGGGGCGTGACGGGCAGCAGTTGCCCTCGGGTGCGCGAGTCGCCGAGGCCGGTGACGATGGCCCAGAGCCGCGCCACCTTGGCCCTGCGTTCGAGCAGCCCGTCCGCGATCTCGTACCCGCGTATCCGCGCGTGCTCCAGCGCCACGCTGCGCCGGGTGATCAGTCCCCGTTCGGCGACGAGCGAGGCGGCGCGGCGGCGGAGGGTGAAGTGCCAATTGAAGATCATGTACATGGCGCCCCCGGCCACCGGCATGGCGAGCACGAGCACGACCCCGATCGCGACCAGCAGGAACGGCCGATGCCACAGCCACTGCCCCACCGTGATCGGCAGGTCGTCGCCGAAGCCCAGATCGTTGCCCCACTGGACGACCAGGCCGATCGCGCCTCCGGCCAGCACGAACGGCGCGAACAGGAACGCGCCGGACAGCGGGCCGTACAGCAGCCACCGCCAGGGCACGCGCAGGTAGACCCGCTCCTCCACCGGCGTCTCGGGGGCGGCGACCGTGCCCAGCGCCT
Source organism: Sphaerisporangium krabiense (assembly GCF_014200435.1). Taxonomy (NCBI): domain Bacteria; kingdom Bacillati; phylum Actinomycetota; class Actinomycetes; order Streptosporangiales; family Streptosporangiaceae; genus Sphaerisporangium; species Sphaerisporangium krabiense. The sequence continues at coordinate 526,834 of NZ_JACHBR010000002.1, read as the reverse complement.
CGCCGGCGGGCGCGCCCGCCGCCTCGCCGCGTACCGTCCGGCTGCGCCGCAGCAGGACCTCGCGCAGGCGCTCCGCCTCGGGCAGCGAGACGCCGTCCAGCTCCCCTTCCTGCTTGCCGCCGCCGCTCGCCCCGGTGTCGATCCGGACGACGGAGAGGCCGAACAGGCGGTGCATGGGCGGCGTGGTGACGTCCACGCCGCGGACGCGGTCCAGGGGGATGGTCTTCACCGAGCGGCTCACCAGCGACCGGGTGAGCTCCAGCCTGTCCCCGGCCACCCGGTAGGTGAAGGTGGCCCAGCGCACGGCGGCGTACGCGACCGAGCCCACGATCGCGAGCGAGGCCCAGATGAGGGAGTTGCCGGACAGGCCCCCGAAGAACAGCACGCCCGCCAGCGGCAGGAACAGCGAGGGCAGCATGCGTACGGGGTCGATCAGGATCACCAGCGGGCTGAGCCGCGACGGCGGCACCCACAACGGGCCACCGCCCGGCGCGGGACCCTCGCCCGCAGGGGTGGGCTCGGGGGCGGTCATGTCGCGTCGTCCCTGAGCTGGTGGGCGCGGTGGGCCAGATCCTCGGCCAGGCGGGCGGCGACCCCGGCGTCCAGGCCCTCGATGGAGGACGACCCCGCGTAGGAGGCGGTGCGGATCTCGACGGTCGCCAGGCCGAGCAGGCGTTCGAACCAGCCCTGCTCCTTGTCCACCGTCTGGATGCGGCTGACCGGGACGAAGACCCACTTCCTGCTGAACCAGCCCGACCGCGCGTACACGACGTCCTGCGACAGCTCCCAGCGGTGGACGGCGTAGCGCCACAGCGGCTCGACGACGATGAAGGGCAGCTCCACGATGGCGAGCACGGCGGGAACCCACCAGATGTGATCGGTCACCCAGTCCGGCAGGAAGCGGCGGCCGGACCCTCCGATCCAGGCCGCCGCCAGAGAGGACAGGCCGACCAGCAGGACGAACCCGACCAGGGCCTCCAGCAGCCACAGGGTGATCGCGCGGCGCGCCACCCTGTGGGCGGGGTCGCGCAGGGGAGCTGTCACGGAAACAGCCTAGCTAGATCGCCGGAGAACGCCCTCATCTCCATCACCTGCTCTCCATCCCACCAAATGCCCCTATGTCCACCACCTTCGGGTGGGCCTGTCAGCGATATGTCAGCCCGGGCGGGGCTTGAGCCTCCACGGCTCAGAGAAATGTCAGTGGCGTCCGCAAGACTTCGTAGCGGTCACCGGGCCCACGGGCCGTGTGACCCTCAACCCGTGACCAAGGAGTCCATGCCATGCGATACGCGGTCCAGGCCGAAGGTCTGATGAAGCGCTACGGCGAGACGCGCGCGCTCGACGGCGTCGATCTCGCCATTCCCGAGGGCCGTCTGCTCGGCGTGCTCGGCCCGAACGGCGCCGGCAAGACGACCGCCGTGCGCATCCTCGCGACGTTGCTGCGCGCCGACGCCGGCCACGCCACGGTGGGCGGCTTCGACATCGCCAAAGAGCCCCACAAGGTGCGTTCCCAGATCGGCCTCACCGGCCAGTACGCCGCGGTGGACGAGACGCTGACGGGCGTCGAGAACCTCGTGATGATCGGGCGCCTGCTGGGCCTGAGCCGCGCCGCGGCCAAGCGGCGCGCCGCCGAGCTGCTCGACCGCTTCGCCCTGACGGACGCGGGCGGCCGGGCGGCCAAGACGTTCTCCGGGGGCATGCGCCGCCGCCTCGACCTCGCGGCGAGCCTCGTCGGGCACCCGCAGGTGCTGTTCCTGGACGAGCCCACCACCGGCCTCGACCCGCGCAGCCGCACCGACCTGTGGAACGTCGTGCGCGACCTCATGGCCGACGGCGTCACCGTGCTGCTCACCACGCAGTACCTCCAGGAGGCCGACGAGCTGGCCGACGACATCGTGGTGTTCGACCACGGCCGGGTCATCGCCTCGGGCACCTCCGACGAGCTCAAGGCGACCACCGGGGCGCAGGTCCTCCAGGTGCGGCCCATGGACGAGCGTCATCTCACCCTCGTGACCGAGGTGATCACCGATCTCGTCGGCGAACGGCCCGACCTGACCGGCGGCGAGGCCACCGTGAACATCAAGGACCCCACGGTGGTGCCGGCGATCGTGCGCAGGCTCGACGACCTCGGGGTCGTGGCCGCCGAGCTCAGCCTGCGCAAGTCCAGCCTCGACGAGGTGTTCCTCGCCCTCACCGGCCACCGCGCCGAAGATCCGTCCGCCTCCGAGCAGGCCCAGAAGCAGAAGGAAGAGGTGCCCGCGTGACCTCGCTGACCGAAACCGCGCCCCGCGCGGCCGTCCCCGGCCGGATCGGCCCGGCGGCCGGGCTGCGGCACACCATGACGCTCGCCTGGCGCAGCCTCGTGCAGATCAAGCACAACCCGATGGAACTGCTCGACCTGTCGGTCCAGCCCATCATGTTCCTGTTGCTGTTCACCTACGTCTTCGGCGGCGCGATCTCCGGATCGACCACCGACTATCTGCAGTTCTCGCTGCCCGGCCTGGTCGTCCAGAACATGCTGTTCGCGACGCTGACGACGGCCATCGGGCTCAGCACCGATATCCACAAGGGCGTCTTCGACCGGCTGCGCAGCCTGCCCATCGCGCGGTCCGCGCCGCTCGCCGGGCGCATCGTCGCCGACACGTTGAAGCAGGTCTGGGCGTTCGCGCTGTTCCTCGGCCTCGGCGCCGTGCTCGGCTACCGGGTGCAGACGGGGGTCGTCGGGGTGGTCGGCGCGCTGGCGCTGCTGGTCGCGTTCGCGCTGGCGATGTCCTGGATGTCGGTGCTCATCGGCCTGACGGCCGCCGAACCGGAGAAGGTGCAGATCATCGCGTTCTCGGTGATGATGCCGCTCACCTTCACCTCCAACGCCTTCGTGCCCACCAAGACGCTGCCCGAGTGGTTGCAGCGATGGGTCGACGTGAACCCCGTCACCCACCTGGCCGACGCCGTCCGCGGCCTGCTCGGCGGCGGCCCGGTCGCCACCCACGCGACCATCTCCCTGATCTGGGCCCTCGGCATCGCCCTCGTCTTCATCCCCCTGTCCCTGCGCGCCTTCCGCTCCCGCGCCTGAGCCCACCGTCCCATGCCGCCATCTCGCCGCCTCGTCTCCTCGCCGCCGTCAGGGCCGGGCGAGGCCGAGCGCCTGCTCGCGGGACATCGATCGGCCGTGCGCGAAGTGCCGGGAGTACCGGCCCTGGCCGAGGGCGGCGGTGACGGCCTCGGTGATGCGGGCGTGGTCGTACCCGACCACCGCGTCGGCGCCGCGGATCCCCGCCGCGGCCCCGAGCAGCCTGGCCGCCGTGGCGGGGTCGCCCTCGCGGACCGAGAGACCGGCGCGGGCGACCAGCACGAGGCCGATCGCGGCGCTGTCGTGGGTGCTCCGCGCCAGCCTCAGGGCCTCGGCGTGCGAGGCCCGCGCCGCTCGCAGGTCGCCCTCCTGCTCGGCGAGCATGCCCATCGACGCGTGCAGCACCGCGGTGAACGGAGCCGGGAAGTCCCGGCCGTCCGCGACCAGATCCGCCGCCTCCTCGTAGAACCGGCGGGCGGTGACATGGTCGCCCGCCTCACGCGCGAGGTCGCCGCGCGCGCTCTGCACGCCCACCTCGCCCATGCGGTCGCCCGTGGCGCGGCAGATCTCTATCGCCTCCTCCAGCGCCGCCTGGGCTCCCGCGATGTCACCGGACGCGCTGAGGGCCATCGCCAGCCGGGTACGCAGGTAGGGCGTGTCCTCCACGGCGCCGATCTCGTCGGTCAGCGCGAGCGCCTCCCTGATCACCGCGATGATGGTGGTGTTGTCGCCGCGCACGGTGATCGCCTCGGCGAGCGACCCCAGCGCCACCGAGACTCCCCAGCGGTCGCCCACCTCGCGGAACCTGTCGACGGCCACCCGCAGGTCGGCCTCGCCCAGGTCGATCCGCCCGGCGTTGTAGTACACGTGCGCGCGCAGCAGGTGCGCCGAGGCCACCACCCAGGGGTCCGGGTCCTCGAACAGCGCTCCCACCACGCCGTGCGCGTCGGCCACGTCCTCGACGAACAGCGCGTGCACCGGCTCGGCCAGGGACATCAACGGCGGCCACGGACGCGGCACCCAGGCCCTGCCCAGCACCACCGCGCGCCCCAGCGCCTCCTTGGCCTCCTGCCAGTGATCGGTCCCGCCGGCCAGCAGGATGCCGTGGACGGTGAGCGCCAGCACGAAGCTCCGCGCCTCATCGACGCCCACGGCCCCGTCGTCCGCCGCCCCCGCCTCTCCCTGCCGCGCCGGCCCCGTCGCGGCGAAGGGGTCAGGTCGTGACGGCGGGGAGGAGGCGGCAAGGGGCTGTCGTGATGGCGTGGTGACGGAGGCGGGGAGCTGCGACCGGGCGGGGGCGGCGAAGGCGAGGATCTCGGCGGCGCGTCGCGCGCCTTCGAGACGGCGGCCGGCGAGGAACCAGTACCAGCCGAGCGCCCCGACCAGCCGCAGCCCGAGATCCCGGTCCGCCGCGTCGATCGCCCAGCGCAGCGCCGCCGTCAGGTTGTCGTGCTCCGCGGACAGCACGGCGAGCCACTCGACCTGCCCGGCCCGGCGCAGCTCCGGGTCGGCGGTCGCGGCCAGGTCCAGGAAGAACGCGGCGTGCGCCCGGCGAACGGCGTCCCGCTCCCCCGACTCGGCGAGCCGCTCCGCGGCGTACGCCCGCACGGTCTCCAGCATCCGGTAGCGCATGCCCTCGCGCACCACCAGCGACTTGTCCACGAGCCGCGCCAGCACATCGAGCACGTCCTCGCGCGGCAGGAGCGCCCCCGCCGACACCGCGGCACGACCCCCGTCACGCGCGGACCGATGGTCACGCGTCAGAACCCTCTGCTCCCCGACCCGCGCGACTCCCCCGCCCGCGCGCCCGTCGGCCGGGCTCCCCTCGCCGGGCAGGCGACGCGGGTGACCGTTCGCCGCGGTGGACTCGAACGCGGGTGGCGGCTGCGCGCGGCCAGGGTGTTCGTGAGGTGGAGGAGCGTCGGAGCAGACGGCCTCGGCGGCCTCGAGGGTGGCGCCGCCGGCGAAGACGGCGAACCTCGCGGCGAGCAGCCGTTCCGTTTCGTCGAGAAGGTCCCAGCTCCATTCGACGACCGCCCGCAACGTCTGATGCCGGGGCAGGGCCGTACGACTGCCGCCGGTGAGGAGGCGGAAGCGGTCGTCGAGCCGGTCGGCGATCTGCGCGGCGGACAGGCTGCGCAGCCGCGCGGCGGCCAGCTCGATGGCGAGCGGCATGCCGTCGAGCTCGCGGCAGACGCGGGCGACGGCCCCGGCCTCGTCCTCGACGCGGTACCCCGGCCTGGCCGTCGCGGCGCGGTCGGCGAACAGGGCCTCGGCGTTCGCCTGGTCGAGCGGCCGCACGGGCCAGACGAGCTCGCCGGCGACGCCGAGCGGCTCGCGGCTGGTGGCGAGGACGCGGATGTCCGGGCATTCGAGGAGAAGCTTCTCGGCGAGCGTCGCGGCGGCCTCGATGACGTGCTCGCAGTTGTCGAGGATGACGAGGCTGCGCCGCCCGGCGAGCCCTGTCACCAGCCGGTCGGCCGGGTCCACGACCTCCGTGGGGACCCCGCCGGGCGTGCGGACGGGCGCGCGGCCGAGGTCGCGCATGCCGAGCGCGGCCAGCACGGCCTGCGGCACGCCCGCCGGGTCGCGCACCGGCGCCAGCTCGGCGAGCCACACCCCGTCCGGCGTCCCGTCCTCCAGCGCCGCCCCGGACTCGATCGCCAGCCGCGTCTTCCCCGCGCCGCCCGGCCCCACCAGCGTCACCAGCCGGTGCCGGGCGAGCAGTGCCCCCGCCTGCTCGACGTCCCGCTCCCTGCCGACGAAGCTCGTGAGCCGCGCCCGCAGATTCCCCTTCCTGCTCCCCCGCGCCTCCCCCTCGGCGCCGTCACCCCGGGACCGGGTCGCCGCCTGCGCGATCGGCGTAGGGGAAGCGGCCGGGATGGGGCGGGCCGGGGGGAGGTGGCCGGCGGCCGGGCTCGGGTCGTCGGATGCGCGCGGGAAGTTGTCGCGGAGGATGCCGACGTGGAGGGCGGAGAGTTCGGGGGAAGGGGCGCTGCCGAGGCGCTCGGCGAAGTCGGTGCGGGCGGCCTCGTAGGCGGCCAGCGCCTCGACCTGGCGTCCCGACGCGTGCAGCGCCCGCATGTGCTGGCCGCGCAGGCGTTCTCGCAGCGGCTGGGCGGCGATCAGCGAGACGATCTCGCCGATGACCTCCTCGTGTCGGCCGAGCAGGAGGCGCGCGTCGATGAGGTCCTCGGTGGCGGTCAGGCGCAGGCCGTCCAGCCGGGCGACCTCGGCCGCCGCGACCGGGGACCCGGCCAGGTCGGCCAGGGCCGGCCCGCGCCAGAGCGCCAGCGCCTCTTCCAGCAGCCGCACCGCCTCCGCCGCGTCCGGCGAGCACGCCGACGCGGACAGGTGCGCGGCGGGGGACAGACGCTTCGCGGCCTCGGTGGTCAGGTGGGCGAAGTGGTGGGTGTCGACCTGCTCAGGGGAGATGGCGAGGCGGTATCCGGAGGGAGTGGCCTGGATCGTGTCGCGGCCGAGCGAGGCGCGCAGGCGTGACACGAGGGCCTGGAGCGCGTTGCCTGCTCCGGCGGGAGGTGCGGAGTGCCACACGGCCTCGACCAGGAGGTCGTACGGGACGGTCCTCCCGGGGCTGAGCAGCAGCGACGTCAGCAGAGCACGCAGGCGGCCGCCGCCGAGGCGCACCGGCGCGCCGTCGCGGCGGACCTCCAGGGGCCCGAGCACGGCGAAGCCGGTCCGTGCCACCGCCCGCACCCCTTCCATGCCTCGATTGTGGCCGATCGGGCCGATCGCCGTTGACCCTCATTCCTGCGATGGGGTCAGGGCACTCCTCAGATCCGCGTAGCATCAGCGGGCATGGGGCAGCCGAGAAAGTCCGTGGGCGCCGGGCGACCGGGACGCGACTGGCGTGCGGTCGTCGTCGCGGCGGGGCTCGCCGTGACGTCGGGCTGCGGCATCGTCGGCAGCAATTCGCCGACCGACGGGTCGCTGGGCGAGCTCAGCGTCTCCAGCCCGAGGTTCCGCGACGAGGCGCCCCTGCCGGCCGATTACTCCTGTGCCGGCAAGGAGGGCAATCCGCCGCTGCGGTGGTCCGGTGTGGCGCAGAAGCTGACGAAGTCGATCGCCCTGGTGGTCGACGCGAACAACGCGCAGGGAGCGGCGGAGGTGCACTGGGTGGTGTTCAACATCGACCCGCTCACGACCGAGCTCGCGCAGAACAGCGTGCCGCGCGGCGCGGTGCAAGGGATGACGTCGAGCGGCAAGGTGGGCTACTCGCCCCCGTGCCGACGAGATGACACTTATCGTTTCAGTGTCTACGCGCTCGACGAGACGCTGGATCTGAAGAAGGGCGCCGCCCTGCGAGAGACGTTGGAGCACATCGCGCAGCACACCATCGCCCGTGGACGTCTCTCGGCTTCCCACATCGAGTGACGCGATGCGCACCGAAGGTGATACTCGATACCGGATCTTCTCGTAGGGTGTGACAACGGTCATAGTGGTCGGACAGAATCAGGTGCAATCCTTGAGCGCAGGTGGTCAAAGGGGGCAGGTCGCGTCGATGGCCGCGCGATCTCACCAGCGCCACTGGAAGGCCATGGCCATGAAGGTGGTGCAATGATTATCGCGGTCATTGTCGGCCTCGTCGCCGTCGTGCTGCTCGTACTGATGGTCGTGGCACTCGGTATGCGGTCGATGAACCGCCGGGAGAGCAATCTGCCCCCAGAGCGGCTGCGCAAGATGGCCGAGCAGGCGGAGGACCCCAACAAGGCCAAACGCCCCGGCCGCCCCGCCGAGGAGACGTTCTTCGAGAGCTTCCCGGAGGGGTTCGACGCCTTCCAGGAACCCGAGCGGGCCACGGCGCGGCTGCGTCCGGGCAACGGCAAGCCCGGGGCGCGGCCCGCGGGCCGGCCCGGCGGTCGCTCGGCCCCGCGCGGCAAGCAGGCGGCCGCCTCGCGCGGTCGGCGCGGCGTCGACGAGTGGGGCGACTCCGACGACTACGACGACGACTACTGGACGCGGGTGCGGGCCGACGACGGCGCGTTCGGCGGCACGATCGCGGCGCGCATGGGCGCGAGCCGCCCCGACCTCGCCTCGCCGTCCTCCCCTCCGGCCGCCAAGCCGGCCGCCGCGCGCGACGCGGCCAAGCCCGCCGGCGAGGTGGACGCCAACGCGGCCACCGTGCAGGCTCCGCTGCCCCCCCGGCCGGCCGGCCATGCCGGCCAGGGGGACGCTCCGCGCGCCGCCGCCTCTTCCTCCTCGTCGGGCGCCGCCTCCGAACGCACCGTCACCTTCCCTGCCCCCGTGCCGCAGCCGCCGGCCGCCGGGTCCGCCCCGCCCGCGGCGTCGGCCGCCGACGTGCTGGGCGCGCTCGCCGGCCCGCAGGCCGCCCCTCGTCCGGGCCGTGGCTCGCGTCCCGACCCGGCCGACCCGCTCGGCGTCGACTCCTCCCGCACCAAGCCGCGCCGGCGCGGCGACGCGGGCGACGCCTCCCGCGCCACCACCCCGCCCGCCCGGCCCGCCGACCCGCGCAGGAGCGGCCGCCCCGGCAGGCCCGCCGAGCCCGGCCGTTCGGCCCCGGCGCGGCCGGAGGCGACGCGCGCCGACTCCGGCCGCACGCCGGCCCCCGGCCGTTCCGACGCCCCCCGTTCCGACCGCGCCGACTCCGGCCGTACGGCGACCGGCCCCGTGGGGACGGGCCGTCAGGGCCGGCCCGAGGCCGCGCGCCCGGCCGACCCTCTGGCGGATCCGCTGTCCGGCAACCCGCTGACCACCGGCCCCATGCCCGGCGGCGCGTTCCCCGCGGCGTCGATCCAGGGCGATCCGCTGTCGAGCGGACCGCTGCCCAGCGGTGCGACCCGGCCGCGCTCCGGTGAGGACTCCCGGCGGCGTCCGCAGGGCGACGCGGGCCGTTCCCCCGCGTTCGAGACCCCGCGCGCCGGGTCCGAGCAGACCGGCCCGTTCGCGTCCTCCCCGTCCTACGGCCGCACGCCCGACCCGCTGGGCACGGGCGCGCCCGGCGCGGCCGCCGGGTCGTGGCCGGCGCAGCCCGCGTACCCGGCCACCGGCTCCTACGACATCCTGGACGGACCGGCCACACCGCCCGCGGGCACGCCCGCCGTGTCGTCCTCGAAGGAGACGTGGAAGAGCGCCGACTACCAGCTCCCCGGCCAGGACAGGTACGCCGCGCACGAGACGTACACGCCCGAGACCGCCTACCCGGCGGGACCGTCGGCCCAGTCGTACGAGGTGCGGCCGGGGTGGGCGACCATCGACGACTCCGACGCGGTGACCGGGTCCACGCCGGCCCCCCGGCGCGACGCCTCGGCCTACGACGCCACGGTGGCGCACGAGCTGCCGAAGCGGGAGGACCCGCCGTCGTCCGGTTCCGGACAGGGCTACGGCGGCTACGGCGCGGGGTATCCCACCGGCTCGGCCGCGACCCCGTCCTCCCCGGTGTCGTCCGCGTGGTCGCAGCCGCGCCAGAACACCGGCGGAAGCTGGCCCTCCTACGGTGAGCTGTACGGGAACGGCGGGCCGGGCGAGGATCCGGCGCAGCAGAAGGGGTCGTCGTCGCCTGGCGGCCACCGCCGTCCGACCGAGACCGACTATCCCGACTATTACCGCTGATCACCCAGATTTCCACCGTCAGTTGTAAAACGCATCCGGGAAAGGCTTAATCAATCGGCCCCGGCGTCGTATGGTCGCCTCATGACCGGGGACACGCAAAGTAGCCGTACGACGACCGAGCGTCTCACCTCCGTGCTCCGGCACGATCTTCCCGCCTCTCTGGTGGTCTTCCTCGTCGCGGTGCCGCTCTCGCTGGGCATCGCGGTGTCCTCGGGGGCGCCGCTGATCGCGGGCCTGGTCGCCGCCGTCGTGGGCGGGCTGGTGGCGGGGGCGCTCGGCGGTTCGGTCGTGCAGGTGAGCGGGCCCGCGGCCGGGCTCGCGCTGGTGGTGGCGGAGCTGGTGCGCACGTACGGCTGGCGCGCCACCTGCATGATCACGTTGATGGCGGGCGTGCTGCAGATCGTGCTCGGCGCCTTCAAGGTGGCGCGGACGGCGCTGGCCGTCTCGCCCGCCGTGGTGCACGGCATGCTGGCCGGGGTCGGCGTCGTGATCGCCCTCTCCCAGTTGCACGTGGTGCTCGGCGGCCGTCCGCAGAACTCTGCGGTCGAGAACCTCATCGAGCTGCCGAACCAGATCATCGACAACCACAGCCACGCGGTCGCGGTGGGCGTGCTGACCATCGCGGTGCTGCTGCTGTGGCCGCGCCTGCCCCGGGTGAACGTGGTGCCCGCGCCGCTGGCCGCGCTGGCGTGCGCGGCGCTGACCGCGGCGGCGTTCGGCTGGGACGTGGCGCGCGCCGACCTGTCCAAGGGCTTCAGCGAGTGGGCCTCCCCCGTGTGGCCGGCGGGCGACTGGCACGGCATCGCGGGCGCGGTGCTGCTGGTGGCGTTGCTGGCCGGGGTCGAGTCGCTATTGTGCTCGGTGGCGGCCGACCGCCTGCACGAGGGCCCGCGCGCGGACCTGGACCGCGAGCTCACCGGCCAGGGCGTGGCCAACCTGGTGTCGGGCGCGCTCGGCGGCCTGCCCGTCGCGGGCGTCATCGTCCGCACCACCACCAACATCCGGGCGGGGGCGCGCAGCCGGTGGTCGGCGATCCTGCACGGGGTGTGGGTGCTGGTGTTCGCGGTGGGCCTGGGCTGGATGGTCACGCTCATCCCCTTGGAGGCGCTGGCCGCGCTGCTGGTGTTCATCGGCGTCCGCATGGTGAACCTGGGCACGATGCGCGGGCTGCACGGGCACGGCGAGCTGCCGATCTACGTGCTGACCATGGGCGCGGTCATCCTGGTCGGCCTGGCGGAGGGGGTGCTGCTCGGCCTCGGCCTCGCCGCGCTGTTCGCGCTGCGCCGCCTGACCAAGGTGTGGGTGCACGTGGCGCTGGAGCCGGACGACCGGTGGCACGTCGTGGTGACCGGTTCGCTGACCTTCGTGGGCGTGCCGCGCCTGACCGAGGGCCTGCGGGGCGTCCCCGCGGGCGCCGGCGTCCACCTGGACCTGAACGTCGACTTCATGGACAACGCCGCGTTCGAGGCCCTGCACGGCTGGCGCCTCGAGCACGAGCGCACGGGCGGCACGGTCACGATCGACGAGATGCACGACGAGTGGTACACCTCGGCGGCCAAGGGCACGCGGGCCTCGCCCGCGAAGTCGCCGCCGAAGGCTCCCGAGCGCTGGTGGCTGCCCCGCGCGTACCGCAGGGGCGGTCCGCTGTCGGCCATCCCGGTCCGGCACTCCGGCGCGTGGATCCCGCCGCGCCAGGAGTCGGGCGCGGTGCCCGACCTGCTGGCGGGCGCGGTGGACTTCCAGCGCCGCACCGCTCCCCTGGTCCGGCCGTTCCTCACCCGCATGGCCCGCACCCAGGACCCGTCGCACCTGTTCATCACCTGCGCCGACTCCCGGGTGGTGCCGAACCTGATCACCGCGAGCGGCCCGGGCGACCTGTTCACGGTGCGCAACATCGGCAACCTCGTGCCCCGGCACGGTTCGGCTCTCGCGGACGATTCGGTGGCCGGGGCGATCGAGTACGCCACGACCGCGCTGAACGTCCAGACGATCACGGTGTGCGGGCATTCGGGGTGCGGCGCGATGGCGGCCCTGCTGAGCGCCGGGGAGAAGATCTCCGGCCTGCACGGGCTGGAGCGCTGGCTGCGGCACGGCGACCACACGCTGGCCCGCTACATCCTGTCCGACCCGGGCGACGGGGAGGACGGGCCGCTCGACCGGCTGTGCCGGGTGAACGTCGCCCAGCAGCTCGACAACCTGCGCACCTATCCGGAGATCGCGCTTCTGGAGGCCGAGGGACGGCTCAAGCTGGTCGGGCTGTACTTCGACATCGGCGCGGCGCGGGTCCACGTCCTGGACCGCGAGGGCTTCACGCCCGTGTCGGCCGGCTCGCGCTGACCCGCGGCGGCCGGGTGATCCGCTGTGGGCGGATTCGCTCACTGTGAAACGTCTCGGCCATCGCGGGTGATCTGCACCACAGTGGTCGCATGAGACTTCTGGTGATCGGTGGGTCGGTGTTCCTCGGCCGGTCCATCGTAGAGGAGGCCCTGCGGCAGGGCCACGAGGTGACCACGTTCAACAGGGGCAGGTCCGGCGAGGACCTGCCCGGGGTGACGGCCGTGCGCGGCGACCGGGAGAATCCGGACGACCTGCGCGCGCTGGCCGAGGGCCGCACGTGGGACGCGATCGTCGACGTGTGCGGCTTCACGCCGCGGGTGGTGGCCTCCTCCGCACGCGCCCTGTCCGGTCATGCCCCGCTGTACGCGTTCGTGTCCACCGTCTCGGCCATCTCGACGTGGCCGGCCGAGCGCGTCGACGAGACCGCCCCGCTGTGGGAGTGCGACCCGGAGGCCGGTCCCGAGGACGGCGACTACAGCGTCCTGAAGGCCGGCTGCGAGCGCGCGGTGGAGACCTTCTTCGACGGCGGCGCGCTGATCCTCCAGCCGGGGCTGATCCTCGGGCCGTGGGAGAACGTCGGGCGGCTGCCGGCGTGGCTGCGCCGGATCGCCCGGGGAGGCCGGGTGCTGGCGCCGGGCGATCCCGGCCAGGAGATGCAGCTCATCGACGCCCGCGACATCGCGACGTTCACGGTCGACCAGGCCGCCAAGGGCACCGAGGGGCGGTTCCTGCTCACCGGGCCCGCGGGCAACACCACGTTCGGCCGCTGGCTGGCCGACTGCGCGGAGGCGACCGGGTCCGACGCCGAGTTCGTCTGGGTGGACGACGACTTCCTGCACGCGCGCGAGGTGGAGCCGTGGACCGAGCTGCCGCTGTGGATCCCCGCCGGCGAGAGCGACGCCGGCGCGTGGAGCGTCGCGACGGCCAGGGCCGAGGCGGCGGGGCTGCGGTGCCGTCCGGTGCGCGAGACCGTCCGGGACACGTGGGACTGGCTGAAGGACCGTGACGTGGCCGCCCTGGAGGAACGGCTGCCGAGCTGGCGGCGGCACGGCATCGCGCCGGAGAAGGAGGCCCGCGTCCTGAGCGAGTGGGACGCCCGCTGACCGTACCCCGGCCGCGGCTCGACCGGCACGGCGCCGCGGCCGGATAAGCGGGGCGAATCCCCCCAAGCACGGCGCGCTGCCCGCCGAACGAGGAGGGCGGGTGTTAACGTCGGCGGCGTGGCAGACCCCCGGAGCTTCAGCGACGCCGACGCGCGCACGTCCCCAGCGGACCCCCTGACACCGCGGCCGAACCCTTCCATGATCAAGACGCTGCACCCCCGGGACTACAACGAGGCCCTGTTCGTGGGGCACTACTACCGGGAGGGGCTCCCGGTGATCATGGACCTGACCGGCCTGACCGATGCCGACGCCAAGCCCCTGGTGGACTTCGCCGCCGGACTCGTCCTCGGCCTGCGGGGCGACATGGACCGCGTCGCCCACAAGGTCTTCCTGCTGGTGCCGCCGGGTGTCGTCATCGACGGGGCGCTGAGCTAGAGGAACGGCGCGCGCCGCGGCGGCGGCGCGCGCCCTCACCCCTGCGGCGTGCGGTGCGGTCTACAGCGGCGGGGTGATGTCGATGAAGGCCGTGCAGTTGGCGGGCCAGGTCACGTTCACCGACAGCGCGCAGTTGCTCCGGCGCACCGATCCGGTCCGGGTGCGCACCGCGACGCTCAGGACGTCGCCGTGCGGGTCGGCGGCCAGCGTGACGTCGGTGACGCCGGACGGATAGTTCGTCACCGTGGACAGGTCGTGCCAGGGCGGGTTGGCCGGGCCCAGCGAGGTCTGGTCCCGGACCAGCACGACGCCGTTGGGCTGGGCCACCGCGACATAGATGAGGGGCGTCGGCGCGGTGAGGCCGGCCGGCGTGGCCACCGCGGAGTCGATCCCGTCGGAGACGCCCCGCGGTCCGGGCGGGCCAGGAGGTCCGGGCGGGCACTTCGCGCAGCTCTTCTTCGTGCTGACGACCTCGTCCTCGTCGTCGCCCGCGGGCTGGAGCGGGACGGCCGGCGCGGCGTGGCCCGTGTCCTGCGACGCCCCCTGCCGGTGGACGTCCGCCGCCTCGGCGTGCGCCGGGGCGGACAGCACCACGGCCGCTCCGGCGAGCGCGAGCGCCACGAGCCATGTACCTGCGAGAAGCCCTTGCCCCCGAGGAATCACCCGGTCCCCCATATCCCTTGATTCCTGCACATCAGAGATTTCTCGTGCCCCATGAGCGGCACCGCGCCCGTGGAATACCCGTCCGGCCTCGGCGTGACGCGACGCGGAAGTACCGATAGGGAAAACGGACGGCACGGGGAGGACAAGCACGACCGTTGCGAACAATGACCGGGTTTCTTAGGCTTCCCCCCATGAAGTCAACCATCACGTCAATACTCGAACCCCAGCCGCGCGAGTGGTACCGGGAGGGCACGACGGCCTACGAGGGCGGGTGCAGCCAGCACGGAACCCCGCCCTGTCACGACCCGATCGTGGCCAGCGTCCTGCTGTCCAACGCCTTGAGCGAGGACATTCGGTGGGCCGTCTGCCAGCGCGGCTTGGATTCCCTGCCGAAGCCCCGATAACCCGAATTCACCCACTTATCACCGCGCAAGAACAACGACCACCGCGATCCCCGTCCAAATCCAGCTTCCGCCCCTCAACGGCACACAGAGCCGCAATTCCGGCGTCGAGCATTAAATCCCCCGCTCACCATCTTTCACGACGTCGAACCACGGAAGCGACGGACACGGCACGCCCGCCACCCCACGGGCCTCCCCCGGCACCTCGACAGAGGGCCGTCCGTCGCCCAGGCCGGCCGGAAGCCGCCGACGGAGGATGCCGGGCGACCAGATGCCGCCGGCCAGAAAACTAAACGACCGATCGTTCTTTTTGTGCTAGCGTGCCCTCATGCACGATGGACGAAGGTTGCGCGGCCAGCGCAGCCGTGAGGCGATCCTGGAACGGGCCGTGGCGCTGGCGTCCGTGGACGGCCTCGGCGGGCTCACGCTCGCGCGCCTGGCCGAGGCCGCCGGGGTCAGCAAGTCGGGGTTCTTCGCCCACTGGCGCGACAAGGAGCAGCTCCAGCTCGACTGCGTCGCCTGGGCCCGCCGCCTGTGGGAGGAGCGCGTGATCGCGCCCACCGCCACCGCCCCCAAGGGCCTGCGGCGGCTGTTCGCCCTCCACGAGTCCCGTCTCGCCTTCTACTCCGACGGCGTGCTGCCCGGCGGCTGCTTCTTCTTCGTCGCCCAGGTCGAGTTCGACGACCGTCCCGGCCCCGTCAGGGACGCGGTCGCCGCCGCCATGGGCGACTGGCTCGGCTACCTGGAACGCCGGGTCAAGGACGCCGTGGACCTCGGCGAGCTCACCGCCGACCCCGCCCAGCTCGCCTACGAGATCGAGGCGCTGGGCGAGGCCACCGTCACCCACGCCCGCATGCGCTCCGGCGACGCCGCCTACCGCCGCGCCCGCACGGCGGTCCTGGACCGGCTGCGCGCGCTCGCCACCGACCCCTCGATCCTCCCGGAGGACTGACCGTGTCCCACACCCGTCCCGTCCAGGTCCACTTCGACGACCTCGACGCCATGGGCCTGCTGCACAACGCCCGCTACGGCGTACTGGTGGAGCGGGCGATCAGCGCCTTCTGGGCCGAGCTCGGCTGGCACTTCGACCCCGCCCGCTCCCGGTTCAAGGACGTCTTCCTCGCGGTCCGCGAGTTCCAGATCACCTACCACGTGCCGATCATGGGCGTGGGCGAGCCGCTGGTCCAGTTCTGGATCGAGCACATGGGCACCACCAGCGGCGTGTACGGCTTCCGCGTCCTGTCACCCGACGGCGAGACGGTGCACGCCGAAGGCCGCCGGGTGAACGTCAACCTCGACCCCGCCACCCTGCGCCCCACGCCGTTCACCGACGAGACGCGCGAGGCGGCCGCGGTCCTGGTCACCTGACCGGCCGTCACCGGTTGTGGCCGGCCCCGGCGGGACACAGGGGCCGGCCACAACCGCGCGCAGATGTGACGTCCCCGCTCACGACTCGCCGGTGATCCTCGCCGAGCCGATCGAGGCGGCGGTGATCACGCGGGCCGCGGTGGTCGTCGAGGACGAGGAGGTCAGCTCCGACAGGGTGGCCCGGTTGAGCGCGTGGACGACGAACTCGTAGGTGTTCACCGTCCTCGGCGAGCACGGCCCCTGGTAGCCGTACAGGCTCGCGCTCCCGCGGTAGTAGATCTGCCGGGATCCCGCGGGCACCGACGGCCGGTAGGCGTGGTCGACGTTCTGCGGCAGGGACGTCACGCCCGGCGGGATGTCGTAGATGACCCAGTGGATGAGGTTGTTGTTGTCCAGGTCGCGCATGACGAGGGCGTAGCTCTGCGCGCCCGCGGGCGCGCCGCTCCACGCCAGCGGCGGCGACTCGTTCTTCTGACGCGGGTCGCCGGTGCCGCTGCTGGTGCATTCGTGCACCTTCGGGATCAGGCCGCCCTCGGTGAAGGCGGCGCTCGTCACCGTGAACGCGGCGCGGCCCGACGACGCGGCCCCGGCGGCCGAGGGGGTGGCGATGGTCAGGGAAAGGCCGAAGGCGCACGTGACGAGCAGGGCGTGCGACACGGCTCGCTTGATGGTCACAGGGGGCTCCTAGGGATGGCCGGGATCCTGGCACTCCGTCCTGACTACGGGCATTACATGGCGCGTGGCCACAGTGTAGAAATCACGCTCCGCCCGGACCACCACGCAGCTTGTCATCCCCACGTCCTATGCCCGTCCCCACCACCGGTGGTACAGCCAGCCCTACCATCGCTGTCCAGCCCGCGGGCTCGTGCCCGGAACACCCGGATCCCTACCGTGAGGGTGGCCTTGACGAGAGACCCGCTGGAAACGAGGAACGGTAAATGGCGACGCACGCGGTACGCCTCAACGCGGTGACGAAGACGTACGGCAAGGGGGTGCACGCCCTGCGCGGCGTCACGGTCGACCTGCCCCGCGGCGACTTCACCGCCATCATGGGGCCGTCGGGGTCCGGCAAGAGCACGTTGCTGCACTGCGCGGCCGGGCTGGACACCCCCACGTCGGGCACCGTCCACATCGGCGGCACCGAGCTGTCCCGGATGAACGAGACCCAGCTCACCGAGCTGCGCCGGGACAAGGCGGGTTTCGTGTTCCAGGCGTTCAACCTGATCCCCGCGCTCAGCGTGACCGAGAACGTCCTGCTGCCGTTCCGGCTCGCCGGCACGCGGCCCGACCACGCCTGGCTGGACGAGGTGATCGGGCGGGTCGGGCTCGGCGGGCGCACGCGGCACCGGCCGTCGGAGCTGTCCGGCGGGCAGCAGCAGCGGGTGGCGATCGCCCGCGCGCTGGTGACCAGGCCCGAGGTCGTCTTCGCCGACGAGCCGACCGGCGCGCTCGACACCCAGACCGCCGCCGAGGTGCTCACCCTGCTGCGCCAGGTGGTGGACGCCACGGGCCAGACCGTGGTGATGGTGACCCACGACCCGGTGGCCGCCTCCTACGCCGACCGTGTGCTGTTCCTGGCCGAAGGCGCGCTGGTGGACGACGTGTACGCCGCGGGACCCGAGACCATCGCCCAGCGCGTGACCGCGCTCGGCAGCCGGAGGGCCGTCGCGTGCTGAGGCTCGCCTTCGCCGCCTCGCGCGGCCGCACGGCCTCGCTGGCCGGTTCGTTCGTCGCGCTGCTGTTCGCGGTGGCCCTGGTCGCCGCGTGCGGGCTGCTCATGGAGAGCGGCCTGCGCGCCCGCGTCCCCGCCGAACGGTACGGCGCCGCCCCGGTCGTGGTGGCCGGCGTGGAGCAGGTCTCCCTCCCCATCGAAGAAGACCCCATGGGCGTGCCTCTCACCGAGCCGGTCCCGCTCCCCGCCGCGCTCGCGCGCGAGATCGCCAAGGTGCCCGGCGTCACCAAGGTCGTGCCCGAGGTCGGCTTCCCGGTCGGCCTGACCGGGACGCGCAAGCCTGTGACCGGGCGGTCCTGGGAGTCGGCGGCGCTCACGCCGTACACCCTGAAGGAGGGCCGCGCGCCCGCCACGCCGCACGAGATCGTCACGGACGTCACGCTGGGCCGTGAGGTCGGGCAGAAGGTCCGCGTCGCCGGCCGGGACGGCCTGCGCGAGTACACCGTGACCGGCACCGCCGGGCCCGGCGTGGACGGGCAGGCGTCGGTCTTCTTCACCCCCGGGCGCGCCGCCGAGCTGTTCGCCCGCCCCGGCAAGGTGCTCGCGTTCGGCGTCTTCGGCGCGGGCGAAGAGCTGGCACAGCGGGTCGAGCGGGCGCTCGGCGACACGGTGACCGTCTACGCCGGCGACCGGCGCGGGATGGCCGAGGACGTCACCGCGCGGGAGGGCCGCGAGATGCTCATCGCCATCGGCGGCAGCCTCGGCGGCGTCATCCTCATGGTCGCGGGGCTGGTGGTGGCGAGCGCGTTCGGGCTCGCCGTCCGGCAGCGGGACCGGGAGATCGCCCTGCTGCGGGCGATCGGGGCGACGCCCCGGCAGATCCGCGCCATGATCGGTCAGGAGTCTCTGGTCATCGGGGTCGCGGCCCTCGTGCCGGGACTGCCGCTCGGCGTCGCGCTGGGCCGGTGGCTGTTCGACCAGTTCGTCGCCCGCGGCATGCTGCCGCCGGGATTCACGCCCGCGATCGGCCCCCTTCCGCTCCTGGTCGCCGCCGTGGTCGGGCTGGCCACGGCCTGGCTCGCCGCCCGCGGCGCCGTGCGGCGCGCCGCCCGTATCAAGCCCACCGAGGCGCTGGGCGAGGCCGCCGCGGAACGCCGGGAACTCGGCCGCGGCCGGATGATCGCCGGTCTCGTCTTCCTCGCCCTCGGCCTGTCCGCCTCCGCCATGGCCATGTTCATGGCCGGTGAGACGGCCGCGGCCACCGCCGGCGCCATCGTGCTCCTGCTCATCACCGCCGCCGCCCTGCTCGGCCCCTGGCTCGTGCGGCTCGCCGCGCGCCTGGCGGGCGGGGTGATCGGGCGCACCTCACCGGTGGGCGGCTACCTGGCCGTGGCCAACACCCGGACGGCGGCCAAGCGCCTGGCGTCCGTCGCGGGCCCGCTCATCCTGATGTTCGCCTTCGCCGCGACCACCCTGTTCTCCCAGTCCACCATCGCGCACGCCACCGCCCGGCAGGCTCTGGAGGGCAACCGTGCCGACCACATCCTGCAGGCGGCCGGGCCCGGCCTGCCCCCCGAGGTCGCCCGTGCCGCCCGCGAACTGCCCGGCGTCACCGGAGTGACCGAGACCATCCGCACCAAGGTGATCGGCGACACGACCGAACTGGGGTCGCGCACGCTCAAGCCCATGGCGGCGATCGGCCTCACCGTCCCCGTCCGCGGCATCGACCTCGGCGTCACCTCCGGCTCGCTGGACCGGCTCCGCGGGAACGGGGTCGCGCTCAGCACGCTCGCCGCGGGCGGCTTCGGCGCCTCGGTCGGCGACAAGGTCCGGCTCCTCATGGGCGACGGCACCCCGGTCACGCTGACCGTCGTGGCCCTCTACGAGCGCGGCCTCGGCTACGGCGACGTGGCCCTGCCGTACGCGCGGGCCCGCGACCACTCGGCGGCCGGGATGGCCGCCCAGGTGTACGTCACGGGCGGCACCAGGGAACGACTCGCCGCGCTGGCCCCCGGCCTGACCGTCCTGGACCGGGCCGCCGCCCGCGCGGCGGTCGACACGACGCAGGAGCTCAGCGACTGGGTCAACCGCCTGCTACTCGGGATGATCATCGTCTTCATCGTCATCTCCGTGGTGAACACGCTGGTCACGGCCACCGGCGCCCGAGTACGCGAGTTCGCCCTCCTCCGCCTGGTCGGCGGCACCCGCCGCCAGGTACGCGCCATGGTCCGCTGGGAGGCCCTCCTGATCGGCGCCCTCGCCGTCGCCACCGGCACCCTGATCACCACCCCGACCCTGATGGCCCTCAGCTACGGTCTGACCGGCTCCCCACTCCCCCACATCCCCACCCTCACCTACGTCCTGATGGCCCTGGCCACGATGACCCTGGCCTACATGGCAACCCTGACCCCGACCCACAAAACCCTCCTAGGTCGCCCCGCCGACCAAATCCGCAGCTGAACCCCCACATCCCGATGCGCTCTCGCCCCCGGACGCACCCCGCGCACCGCTGAGAAGACGACCGACATTCCGATGATCAGAAAAGCCGATGCCACGTGAACGGCCCAGCTCGGCCGACTGTGGATCCCCACCATCGATCAGGGATACCGGAGTGGGCGGGCCGACCCGACGTACGCCGCGGAAAGGACACCAGATGACCGGCCGTGACTCCCATACGGACAGTGAAGTCCGGGATCCCTTCGGCACGTTGCGGCGCGCGTTGTGGATCGGCGGGTGGTCAATGGGCCGGGAAGTCGACCGTGCCCGGCTCTTGGCCGTCCGATGCGGCGTCACCGTCTACAACTACGACTACCACGACGCCCGCGGTCACAACGCTCGCCGGATCACAAATCGCAATTCTTGATCAACAGAGACAAGAATTCCTTGCGCAGAGACAGTCGCCGGGCTCAGCTCGGCGCTAAGGCGGCAGCGAAGTTCACAAAGAGCAGGAAAATCCACCGGATCAGCCGCGGCGGAAGTGTCACCTCGCTTTCCAGCGAGCATGAATCTCAGGGAAAAGATGGCCCCGAGGACCGCGACTTCCAGAAGGAGACATATAAGGGCGCCGACCAAGTAAGCCCGAACTTCTTTCGTCGAGTTCCCGGATAGGTACCGCCCTACGCGGCGACCCTGGCGCCGGCCCGTACGACTCTGCTCGGCCGCCCCGCCGAGCAGATCTGTCATTGACGGGTTACGCCCGCCGTCCCACGAGACGATGACCGCGCAGGTCAGAAGGGGTATCTCATCTCACCGTCCCAGAGGCGGCCCACCCTGTTGCCCCCTCGTGCAGGGAACGCCAGGCTGGACACACCGACATCGGACGCAGAAAAGAGGTGCTCCATCATGAAAAAGTGGACATCGAGGCTAGCCGTAGGCGCCTCCGTCGCACTCATCGCGACAACGCTTACCGCCGCATTACCGGCCGACGACGCTTATGCCGTCAGTCCCTGCTGTTCCACCGTCCACAACGGCAGCGCTGCCGGGCTCACGGTACTGCGCGACTGGACATGCAATCATGGTACGACCGGCACCTCCAGTACCGGGTGCGCGGGAGGTGACACTAAATACCTCAGCCCGGGTGCGACCACGCCCTCCGGAGAAGACTGGGACGTCATCCGGGTGGACGCCTACTGGTGCTATAAGATCCAGTTCACGAACTGGTGGGGAAAAGTGTGGACGGAGACCTATAACCGTATAGGGAAGGATTCGCCCGTCTACGTCAAGGTGGAAGGCCGCAGCTTGGGGGACGTACGCGCCCAGTCCAGTTCCAGCTGCCCCTGACTTCAGGGTTCCCTGCGATGTGATGCCCGCCATGCTCGGCCGGTCCGGCGGCCGGGCACGGTGGGGTGAGTCCGGGTGCCGTCTCGGATCCACGCTCAGGACACAGGTCAGGATCGCACGCGCCGGCGACGCCGCGGCGCGGCCTCAGGCCTGGCCCGGTTCCACCGGCAGCAGGGCGCGGATCGTGGCCTGGACGGCCTCGAGGTCCACGGCCTCGGGAGCGACCCGCCACTGGGCGTGGACGCCGATGACGGCTCCCACCAGCAGGGCCGTGAACGCCTCCGGGGTGGCTCCCGGGGGAAGCGCCCACGCCGGTAGCCGGGACTGTACCTCCCGGCGTAGCGCCGCGTGGAGCCGCGCGTGGTGCTCGCGGATCGGCGAGCCGACCTCCACGGCCTCGGCGAGCAGAGTGATGAACAGGCGCGTGGCGGGCAGGCGGATGAAACCGATGACCTGCTCCAGCGCATCACCATGGCCTTCTCCCACAGGCGCGGGAAAGGCGGTCAGCAGGGCCTGCATCTGCTCGTCGAGCACCGCTTCCAGCAGACCCGATTTGCCGCCGAAGTGCCAGGGGATGGAGCCGCGGCTGATTCCGGCCTTCTCGGCGATGTCGATGAAGCTCGTCCGCCGGTACCCCTTCTCGGCGAAGAGCTCGGTGGCCGCCGTCACCAGCAGCCGGCGGCTCTCCTCGGTCCTCTGGATACGTCGCGTGGCCATGCGACCATCAAACCAGGTATGCCAGATGGCAGAGCGAGTGCCAATCGATATAACCTGTGCTGGCTGACATAGAAACAGAGGAGAGCGTGCACAGGCGCGGCATTAAGGGGGAAAGGCGCGATGAACTCTGCGAAGCGGCTGCTCCACTGGGCGAGCGGGATCATGGTGGTGCTGGGAACAGGGCACCTGGCGCTGGCGTCGCTCCTCACCCGGCAGCAGATCACCGGCTGGGCGGAGCGGGGCCTGTGGGCGACCGTCCCGCTCTTACCCACGAAAGAGGGCGCCGTGCAGGCGGTGGAGTCCCTTCAGAGCAAGGCCGCCTTCTGGGGCGGTCCGGGGTGCTTCTCCGTGCCCCTGATCCTCCTGGGCTGCCTGATATGGCACCTCGCTGGACGCGGCACGGCCCTGCCGGCGCGAATCGGCTGGGCCCTGGCGGCGTGGGGCGCGGTAGGAGGCGTCCTGCTCGTGCCGTCCCCGTTCTTCGCCCTGACCGCCTCCGGGGTGCTCATCATCCTGGCGGCACGCAGCGCGAACCGGCCCGGCGCTGACCGAACCTGACCCCGCCCCCGCGCTCCTTCGCCAGTACGGCTCTCGCTGAGGGAGTGCCCATCTCGAACGGTCTTCCGAGAGTGACGGTGCTGACTCTGGCTAGGTAGGGGTCAATGAGTCCCCTGCCCAGAGACGTAAGAAGCGGGCGAGTCGGCCTGTAGGCGGGTGCCAATTCCACCCGCCCCTGACCTGCGACTCCCTCAGGGATCTACTCTCTGACCTGCGAGAACACTGCCGTCCTCTGCCACTGCCCTCTACCGTCTTCCAACACCATGTGCCCTCGATGTGCCCCCCGGGGGCCATGTCGTCAGACGCGTCCCTCCCCCTCCCCCACCACCACGTGAACCGACTGCCGCCACTCCAGCGCCTCGGGAACGTCCCGGTACTCCAGCAGATGCTGGCCCGCGATCTGCTGGAGCAGAGCCCTGACCTCCGCGGGCGTGGCGCGGAAGAACTCCCGGCGGAGGTTGACCCTGTTGACCCGCCGGTCGTTCAACGCGGCGTGCAACCGTCCCTCAAGCCCGACCGCGTCATCACTGAAGATCAGCGCATGCGTGTCGAACCTGAACGGCACCGAGGCATCCCCCAGCTCCCGCACCCGGTCCTCCGGCTCCAGACGGCGGGTCATGCCGATCTTGACGACGTCCTCACCGAACGCGCCGACGTTGGAGATCACGTACACATACCCGGCCCGGACATTGGCCTCACGCGCCTCCACGTCAATGACCGCCGCGCCGATCTCCTCCAGCTTCGCCTTCAGCTCCTCCGCCCCGCCCTCGTCCCCCTTGGCGATCAGCTTGGCCAGCGCCGCCTTGTAGTGAGCCTCCTCCTTGCGCAGCCGGACCTTCTCCCGCTCGAACTCCCGGCGCGCGGCCTCCTCCTCACGCTGCTGCTCCCGCTCGGCACGGGTGCGCTCCTTCTCCTCCTCCTGCTTGGCCAGATAATCGGCGGTCAACTCCAGCTCGTAGACCCTCAGCCGGTGGTAGTCACCGCTGACGTGGATGTCCATCGTCTTACCGAGCTTGACGATCATCTCCACGGCCTTCTCCAACCGGTCGACGGCCGACTGCAGCTTGTACGGACGCATCGTGCGCACACAGTTGTCGGCCTCGGCGTTGTAGGCGCGCAGCATCAGCTTGGAGAAGTCGCGCACCATCCGACGCCCTTCGGCCGCCGACCCGTTGACCTGCCAGCCCGTGGAGCCCAGCACCGCCTTGTTCTCCCTGGCCATCGCCTTGATCCGAGCCTTGACCTCCGCCAGCCGCTCCTTGTACGCCACCGCGTCACTCAGCGGGTGCCGATAGTCATAGACCCCTGCCTCCTGCAACAGCACGGTCTCCTCGGTCTGCACGACCCGCCGCTCGACCTCGTGCAGCCGCCGCGCGGCGTCCGCGACGGCCTCCCGCAACCGCCCCCGCTCGGCACGCAGCTCCTCGGTCAACGCGGCGACGCGCATGGCGTCCATCCCACCCAGCCGCTCGATCCACGCGCGCAGCTCGGTGTTCTCCGCTTCCAGCTTCTTCTTCCCGCTGAACAACCCTCCGCCGCTTCGCTCCGGCAACACAGGCACCGGGGCTGGAACGGAGGGCGGCGCCTGATGAGCAGGAGCAAGGAGGGGCGGTGCCTGTACGGGCACCCAGAACTGCCAGCCGGGCGGCGCCGGCGGCCACGACGGATCCGGCTGCCACCCCTGCGGAGGCCGCCAGCCCGCGGGCGGAACCGGCCATCCGGGAGGCGAGTTGAACCGGTACTCCATCGTGGGGGCCCTCCTTGACCGTGCGATCCTCACACCACATGCCATAGGAGGACAGCCACCTGAGCTGATCGGTTTACAACGCCCGCAGCGATCTAAAAGAATGTCACCTGAGCAGCCGGACATCCACCTGTGCCTTCGCCCCCTGCCGTTCTCAGCTCCTCTCGTAGACCTGGGTGTGCCGCGCCATGTTTCTCGGCCATCTGGGACTACTTCCCGATCCATCCTCTTCTCGGGACCCGTTTCGCGGCCAAACCGTGGACCGGGTGTGTAGCGCACACGTCGCGTTGACTTGCGGCGCGCGCATTGGCCATAGCCAAGCAGCCACCAGACCCCAAACATACCTAATATGGACATTAATGACTTATGCGACATATTTCATAAATCGGCGACCCGTAAGTTTCCGTCGCCCGCGCCCCATACACGCTCCGATTCACTCTGCTTGTGAACCAAAGCCCCCCGCGAGGCGTCATCCTTAGTAGCCTCCAGCAAGCCTCGCCGTTTCGTTGGAGGCTAATTTCGACACGCAGGATCCCGCCAGGCTCCGGCCAGGCGACAATCGAAGCGGTAAGAGCAAGAAGGCTGAAGAGCTCCTCGCCAAAGGTCGCGACATCGAGGTCATCAGCGAAGTCGACTTCCTGGAACGGCTCGCCTGCAGCGAACCCACTAGGTAAGGATGAGAGCGACCCTGTTTCGCATGAGCGCTGGACGATGCCGCGAATTTGTTCGACCTTCCAGTTTTCTGATCAGAAGAACCTCGCCAATTCGCGGATTCTCTGAGCCATCTCGTCGCGCCTTTCAGCGTACAGACGCGCCCGATGCCCATTGGCCCCAGAGGGACGCGGGAAACCGGAGAGAACTCGCTCTCGCGAGACGGCTGTGAGCCCGACAGCCATACTCGCCGCCTTGCCCAAGGGGATCACGAGGGCATCAGGGACCATTTCGAGATTCTTGTCAAGGACCTGACGAGCGAACGCGGTAAGCACAGGGTGTCGATCAACCGCAGGAGATCCTGAGTAGTTCGCTCCCTGAACGAATACGGCGTGGCAGATGGCCGATGTGCTCGCGAGGAGATCGGAGCGGTATGCGAACAGCCCGGCTGTGCTGTCAAGTCCAAGCGCGTCATGGAGTCCGATCCCGTCCAACATCGAGATCATGTTGGTACGCATGACACCAGCGAAGCTTCCCGTCTCATCCGCTTCCTTGAGCGCCTCGTCGAGGGTCCTACCGCTTCGCAAGGCCCGGACGGCGGTCCGCACAGCCAGATGCATCTGCTGGCGGTCCGGTGTGAGGCCGACAAGCATTACACGGGCATTGGCGTTCACCCAGTCGAACGGGACGAAGTAGATCTTCAGTTGAGCAGCAGGGTCCTGAAGGAGATGCACGGCATCGGCTTCCACGAAGTCTGGGACGGCCCCTCTGACACTTGACCGCTCGACCCGTACGGAATTGCACCAGCGCGGAGTGTACCCAGCACTCAGGTCGTCGGCTGGAGGTGGACGAGGATCATCCAGTTGTCCTCGTCCTTCGTATAGGTGGCCCGGACCCTGTACCTCCCAGGATCGAGATCGATGACGAGCCGATCGTCGGGTTCCGACTCAGCACCGGGGATCGCGGAGTCGAAGAGCACGACCGACTCTCGCGCTTCCCAGATCAGGTCCTCGTCATCGTCCCAATCTGGTTCACCTGCCAGGGTTCGCCTGGCCGCCGCGATCAGCTCGGTTTCGGAGTCAGCGCCGGCCCAGCGCACGAAGAGACGCTCGGTCGCCAGGAAAGTCGTCATGGCCGGCTCGTCACCGAGGACAAGGGCGCGCTGCGCACCAACGACAACAAGGCCGATGTAGCCCTCAACAGCACAAGCGCGACCGTAGTCACCCCACGTCTCTACGGGGCCGTCGTTGTCGTCCACACCAGCCCAGTTGTTCAGCTCAGACTCAGGGACGGCGATCAGCGGCCCTCCCGCGCTCCGAACCCAGGTGTGAAGCACTGATGGCCTCGCTTTCATCGGTAAATCCGCAGAAAAAGGAATCTTGCTACTCGGCCATGATCACACGATGCCCCTACCCTGCGCTTCCTCAGAGGGAATCAAATGTCGTAGATCTGACGGCAAGGCAGCGCTAACCTGGGGCGGTGCTGTCTTCACGGCCTTGAGGTGCCGTTATGGCTTCCCTTGGCTGTCATCGCTTTGCAGTGGTTTCCGGGCTCGTGTGCCCTAGACGTGCCCTGGAGCCGGGCAGACTCTCCCCGATAGGCTCTTTCCTCCACCGCGAAGGGAACGAGATGGGCGGTTTAGGCATGCCCGAGTTGATCACGTTCGTGATCCCCGTGATCGTTCTGTTTCTCGTTGTGTACGGCGCAGTTCGACTGGCGCTCAAGCATGACCGTCGCAGCCAAGAGCGTGGACGCTGAAGCCCCGAAATGACATTCACGGCATCATTCCGCTGGTCGGACCCACAGGTCGCCTCTGTCCCGATCTTCCCGTCTGCCTTCGACCCACCCGTAGGGCAGCGGGCCGGGGACGGAGGGTCATGCCCAGCTTTGCGTGTACATGGTCCCGGTGACCTTCCACGCGCGCTGGCTTGTCCTGCGGTCACAGCTGGGCTTGACCTGGAGGAGCCGGGCTGCTGGGCTTGCCCGGGGTCGATGGCAGACGGGACGACCAGGGCCACCTCAGCCACTCACGGCCCGCACCGTCGCGCGGTGATCATCCCTGAGCCTGAGCGCTCCCGCCGGAGGCACCGAGACCTCAGCCCCGTCTGACCCGCCACCCTCCCGCGGGGGCAAGCCCCCGCCAGTGCCACCACCCCGCAGCGCGTGCCCGTCCGCCTGGCGTCCGGGCCGGGGACTTTGAGCGCACCCCCACGCTCCCTCTCCCCGCCTTCCCCTCACCCTTCTCCGTCTTCGCCTCGGCGTCTGGTGTGCTATCGGAGTGGTGATGTGGTCTTGGGCGCTGGCGCAGCTCCGCGTGTCCGCCCTGTCCCCTCCACCTTTGGGAGAGATCCCCATCGGCACCGAGCAATTCGGCAGCCTCGGTCACCCTCCGCGTCGCTTGCGGCGCGGGGCGCGCCGCTGCCGGCCGACCGGCCGAAGAGCCGCAGCGGCCGGCGGGCGAGCGCGGCCCCCGAACCCTGAATGGAGCTTCGGGCAGTTCTGTGTGGACATGCGGGCCGTGACAGGCTTTCAGGGATGCGCAGCGCCCACACCCCTCCCCGCCCCTCCTGGCGCCTTGGGATCGGCACCCCACGCTGCCCGCTCGCCCTCTTCCCGCCGTACCTGGCATCCCCTTCTCGGCGGGGATCCGCCTTGAAGACGTAGGGAAACTGGTAACAGGTCGGCTCTCGGGGATGCGACTACAACAGTCGCGAACCGTCATGGACGCGGACGAACGGGCTGTCACTTCGAAGTGCGTCGAAAACGCGAATGGCTCTGGCTTCGGGCATCCGATCTTTCACCTCGTCGAGGGTGAGCCATGCGGATTGGAGTGCTTCATCACTAGGGCGGGGCTCACCGCTGATCGGGTGACATTGATAGGTCAGGGAGACCACACCGAGAACCATGTTCTTGTAGACGCCCGTGAGAACGTCCGGCTCGATCTGGATGCCGGTCTCTTCCAGGACTTCACGGATCCCCGCATGGTCCGGTGTTTCGTCCAGCTCGACAACGCCACCTGGAGGTACCCAACGCCCGTCGTCTTCACGCTGGATCGCGAGCACACGTCCATCTGAATGGAGGACGACCGCGGTAACACTGACCGAGTGCCGGGGTAGCTCTACCGTCGGTGGGCCTCCTAACCTGCCTGTCCTTTCGTAGGACAAACGCGCTTGCCGGCTTGGGAAGACGTTGATGACCGT
Organism: Sphaerisporangium krabiense; assembly: GCF_014200435.1. Taxonomy (NCBI): domain Bacteria; kingdom Bacillati; phylum Actinomycetota; class Actinomycetes; order Streptosporangiales; family Streptosporangiaceae; genus Sphaerisporangium; species Sphaerisporangium krabiense. The sequence goes on along the minus strand of NZ_JACHBR010000002.1, from coordinate 498,544 downwards.
CTCTGCGGCTATACCCTCGGCGGTGTAGGCAATGCGGTCCACTTCGAGGACATGTTGGGCTTCGGTGAGGTTCAGAAACTCTGCCTCTTTTCATCCTTCATGTCACTCCACTCCCTACCTCGTCATCATTTGAGCCTGATGCGTCAGATGTGGCCACTGATGTTTCCCACGCCGTGGAGATACGGCCAAACTGGACACTTCCCGACGCGGAACATCGGCAACCATATGCTCGAACAAGCATTCGACTCGACGTTACGCCTTCATGGCGCCTAACACCACTGCCATCGGGCCTACCATGGCGCTACGGGGCAGCTTGTAGCTCCCACTTCAACCGATTCGGTTGGGGCGGTGAACCAGAGCGGTTCACTAGTGCCGTGACCGGAAACGATCACTGGGTTGTAGACATGGGTGTCGTTGGAGAGGCCGATAGCCTGACACGTTTTCAGGGATCGCTTGCCGGTCCGTCAACACCAGTGTTGGGGGTAGACGACGACCATGGTGGGAGTGAATTCAGCGGTAGCCGGTCAGCCCGTCGGCCAGTTGTTCTTCGTCACCGTCACGGTGCGCCGATAGGGCCTGCTGCAGGGCGAAGGTTGTGCGGATGACGGCGATGCGGGTGGCGATCGTGCTGTCCGACCAGCCACCCAGCGTAAGTACCCGATTCAAGAAGTCGCTGCCGTAGCTGGCGTCGACGGCCGCAAGGTCCTCGGCGGGATCACCGATCGTTACCTCATCCCAATCGATCACCCCGCTGAGCACTGGCAGTCCGTCATGGCACTCCCATAGGACGTTCTCGGCACCGAGGTCACCGTGCACCACCGCTGCGGTGATGTGGGGAAGGCTGTCGAGCGCCGTGAGCTCTCGCTCGGCTCGTTGGCGTCCGCCATAGGACATGAGCCCGAACAACTCGGCGCGGACGCCCGCTGCGAACTGCCGCCACCGATCTTGTGGTGCCGGCAGGGCCGCCCGCACCTTCTCCTCAGGGCCGATCCGGGCCAACTCGGTTAGCAGCGTGACGTACTGCGCCGCCGCGGCCTCGGCGAGCTGGGGATCTTCGAGTGCATCGGCTTCCAACGGGGCTCCGGGAACGCGGCCGAGGACCAGGAACGGCAGCTTGTCTGTGCCCTGAGCGCTGCCCTCCAGCAGTGGCTGAGGCGTGCGGAAGCCGAGATCGAACCCGGCGAGCAGGCGCAAGACGGCGGCCCTGTGCGGTAGCCGGGCGGCCGCGGCCTCGGTGCGAGGCAGGCACACGACACGGTCTGAGCCGATCACCACTTGATGGAATTGCCCTTGACGGACGGTGAGATGTTCCGGTTCGCTGCCCGGCAGCAGCCGGCTCAGCAGAGTGCGATTCGTCTGCAGGATCTGCATGGGGTGCGAACTGTCCTTTTCTTCAACGTGGCGGTATTACCGGGTGGGGGGTCACGCTGCGGGCGCCAGCGGTCGGCCGCCCCAGCGGATGCCCTTCTCACTTCGGACGCGGGCGCGTTCGCGGCGTTGGGCGGTCAGCACGTCGGGGTGGCGGGCGTGGACGTTGCGCCAGCGCAGGCAGGCGTGCAGGACCCGGGTCTGGACGGTGTGGCTGGGATGGCCGGAGTTGGCCAGGGTGAACTGGCGCAAGGGGCCGAAGTGCGCCTCGATCGGGTTGGCCCAGGAGGCGTAGGTCGGGGTGAACAGCAGCCTGACCTTGCGCTTCTTCGCCCAGGCGCGGATGCGCCAGTTCTTGTGGGCCGACAGGTTGTCGCCGATCACGTAGATCGGGGCGCCGTCCGGGCTGGCGGCGCGGATCGATTTCAGCGCGGCCCAGGTGTGGTCGATGCCCTTGCGGGCCCGGTTGACGCCCCACAGCAGGTCATCCCCGACGCAGTAGCAGCCGTGGAAGTAGGTGACGCCCTGGGTGCGGCGGTAGGTGGCCGGCAGCCGGTCCGGCTCGCCCGCCGGTGCCCAGCCCGAACCGGCGGTCGGGCGGATGCCCAAGGGGCCGAACTCGTCGAAGGCGAAGGTGCGCTCGGGCCGCTGCGTCAGGGCGTACTCGATCTCATCCAGCTTGGCGTCGAAGTCCGGGTCCGGGGACTCCTTCCACGTCTTGGTGCGCTGGAAGGTGATGCCATGACGGGCCAGCAGGGTGCGTAACGCCCCCCGGCCCAGGGTGAGAGCACGGCCGGGCAGACGGTGCAGACAGTGCAGGAGCTTGCGGATGGACCGGCGGGTGAAGGGCTGGCCGAGCTTGTTCGGGCGGGTGGCGGCCGTCTGCGCGACGAAGGCTTCGTCGTCAGGACTCAGCAGGCGGGGACGGCCTCCCGCCCACTGAGGGTCCAGGCAGGCCAGCCCGATCTCGTTGAAACGATGAATCACATCGCGCACGGTGTCCTCATCGCCTGCACCAGGCAGGCGATCACCGGCACGGTGTTGCCGCCGGCCGAGGCCAGCAGGATCATCGCCCGCCGATACCGGACCGTGCTCATCGTGCCACGCCGCACGATCCGCTGCAGCTTCTGCCCTTCCTGGTCGGTGAGTCTGCGGACCTTGACCAGTTGCGTCACTCTGCCTCCCGAGCGCTGATCGAACGTGATCAGCACCATCCAACTGGCAGCAGCGTCCTACACGCCAACCCGGTGATCGTTTCCGGTCATAGCACTAGGCGTCTGCGGGATCTGCGGGCAACTCGTGCCCTGAGAATGCCCTGATCATGGTGTGGGGACACTCCGCCCCTGGCGGGAAGTGTGAGAGCGGGCGAGTCGGCCTGTAGGCCGGGTTCTGTCCTTTGCGGTGCAAAGGGGCGACCATCCATCTAGGGCCGTCGTTGCCGGCGGCCTCAAGCGGTCTACCCGCGCGGCTTGGGCGGGTCACCCTCGAACGCCGCGCGCGGGGCCCTCCGGGGAGGGTCCCTTCTTGACCTTGCTCCGGGTGGGGTTTACCGAGCCGCCCACGTCACCGTGGGCGCTGGTGGTCTCTTACACCACCGTTTCACCCTTACCTCCCGCGAGGGGAGGCGGTCTGTTTTCTGTGGCACTGTCCCGCGGGTCACCCCGGGTCGGCGTTACCGACCACCCTGCCCTGTGGAGCCCGGACCTTCCTCGGCAGGGCGTAAGCCCTGACGCGGTCGCCCGGCCGACTCGTCCGCTATCCGGGCAAGTTTAGCCGATGGGCCAGGGGTCGCGGGGCCGGAGGGGCGGGCTCAGCGCAGGTGCGCGGTGTCGTTGAAGGCCCTGACGAGCTGGGGGCCGTCGACGAAGTAGTCGATCGAGGAGAGCGAGGCCAGGTCGAGGTGCATGCGGTACAGCGCGGCCGGGGGGGCGAGCAGGGCGGAGGACAGCAGCAGCTTGATGGGGCTGACGTGCGAGACGACCAGGATGGTCTTGCCCTGGTGGTCCGCGAGCAGGCGCTCCCTGGCGTCCTCGACGCGGATCGCCGCCCGGTCGAAGCTCTCCCCGCCGGGCGGGGCGACGGACGGGTCCTCCAGCCAGGCCGCGAGTTCCCTGGGCCAGCGGCGCTGGATCTCGGTGAACGTGTGGCCCTCCCAGTCGCCGAAGTCGACCTCGCGCAGGCCCTCGTCCACGGCGACCGTCAGGCCGGTGCGGGCGGCGACGGCCTCGGCGGTCTGCCGGGCGCGGCGCAGGGGGGAGCTGACGATGACCTCGACGACGTACGGGGGGCGGGACAGGCGGGCGGCGGCGGCCTCGGCCTGGGCGACGCCCGCGGGCGTCAGCTCCGGGTCGCCGGTGCCGGAGAAGCGGCGGTCGATGGAGAACGGCGTCTCGCCGTGGCGGAGCAGGAGGAGGGAGGTGGCCGGGGCGGGGGCCTGCCATCCGCTGGTGGCGCCGGGCTTCGCCGCGACGACGCGAGCCTGCTCGGCGGACACGGAGCTCGTCACCACCTCGCCCGTCACCACCTCGCCGACCGTGGCTTCGGTGGCGGCGGTCTCGGCGGCGCCGGAGGGGAGGTCGAACAGGGCCTCGGTGGTTCCCGCCCGGCCGGTGGCCGATGCGGACCCTCTGACGGCCTGGGTGGCGGTCTTCGAGCCAGGGGTACGCGAGCCTGAGGCAGGCGGGCTTGGGGTGCGCGAGCCGGGGCCGCCCGAACCTGGAGCGCCCGAGGACAGGCCGCTCGTGCCCGGGGCGCCGGAGTCGGGAGTGCCGGGGCCTGAGGTTCGGGGAGGCGGAGGGAGGGTCTTGGACTGCCAGCGGGCGCCTTTGGCGGCGGCGTCCATGGCCTCGTTGGCGAGGCGGTCGGCGTCGCGGTTGCGTTCGCGGGGGATCCAGCGCCAGGTCACGCGCAGCCGGCCGGCGAGGTCGCGGGCCTCCAGCGCGAGCGGCCTCAGGCCCTCGTTCTTGATCTTCCAGCGGCCGGCCATCTGCTCGATGACGAGCTTGGAGTCCATGCGGACCTCGACCGCGGCGCCGTCCCCGGCGAGCGCGAGGACCGAGCGCAGGCCGGCGATCAGGCCCTGGTACTCGGCGACGTTGTTGGTGGTGACGCCGAGCGCGTCGGCCGCCTCGGCGAGGACCTGGCCGTCGGCGTCCTTGACGACCGCGCCGTATCCGGCGGGCCCCGGGTTGCCGCGGGAGCCGCCGTCGGCCTCGACGACGAGCTTCACAGGCCCGACTCGGGGGTGCGGACGAGGATCCTGCGGCACTCCTCGCAGCGCACGACCTCGTCCTTGGCGGCGGCGCGGATGCGGTTGAGGTCGGCGATGGACAGCGAGACCTTGCAGCCCTGGCAGCGGCCCCCCTGGAGCATGGCCGCGCCGACGCCGTACTGCTCGCGCAGCTTCTCGTAGAGGGCGAGCAGGTCGGCGGGGATGTCGCCGGTGATGCCGCCGCGCCTGCCCCTGCTCTCGGCGCTCTCGCGGTCGAGGTCGCCGAGGGCGGCGTCGCGCTTCTCCTCCAGCGTGGACAGCCCCGCGCCTATCTCGGCGCGCTCGGCGCCGAGCCGGGCGACGGTGGCGTCCGCGGCCTCGCGGCGCTCCATGATCTCCAGGACGACGTCCTCCAGGTCGGCCTGGCGGCGGTGCAGCGAGGCGATCTCGGACTGGAGGTTGGACAGGTCCTTGGAGGAGCCGACCTGGCCGGAGTCGAGGCGCTTTTGGTCGCGCTCGGCGCGCACGCGCACGGCCTCGACGTCGGACTCGGCCTTGGCCTGCTCACGGGCGAGGTCGGACGCCTCGGTCTCCGCGGTGATCACCTCGGTGGCGAGGCGGGCGAGGCGGGCGGAGCGCTCGTCGATCTCGGCCAGCTCGGGCAGCGTGCGGCGGCGATGGGCCAGCCGGTCGAGGACCGCGTCGAGCTCGGCCAGTTCGAGCAGGCGCTTCTGGGCTTCCGGGGCTGCTTTCACTTAATCCTCGCACTGTGCTGTTGTGGTCCAGGCGTCCGTCACCGTCCGCGAGACGCGCGTCTCAACATTAATCCCCTTCGCGGCCATTGCGGACGCGAGCAGGTCGGCCGCTTGCGGAAGCCAGGGCCATTCGGTCGCCCAGTGGGCCGCGTCGATGAGCGCGGGGCCGCCGCCCGGCTCGGTGGCCTGGAGGAACTCGGCGGCGGGGTGGTGGCGCAGGTCGGCGGTGAGAAAGACGTCGGCGGCGCGGACGGAGTCGAGGCCGAGCAGCGAGTCGCCCGCGCCGCCGCTGACGGCGACCGTGCGCACGGTGCGCCCGGGGTCGCCGGCGACGCGCAGGCCCCAGGCGGTGCGCGGCAGCCCCCGCACGGCCTGGCCGGCGAACTCGCGCAGGGTCATGGGGGCCGGCAGGTCGCCGACGCGGCCGAGCCCGCGGCGCGGGTCGTCGGCGGAGGGCTGGAGGGGGCGCAGGGCGCCGGTCAGGCCGACCGCCCTGGCCAGGGCGTCGGAGACGCCGGGGTCGGCGACGTCGGCGTTGGTGTGGGCGGTGTAGAGGGCGATGTCGTGCTTGATCAGGCGGTGTACGAGGGCGCCCTTGGGGGTGGCGGCGGAGACGGTGGTGGTGCCGCGCAGGTAGAGGGGATGGTGGGCGACGATCAGGTCGGCGCCCCAGGCCACGGCCTCGTCGCCGACGCTCGCCACCGGGTCGACGGCGAAGAGGATCCTGCGCACGGGGCGCGCCGGGTCTCCGCAGACCAGGCCCACGGCGTCCCAGGGCTCGGCCCAAGCGGGGTCATACGCATGTTCAAGTTCCGCGATGATCGCGGCCAAGGTCGTCGGGGACACGTGCGCAGACTATCGGCACGTCCTAGCGTGAGGAGGTCCTGACACCCGGGGGGCCGCCGAATGGCACTGAACGTAGCGATCATCGGGGCCGGCTTCGGCGGACTGTGCATGGCGATCCAGCTCCGGAAGGCCGGCGTCACCTCCTACACGATCTTCGAGAAGGCGGAGCGCCTCGGCGGGACGTGGCGGGACAACACTTATCCGGGCGCGGCGTGCGACGTGCCGTCCCACCTGTACTCCTACTCGTTCGAGCAGGGCCACGACTGGTCGCGGCGCTACCCGCGCCAGCCGGAGATCCTCGCCTACCTGGACCGGTGCGCGGGCAAGTACGGCGTGCACCGGCGGCTGCGGCTCGGCGCGGAGGTCACGGCCGCGGTGTTCGACGAGGCCGCCGGACGCTGGCGGGTGACGACGGCCGACGGCGAGCACGGGCCGTTCGACGTGGTGGTGTCGGGGGTGGGCCAGCTCAACCGGCCCCGCCTGCCCGACATCCCGGGCCTTGGCGAGTTCGAGGGGACGAGCTTCCACTCGGCGCGCTGGGACCACGGCCACGACCTCGCCGGGCGGCGGGTCGCCGTGATCGGCAACGGCTCCTCGGCCGCGCAGTTCATCCCGCGCGTCGCCCCGGTCGTCGCCCGTCTGGACGTCTACCAGCGCACGCCGAGCTGGGTGATCCCCAAGCCGGACGGCGCGTACGGCCCCGGCCTGCGTGCGGCGTTCCGCCACCTGCCGCCGCTGCGCTCGGCCAACCGCCGGAGGGTCAACCGGTTCATCGAGAGCGTGGTGTACCCGGCGCTGGTGGACGGCTGGAGCCGGCCGCTGATGACCCGGCGGGCCACCGAGCACCTCAGGAAGCAGGTGCCCGACCCCGCGCTGCGGGCCAGGCTGACGCCGGCCTACCCGATCGGCTGCAAGCGCATCGTGCTGGACGACGACTACTACCCGGCGCTGACCAGGCCGAACGTGGAGGTCGTGACCGACCCCATCACCCGCGTGACCCGGCACGGCATCGAGACGGCGGGCGGGACGCTCCGCGAGGTGGACACGATCATCTTCGCGACCGGCTTCCTGACCACCGACTTCCTGGCGCCCATCGAGGTCGTCGGACGCGGCGGGCGGCGCCTCGGCGAGGCGTGGAAGGACGGCGCCGAGGCCTACCTCGGCATGGCGGTCCCCGGTTTCCCGAACCTGTTCCTGCTGTACGGCCCGAACACCAACCTCGGGCACAACTCGATCATCCTCATGATCGAGGCGCAGGTGCGCTACATCATGGGCTGCCTGCCGCTGCTGGGCGCCCACGGCCCGATGGAGGTGCGCCCGGCGGCCATGGACGCCTGGCGCCGCGCCCTGGAGGGGGCGCTCGCGCGGACCGTCTGGCAGGCCGACTGCGCCAGCTGGTACAAGAACGCCGCCGGGCGGGTGACCAACAACTGGCCTGGTCCGGCGGCGGCGTACCGGAGGATCACCCGGTCGCCGCGCCCCGGCTCCTTCACCTTCGGCTGAGGTCCCGGCCACGTTTCTCTTCGCCGGATCGTGCGTATACCGTCGAGGGACATCGGACCATCCAGGACGAGCCCGGCCTGCCTCCGCGCGGGTTGGCGTCAGGCCGGGAGCGCGGCGGCGAGAGGAGTCCACACGTGTTCGCTGACCTCCACCGGGACGCGATCGTGGCAGACACCCACAACGACCTGCTGATGGCGGTATCGGCGAGGCCGCCGGAGCGGTGGGCGTCGTTCTTCCGTGAGCGATGGCTGCCCCAGCTCCGCGAGGGCGGCGTGGACGTGCAGGTGCTGCCGGTCTTCATCGACGCGCACTACCGCCCCGAGGGCGCGCTGCGCCAGACCCTGCGGATGATCGAGTGCGCGCACGTCATCGCGGAGGGCAACCCCGGCGAGGTCGGCATCTGTCACGACGGCGCGCAGATCGACGAGACCGTCGCGCTCGGAAGGATCGCCCTGGTCATCGCCCTGGAGAGCATGCCGGGCGTCGACGCCAGCGTCGAGCTGATCCCCACCCTGCACCGCCTCGGCGTCCGCGTGGCCTCCATCGCGCACTGGGGCCGCACGCCGCTCGCCGACGGCAGCGGCCAGGACGGCACGGGCAGCCGCCTGACCAGCGACGGCGTGGCGGCCCTCGCCGAGATGGAGCGCCTCGGCATGGTCTTCGACATCTCCCACCTCGGCGCGTCCGGCGTGGCGCACGTGCTGGAGATCGCCACGCGGCCGGTCATCGCGACGCACTCCTCGGCCCGCGCGCTGCGCGACCACCACCGCAACCTCACCGACGACCAGTTGCGCGCGGTCGCGGCGGGCGGCGGCGTGGTGTGCGTGAACTTCCTGGCCGCGTTCCTGGCGGAGAAGCCCGAGGGGTACACGATCGAGCGGCTCGGCGACCACATCGCGCACGTCGCCGAGGTCGCGGGCATCGACCACGTCGGCCTGGGCCCGGACTTCGTCCGCGAGGTGATGGACGACCTGACCCCGCCGTGCGAGAGCCCGAGCACGACCGGCCTGGACGTTCTCGCGTCGGTGCCGGGGCTGGACGGGCCGTCCGGCATGCCGCTGGTCACCGAGGAGCTGCTCAGGCGCGGCTTCGGCGAGGACGAGGTGCGCAAGATCCTGGGCGGGAACGTGATGCGGCTGTTCCGGGCCGAGCTGGGCCGTCCGGCCGGGAGCAGGCCGGAGGACGTCCTATGACGCCCGGCGACCTGCCCACCATGCTGGACGACCTGGAGGAGCTCGTCCTGTGCGAGTCGTTCTCCTCCGACCACGGCGCGGTCGCGGCGAGCGCGGCGGTCGTGGCCACGCTCGGCGTCCGCCACCTCGGCGCCGAGCCTGAGACCCTGGTCGTCGACGGCGTGACCCACCTGCGCTGGAGCTTCGGCGCGCCGCGGGTGCTGCTGCTCGGCCACCACGACACGGTGTGGCCGATCGGATCGTTGCGCGCGCATCCCTTCTCGGTGACCGACGGCGTCGCCCGCGGCCCCGGCGTGTTCGACATGAAGGCCGGGCTCGTGCAGCTCTTCCACGCGCTGCGGTCGCTGCCGTCGCTGGACGGGGTGTGCGTGCTGGTCACCGGGGACGAGGAGCTGGGCTCGCCGACCTCGCGCCCGCTGATCGAGCGGATCGCGCGGGACTGCGCGGCGTCCCTGGTCCTGGAGGCCAGCGCCGACGGCGGGGCGCTGAAGACCTCCCGCAAGGGCGTCTCGCACTACCGGCTGGACGTGGAGGGCCTGGCCTCGCACGCGGGCCTGGAGCCGCACAAGGGCCACAACGCGGGCATCGAGGTGGCCCACCAGGTGCTCGCCATCGCGGCGATGGACGGCGGAGACGGCGCCACGACCGTGACCCCGACGCTGCTGAGCGCGGGCAGCAGCGTCAACACCGTCCCCGCCCGGGGGTCGGTCGCGGTGGACGTGCGGGCGGTGGACCTGGCCTCGCAGCGGGAGGTGGACGCCCGCCTGCGCGCCCTCACCCCCAAGGTCCCCGGCACCCGGCTGGAGCTGTCCGGCGGGCTCAGCCGGCCTCCGATGGAGGCCGCGTCCTCCGCCGCGCTGTTCAAGCTGGCCGAGCGGATCGCGGCCGAACGCGGGCTCGGCCCGCTGCGCGGCGTGGCGGTGGGCGGCGGCTCGGACGGCAACTTCTCGGCGGGGGTGGGCTGCCCCACGCTGGACGGCCTCGGCGCGGTCGGCGGCGGCGCGCACGCGGCGCACGAGCACGTGATCGTCGAGGAGATGCCGCGCCGCTGCTCGCTGCTGGCCGGGCTGGTGGCGGCGATCCTGGCGGGGCCCGCGTGACCGAGGCGCATGAGGAGGCCGCGCGGCGCGCCGGGGTACGGGTGCGCGAGCTGCGCGACATCTCGGAGTTCGAGCAGGTCGCGGCCTTGTTCGACGCCATATGGAAGGCGCCGCCCTCGGGCGTGCCGATCACGGTGGAGCTGATGGCCGCGTTCGCGCACAGCGGCAACTACGTGGCCGGGGCGTACGCGGGCGAGCGGCTGATGGGCGCGAGCGTCGGGTTCCTGTCGGGGCCGCCGGGGACGGGGCTGCACTCCCACGTCACCGGCGCCGTGGTGGGCCGGGGCGTCGGGCCGGCGCTCAAGCTCCACCAGCGGGCGTGGGCCCTGGCGCGTGGCCTGGAGAAGATCGTCTGGACGTACGATCCTCTGGTGCGCCGCAACGCCCACTTCAACATCGCCAAGCTGGGCGCGCGGCCCGAACGGTACCTGCCGTCGTTCTACGGCCGCATGGAGGACGCGGTGAACGCCGGGGACGAGTCCGACCGTCTGCTGGCGGTGTGGCGCGTCGCCGCGCCGGGCTCGGAAGCGGGCCCGGGGCCGGCCGTGCCGCCCCGGGACGCCGTGACGGCGCTGGCCGAGCGGGACGGCCGTCCGGTCCGCGGGACCATGGACGGCCGGGTGCTGCTGGTCGGGACGCCTCGGGACGCCGAGACGCTGCGCCGGGAGCACCCGGCCGTGGCGGCGGCGTGGCGGCGGGCGGTGCGCGAGACGCTGGGCGCGCTGCTGGACGAGGGGGCCGGGATCACCGGCTTCACCGCGGCGGGCGCGTACGTCGTGGAACGGTCATGAGAGGACACGGGGTGGACGGGACGCGATCATGAAGATCACCGGGGTCGAGCTGCGCAGGATCGCGATGCCGCTGGTCGCGCCGTTCCGCACGTCCTTCGGCACCGAGACCGCGCGGGACGTGCTGCTGGTCAGGGTCGTCACGCCGGAGTCGGAGGGGTGGGGCGAGTGCGTGGCGATGTCCGAGCCGCTCTACTCCTCCGAGTACGCCGACGGCGCCGCCGACGTGCTGCGCCGCTTCCTGGTGCCGGCGCTGACGGCCCTGCGGGATGTGGACGCCTACGGGGTCGAACGCGCGCTCGCGCCGTTCAAGGGGCACCGCATGGCCAAGACCGCGCTGGAGTGCGCCGTGCTCGACGCCGAGCTGCGCGCGGCGGGCCGCTCCTTCGCGGGCTTCCTCGGCGCGGCCCGCGACCGGGTGCCGTGCGGGGTGTCGGTCGGCATCATGGACTCGGTGCCGCGGCTGCTGGACGCGGTCTCCGCCTATCTGGAGGCGGGGTACGTCCGGGTCAAGCTCAAGATCGAACCGGGCTGGGACCTCGTCCCGGTGCGCGCGGTGCGGGAGCGGTTCGGGGACGACCTGCTGCTGCAGGTGGACGCGAACGCGGCCTACACGCTGTCGGACGCCCCGCACCTGGCGAGGCTCGACGAGTTCGGCCTGCTGCTGATCGAGCAGCCCCTCGGCGAGGAGGACCTGGTCCAGCACGCCGCGCTCGCCCGCCGGCTGAGCACCCCGCTGTGCCTGGACGAGTCCATCGTCTCGGCCGGGCACGCCGCGGCGGCGATCTCGCTCGGGGCGTGCTCGATCGTCAACATCAAGCCCGGCCGCGTCGGCGGGTACATCGAGGCGCGGCGCGTCCACGACGTGTGCCGGGCGCACGGGATCGCGGTCTGGTGCGGCGGCATGCTGGAGACGGGGATCGGCCGGGCCGCCAACGTCGCGCTGGCCGCGCTGCCGGGCTTCGCGCTGCCGGGCGACACCTCGGCCTCCGGCCGCTACTTCGCCACCGACGTCACCGAGCCGTTCGTCCTGGAGGACGGCCACCTGCCCGTCCCCGCGGGCCCGGGCCTCGGCGTGGCGCCGCTCCCCGGCGTCCTGCGGGAGGTGACGACGTCCACCGAGTGGATCCCCGCCTGAGGCGCCGCCGTGGGCCCTCGGCGAGACGGATGACCCCGTCGTCGCCGGAACCGTGAGCGAAACGTCCAGCCCGGGTTGCGCCGTCCGCGAGGAAGGGCACGATGCGGTGACGTGAGCGACACGAATGCGAACCTTCTCAACGGCCGGCGTTTCATCATGGTGAGCTCCACGGCGAGCGAGGTGAACGCCGAGGCGCCGACGCGGTTCACCTACGAGGAGGCCGACGGCCTGATCTGGGGCAGCTACGACGGCGACACGGTGATCCAGGGCCGCTTCGTCGGCACCCGGGACGACGACCGCGTCGAGCTGTCGTACGTGCACGCGCTGAAGGCGGGCGGCCGGGCAGGGGGGCGCAGCTCCAGCCGCATCGAGACGCTTCCGGACGGCCGCCTGCGCCTGGTGGAGGAGTTCGTCTTCGACGGGGACGACACGCCGCAGGTCAGCGTGTGCGAGGAGGTCTGACCTCCCGGGGTCAGGGCTCCTTGTGCATGGCGGCGCGGCCCTCGGCGGCGCTGGTGAAGCGCATCCTGCCGAGCGGCACGCCGGAGGGGGGCGGGGACTCGGCGGGGGCGGCGCGGTGCTGCGGCCGTCCCTGACGCCGGTCGGAGGGCAGCACGTACGGCCGGCGCAGCACCTCGTCGAGGATGAACACGGTCTCGGTGGCCTTAACGGCGGGGATGCTCGCCAGCCGCTCGGTGACCAGCGCGTGGACGGCGGCGACGTCGGCCATCCTGACCTGGATCATCGCGTCGTGCTGCCCGGTGGTGATCGCGCAGTACTCGACCTCGGGCATCTGGGCCAGCTGGGCGCGGAACTGCTTCCACATCTGCTGGCGCACGGTCACGAAGACCAGCGCGGTGATGCCGAGGCCGGTCCGGAGGTGGTCGACCTCGGCGGTGAACCTCTTGATGACGCCGTCGGCGCGCAGCGCCTCGAACCGGGTGTAGGCGCTGGCGCGGGAGATGCCGACCCGTTCGGCGAGGGCGGCGACCGAGATGCGGCCGTTCTCGCGCAGGACCTCGAGGATCTTCATGTGGGTCGCGTCGAGCTGCAGCCCGATGCCGATCCGTCCAGGGACCTGGGTCCCGGGCGATGGCGAGCCTGACATATCGGTCATCGGTGGTTCCTCGGCGTCATATTCGTCTTGCCTTCTTGCCATGAGCTGGACGTTCTAGCGGACAATCCTGGACGACACGCTACCAATCGTCTACAGAGCACCATTTCCGGAGGAAACAGTATGGCGACCCGTATGCGGCGCCGTCCGGCACGGCAGGCGAAGGCGGCTCTGCTGCCGGTCCTGCTCGCGGGCGCCCTCTCCCTCGCCGCCTGCTCCGGTGGCGGCACGTCCACCACGCCCGCGCAGAGCGCGGGCGGGACCGCGAGCAAGACCCTGGTGATGGACGCGTCCTTCACCCTCAAGACCGCGGACCCCGGCCGCAACTACGAGCCCACCGGCCTGATCATCGGCAAGGCCCTCTACGACACCCTGCTCACCTTCGAGGGGTCGGACGTCACCAAGCCCGTCCCCTCGCTGGCCGAGTCCTACGAGCAGTCCTCCGACGGCAAGACCCTCACGCTGAAGCTGCGCCAGGGCGCCACGTTCTCGGACGGTTCGCCCGTCACGGCCGACGACGTCGTGTTCTCCCTGAACCGCGTGCGCGACCTGAAGGGCAACCCGTCCTTCCTGCTCGACGGCGTCAAGGTGGCCAAGACCGACGACACGACGGTCACGCTGACGTCCGAGACGCCCAAGCCCGCGCTGCCGTTCATCCTGCCGAACCCCGCGCTCGGCATCCTGAACTCCAAGACCGTCAAGGCCAACGGCGGCGCCGAGGACACCTCGGACAAGGCCGAGCAGTACCTGAACGGCGCCTCCGCCGGGTCCGGGCCCTACACGCTGGAGTCGTTCAACGCCCAGTCGCAGGTCGTGCTCAAGGCCAACCCGAAGTACTGGGGCCAGAAGAAGCCCACCTACGGCAAGGTCGTGCTGCGCAACGTCGAGTCGGCCACGCAGAAGCTGAACGTCCAGCGCGGCGACAGCCAGGTGGCGCTGGACCTGTCCGGCGACCAGATCAAGACCGTGAGCGGGAGCCAGCAGACCACCAAGACGGCCTCGGCCAACATGGTGTTCCTGCTCGCCAACCAGGACACGGCCGTCAGCAGGACGTCGAGCAACCCCAAGATCGTCGAGGCGGTCCGCAAGGGCATCGACTACCAGGGCCTGCTGGAGCTGGCCGGCGAGGGCTCGGTGCAGGCGCCGGGCGTGATCCCGACGATGCTGCTCGGCGCGCTGCCGCCCGACCAGGCCGTCAAGCGGGACGTGGAGGCCGCCAAGGCCGCCGTCGCCGCCAGCGGGGTCGGCAACCCCACGCTCAAGCTGGAGTATCCGAGCGACCTGACCCTGCAGGGCCTGTCGTTCCAGCCGTTCGCCGAGCGGATCCAGGCCAACCTCAAGGAGGTCGGCATCACCGTCGACCTGGCCCCCGCCCCGGTGGCGACCGCGCTGGAGAACTACCGCAAGGGCAAGGAGGAGCTGGGCCTGTGGTACTGGGGCCCCGATTACCCCGACCCGACCGACTACCTGGTCTTCCTGCCCGGCAACACCGTCGGCCTGCGCTCCGGCTGGAAGAAGGGCGCCGACAAGGCCCTGGAGGAGCTCGGCGACAAGGCCGCCGTCACCATCGGCGACGACGCGCGCAAGCAGCTCTACACCGACATCCAGACCAAGCTCAACGCCACCGGCCCGTTCGTCCCGCTCATCCAGCCGAGCCAGAACATCGTGACGGCCGCCTCCGTCACGGGGCTGGCGTTCCACCCCGTGTGGACGGTCGATGTCGCAGCCCTCGGCGCCAAGTGAGGTCAGGACGGGCGGCGCGCCGGGTCGCGCCGCCCGTCCGGGCCGATCGCGCCACCCCCTGGCCCGCTTCCTGCTGCGCCGCCTCGCGATCGCGGTGCTGCTGGCGTTCGGGATCACGCTGGTCACGTTCGTCCTCACCAACCTGGTGCCCGGCGACCCGGTCACGGCCAACCTCGGCCAGAACGCGCTCGGGGACCCGGCGCTCGTCGCCCAGTGGCGTGCCGACCACGGCTTGGACAAGCCGCTGCCCCAGCAGTACCTGACCTACCTGGGCGGGCTGCTGCAAGGCGACCTCGGCGTCAGCCAGCAGAGCCACCGCCCCGTGCTCACCGACCTGGCCGAGTTCGTGCCGTCCACGATCGAACTGGCCGGCAGCGCCATCCTGGTCTCGCTGGTCGTCGGCGTGGCGTTCGGCGTCGTCGCCGCGCTGCGCCGCGACCGGCCCTCCGACCAGGCGCTGCGCGTGCTCAGCCTGATCGGCATCTCGGTGCCGACGTTCTGGCTGGCCCTGGTGGCGTTCTACGTGTTCTTCTTCCGCCTGCAGATCACGCCGGGCAGCGGGCGCATCAACCCCGACATGAGCGCGCCGCCCGCCGTGACCGGCCTGTTCACCGTGGACGCCGCGCTCGCGGGCCAGTGGGACGTGTTCGCCTCCGCGGCCGGCCACCTCATCACGCCGGCGCTGGTGCTCGCCGCGTACACCATCGGCCTGCTGACCCGGTTCACCCGCTCGGCCGTGCTGGAGGTGCTCGGGCAGGACTACGTGCGCGCCGCCCGGGCCAAGGGCCTGCCGGGACGGGTGATCCTCTTCCGGTACGTGCTGCGCTCGGCGCTGGTGCCGATCATCACGGTGGCGGGCCTGGCCTTCGGCAGCCTGCTGTCGGGCACGGTGCTGGTGGAGTCGGTGTTCGCGCGGCCCGGCATCGGCCAGTACGCCTACAAGAGCGCCACCACGCTGGATCTGCCCGCCGTGATGGGCGTCGGCCTGGTGGTGGGCTGCGTGTACGTCGTGATCAACCTGGTGGTGGACGTGCTGTACGGGGTCATCGACCCGAGAGTGAGACTGTCGTGACACATCCGCGTCCGGCCGTGGGGCTGCGATGAGAATCCTCTCCCGGCTGCCCGAGGCGTGGCGCCGGCCGCTCGCCGTGACCGGCTGTGTGGTGGCCGCCGCCTGGCTGGTGATCGCCGTCGCCGCTCCCCTGCTCGCGCCGCACGACCCGCTGGCGCAGGATCTGCCCCGGCTCGCCTCTCCCGGGCCGGGACACTGGTTCGGCACCGACCAGCTCGGGCGCGACATCCTGTCGCGGGTGATGTACGGGGCACGGGTGTCGATCCCGCTGACGCTGCTGCTGGTGGCGCTGTCGCTGCTGATCGGCGGCGTCCTCGGCGCCTGCGCCGGATACTTCGGCAGATGGGTGGGCGAGGCGATCATGCGGCTCGCCGACCTCGTCTTCGCGTTCCCCACCGTCATCCTCGCCATGGTCGTCGCCGCCGCGCTCGGCGCCAGCCTCACCAACGCCGTGCTCGCCGTCCTGGTCGTCGCCTGGCCCGCCTACGCCCGCGTCACCCGCGGCCTGGTCCTCGGCATGCGCGAACGCGAGTTCGTGCTCAGCGGTCGCCTGCTCGGCTTCTCGGCCTGGCGCTCGCTGCGCGTGGACGTCCTGCCCAACGTCACCGGCCCCATCCTGGTGCTGGCCACCCTCGACATCGGCACGGCCCTGCTGCTGCTGTCCGGACTGTCGTTCCTCGGCCTCGGCGCCAAGCCGCCCTCCCCCGAGTGGGGGGCGATGGTCGCCTCGGGCGTGGAGGTCTTCGACAGCTGGTGGGTGGCCACCTTCCCCGGACTCGCCATCCTCACCGTGGTGCTGGCCTTCAACTTCCTCGGCGACACCCTGCGCGACGCCCTGGACCCCCGCACCGCCCGCGCCATCAAGGAGCGTGCCCTGTGAGCCTTTCCGGCGACGTCCTGCGCGTCGAGGGCCTGACGGTGGGCATCGGCCCGCACGAGATCCTGCGCGGCGTGGATCTGGCCCTGGCCCCCGGTCGTGTGCACGGGCTGGCCGGCGAGAGCGGGTCCGGCAAGACCATGACCGGCCTCGCCGCCCTTGGGCTGCTCCCGCACGGCGCGCGCGCCTCCGGGCGGATCCTCCTGGAGGGCCGCGATCTGCTCGGGCTGCGCCCGCGGGAGCTGAACGCCGTGCGGGGCCGCGAGATCGCCATGGTCTTCCAGGACCCCGCGACCAGCCTGCACCCCATGCTGTCGATCGGACGCCAGCTCACCGAGCACATGCGCCACCACCTCGGCATCGGCAAGGCCGAGGCGCGGGCGCGGGCCGTGGACCTGCTCGGCCAGGTGCGCATCCCCGGGCCCGCGGCGGCCGTGGACCGCTACCCGCACCAGTTCTCCGGCGGCATGCGCCAGCGCGTCGCCATCGCCGTCGCGCTCGCCTGCGGGCCGAAGATCCTCATCGCCGACGAGCCGACCACCGCGCTCGACGTCACCGTCCAGGCCGGCATCCTGCGGCTGCTGCGCGGCCTGTGCGACGACCTGGGGCTCGCCGTGCTGCTGGTCACCCACGACCTCGGGGTCATGTCCGCGGTGGCCGACGACGTCAGCGTCATGAAGGACGGCCTCGTCGTGGAGACCGGCCCGCGCGGCCGGGTGCTGCGCGAGCCGGAACACCCCTACACCCGCGCCCTGCTGGACGCGCTGCCGAGGGAGGGCCAGTGAGCCTGCTCACCGTGGAGGACCTGGTCGTCGACCACCGCACCCCGGGCCGCCCCGCCGTGCGGGCCGTCGCGGGCGCGAGCCTCAGCGTCGCGGCCGGCGAGGTCGTCGGGCTGGTCGGCGAGTCCGGGTGCGGCAAGTCCACGCTGGCCAGGGCCGTGTGCGGGCTCGTCCCCGCCGGCGGGGGCGCGATCAGGTTCGAGGGCGGGCCGGTGAGCCGCCTCGGCCTGCGCCGCAGGGACAAGGCCCTCACCAAGATCCAGATGGTGTTCCAGGACCCGTACGCGTCCCTCAACCCCCGGCGGCGGGTCGGCGCGCAGATCGCCGACGGCCTGGAGACCGCGGGCGACCGCGGCACCACGCCCGCGGGAATGCTGGAGCGGGTCGGCCTGCCCGGCGCGATGGCCTCGCGCTACCCGCACGAGTTCTCCGGCGGTCAACGGCAGCGCATCGCCATCGCCCGCGCCCTCGCCGCGCGGCCCTCGCTGCTCATCGGGGACGAGCCCATCTCGGCGCTGGACGCCTCCGCGCAGGCGCAGGTCGCGACGCTGATGCGCAACCTCGCCGTGGAGTCCGGGGCCGGGCTGCTGTTCATCAGCCACGACCTGTCCGTCGTGCGGCTGATCGCCGACCGCATCGCGGTCATGTACCTCGGGAAGATCGTGGAGACCGGCCCGACGGCCGAGGTCTGGGCCGCCCCGCGCCATCCGTACACCCAGGCGCTGCTGCGGGCCGTGCCGGAGGCCGACGGGCTGGGCAGGCTGCCGCAGGAACTGGCCGGGGACGTCCCCGACCCCGCCGACCCTCCGCCGGGCTGCCGCTTCCACCCGCGCTGCCCGATGGCGATGGACGTGTGCGCGGAGAAGGAGCCCGCTCCCGGACCGGTGTCCTGCTGGCTGTACCCGTGAGAGGTGAGGCCGGGGCCCTCGCGGGGATGGCGGAGGCGGGACTGGACGCGCTGGTCCTGCGGCCCTCCCCCGACCTGCGGTACGTGGCCGGGCACGACGCCTCGGGCTTCCTCGTCCTCGCCCCCGGCCGTCCGCCCGGGTTCGCGCCCGACGCGGCGCGCGCGGCGGCGCTGATCCCCCGCGCGGCGTCGCGGGTCGCCGTGGACCCCGAGATGCGGGTGCGCGAGCTGTTCGCGCTCGGCCTGACCGCCGACCTCGTGCTCGCCTCCGCCGTGCTCGCGCCGCTGCGGGCCGTCAAGCGGCCGGAGGAGCTCGCCGCGATCGGGAAGGCCGCCGCCGTGGCCGACCTGGTGCTCACGACGGCGCCTCGCCTGCGGTGGTTCGGCGGCACCGAGCGGGCCATGGCGGCGCGGCTGGCCGCGGAGTCGGGCGCGTCCGGGCTGGTGTCGGTCGTCGTGGCCGCGGGCGAGAACACCGCGCGCCCGCGCCACCTGCCGGGCGAGCGGGTGATCAACCCCGGGGACGCGGTCACGATCCGGGTGACCGCCCGGCACGAGGGCTACCACGCCCACGCGAGCCGCGCGTTCGTCGTGGCAGAGCCGCCCGAGGACTTCGACGCGGTGCACGCGGTGCTGCTCGCCGCGCGCGACGCCGCCGCCGACGCCGTGCGGCCCGGCGTGACGGCCGCCGACGTCCACGCGGCGGCCGAGGCCGTGCTCGACGAGAGCGGGTACGGCGCCTACGTCTCCCCCGGGCTCGGCCACGGGGTCGGCGTGGAGCCCGCCGAGGGCCTCGGTCTCACCGCGGACGACCGCACCGTCCTGGCCCCGGGCATGACGGTGCTCGTCGAACCCGGGATCCACGTGCCCGACCTTTACGGAGCGCGGGTGGGAGATGTAGTGGAATGCACAGAGACCGGGGCCCGCGCCATGACCCGAGCGCCCGGCGCGCTTCTCGTCCTTGACCCATAGTTTCGCGCCCCTTGCCTCGTAGCGGCCCTGACCTCGAACGATCCACATTTAGTGTGATCACGAGGCGGACAGGGGGGCGCGGTGGTCTTCTGGCGCGAACGGTCCGTGCGGACTCGGTTCACGGCCGTCGCGAGCACCGTGATGGCGCTGGCGTGCGCGGGCATGTGCGCGCTCGTCCTGGTCGGCACGCGGTACGCCGTCCACCAGTACCGGCTCCACCAGATCACGCTGGTCCACCTGCGCGTGGCGCAGCTCATCAACCGCGGGCACCTGCCCCCGGTCATCGCCGACCGGGCGGCCGACGGCATCCAGGTGGTCGACGGCAAGGGCCGGATCGCCGCCGCCTCGCCCAACCTGATCGGCAAGCCCTTGATGGCGCGCTTCGTCCCGCCCGACCATCTCGCGCACCTCGCCAGGGCGGTCTGCTCGGCGCCGGGCTTCCCGGGCGAGTGCGTGCACGTGGTCGTGGCCCGGCACGCCAACGACGGCCAGGGCGACTGGCTGGTCTACGCCGCCGGCCGCACGCCGCCCTGGTACGTCGATCCCGGGCTGTTCGCGCTGCTCGCCGCCGGGTCGATGGCCCTGGTCGCCGTCACGGGGTTCGGCACGCACCGCATGGTCAGCAGGACCCTGGTCCCCGTCGACCGGGTGCGCGCCGAGCTGGCCGAGATCACCGCCTCCGACCTCAGCCGCCGCGTGCCCCTGCCGCCGCACCGCGACGAGATCCGCTGCCTCGCCGAGACCGTGAACCAGACGCTGGACCGGCTCCAGGAGGCCGCCGAGCGGCAGCGCCGGTTCGCCTTCGACGCCTCCCACGACCTGCGCAGCCCCATCACCGCCATGCGTGCCCAGGTCGAGGACGCCCTGGCGCACCCGGAGGACGCCGAGTGGCTCAAGATCGCCGAAGCGGTGATGGCCAGCCTGGACCGGGTGCAGGCCATCGTCACCGACCTGCTGGACATCGCCCGCCTGGACGCCGGCGGGCGGGTCAGCCGCGACCACATCGACCTCGCCGAGCTGGTGCGCACCGAGACCGGGCGCCGGGCGCGCGGCAAGGGGCTCGTGCTGGACCTGCAGCCCGGCGTGGTGGTCGGCGGCGACCGGCTGCAACTCGCCCGGCTGCTCACCAACCTGCTGGACAACGGCGAACGGCACGCCGCCTCCACCATCACCGTGGCGCTACGACGGGAAGGCGAGGACGCGGTGATGGAGGTCGTCGACGACGGCGAGGGCATCCGCCCCGAGCACCGCGAACTCGTCTTCCAGCGCTTCACCCGCTTGGCCGCCAGCCGCGAACGCGACAAACACGGCACCGGCCTCGGCCTCGCCATCGCCCGCGAAATAGCCGAACGCCACGGCGGCACCCTCACCATCGAGGACTCCCCCAAGGGCGCCCGCTTCGTCCTCCGCGTCCACACCCTTCACCTGATGAAGAACCGCACCCTCACCTGACAACACCACCGCCCGCACGGCTCGGTCGCGCGTGAGCCCGGGCCGCCGTCCAGATCAGCACGCGCGAACGAGCTCCACGAGATCGGGCGCGGCGCCGAGGAACTTCTGGTCACCGCTGAGCAAGGTTTCGGCCCCGGCCTCCCGCGCGGTCGCGATGATGAGGGCGTCGGGCATCCGCAGCGTCAGGTCTCGCGCTCTGAGCAGAGCCGCGCTCTCGGCCGTCGCCTCGTCCACCGCGACGATCCGATCGATGGCCGCGGACCGGAACTCCGCGAGCGCCTTCTCGGCCACGGGCCCCCTGCGGAGGGCCCCGACCCGGAGCTCAGTCCAGGTGATCACGGAAACGGCGAAGCTCGCCGCCTGCCCCTCCCAGCGGCGAACCGCGTCCAGGGCGCCCTCGTGGAGCGCGTCGCCGGGATCGAGGAGACCGGCGACGATGTTCGTGTCCAGCATCACCGTGGGCACGCCGTCAGTCCCAGCTTTCGCGGCTCGCCTCGACGTCCACGGCTTCGGCGAAACCCGGAACGGTGCCGACGACGCCCGTGAAACGGCTGCGATGCCGCCGGATGACGATGTCGCCCCCCTCCTCGGTGATGTCGATCTGGTCACCGGGCCCCAGCCCGAGCTTGCGCAGCACGGCGGCCGGCAGGGTCACCTGGTTCTTAGTGGAGATACGCGCGGGCCCCGCGCGCCTGGCCCGTGTCCTTTCGCGGTGCTCCATAACCTTTACTCTAACCATCACAGGTAAAGGTTAAACGATGTCACGCACTGCGGTCATGATGATACGCATGGTGACCCTTATTCCGGCGGCGTGGGAATCGACGCGGCTCCGGGCTCAGCGGTAGGCCGCGACGGCGGTCTCGCCGATGAGGGTGTCGACGGTTTGGGCGATCTCCAGGACCGGCCCGGAGTGCTCACCCGCGATGGTGCGCAGGCGGCCGACGAGACGGCTCGACGGCTGATTGATGTAGAGCGTCGACTCCAGGCGCAGCACGCCGACCAGTCCGCACAGCGCCGCGTAGTGGGCGTCGGGGGCTCCCCGGGCTCCGGTGGTGGCCTCGCGCACCCCGGCGCGCGCGCGTACGGCCGGGGTGGTGTCGACGGGCTGGTAACGGACCTGGGAGAGCACGCCCAGGCGGCGCCTGGTCACCTTGGTGAGGACGCCGGCGGCGACCAGGCTTCCGCAGGTGCGGTCGTAGACGTCCTCGGCGATCTGCTTGATCCAGAGCTTGAGGTCGCGGTTGGCCCGGTCGCTCAGGATCGCGGGGATGAGGCTGTCGGCGACCATGTCGCCTATCGGGGTGCGATCGTAGACGGCGAGCCGGCCCTGGGTGACGTTGACACGGCCGCTCAGGGTGAGGTCGAGCAGTACCGCACCGGCCAGTCCGAGACGCAGGGACGGCGGTTGGATCAGCGGCTTGCCATCGTCGTCGTGAGCGATGAGGTACAGCTCCTGATGGAGCGACGGCCGGTTCAACACGTCGGGGTGCTCCCTTACTGGGTGAAGCCGGACAGGTCGGGTCGGCGGCCCCTGACGTACACCGCGATCATGATCAGTGCGCCGACGGCCAGCCAGATCAGCCCGAGCCGCTGCGCCATGACGTTCGCGTTGATCACGACGAAGACGAGGATCACCGTGCCGACCAAAGGCACGATCAGGTGGGACAAGAGATCGGTCGATCGCTGCCGGAGCACGTAGTGGACGACGACGGACACGTGCAGGACGATGAAGGCGACCAGCGCCCCCATGTTGATCATGCTGACGAGCAGGCTCACACCGTCATCGCGGACGGACATCCACAGTCCGAGCACGACGGACAGGGCGGCGACGAGAAGGGTCGCGTTGACCGGCACCGAGTGCTTGACCGACACCCTCGCCAGGAAGGCCGGAAGCTGCCGGTCGCGTGCCATCGCGAAGAGCAGGCGTGACACCGCGACCTGCGCGACCAAGGTGTCGGCCAGCCCCCAGGAGATCGCGGTCGCGATCGACGTCGTGTGCTGCAGCCAACTGCCGCCGGCGACGGCGGCGACGTCGTAGAAGGCGGTGCTGTGGTCTCCTTCGGCCAGCAGCGCCGCCGGGTTCTGCACGAGCAGGGCGGCGACCCACACCTGCACGATGAACAGCACCCCGGCCAGGATCAGGGCGACCTTCATCGCCTTGCCGACCTGGGCCGAGCCGCCCTTGGACTCCTCGACCAGCATGCTGACGCCGTCGAAGCCGAGGAAGGACAGCACCGCGAAGGAGGCCGCGCCGAACACCACGGGCCAGGAGATCGTGTCCGCGCTGAACAGCGGCGCGAAGCTGAAGCCCTGCCCCTTGCCCTGCATGAGCGCCCACACGCCGGCCGCGAGGAACAGCGCCAGGACGATCAGCTCCGCGACGATCATGACCTTGGTGAGCGACAGCGTCACCTTGATACCGCGCAGGTTGATCACCGTGTTGACGATCACGAAAACGATCAGCCACGCCCAGACCGGCACCGCGGGCACAGCGGCGTTCATGGCGATCGACGCCAGCAGATAGAGCAGCGTGGGAGCGAGGAGGTAGTCGAGCAGAATCGCCCAGCCGGTCATGAAACCAACCGGGCGCGCAATACCGCGTCCCGCGTAGTTGTACACCGATCCGGACAGCGGGAACGCCTTCACCATCTGCGCGTAGGAGCTCGCGGTGAAGAGCAGCGCGATCATCCCGATCAGGTACGCCAGCGCCGGCATGCCGTTCGACACGCGGTAAACATCACCGAAGATCGCGAACGGCGAGATCGGTACCATAAAGACCAGGCCGTAGAACACCAGATCGGCAAGGCCGATGCCCCGCTGCAATTCCTGGCGGTAGCCGAACCGCTCGATAGTCTCCTGCGGCTGCATAGCAGCCTCCATATTCCGTTTTTCTTAGAATGCGAAGTTTGTCCGGCCCGTCGACCGACGGCATGCTCCATCGCCCGGGGACGTAGGGGATGATCCTTCCCTAGCGGGCGGGCATGCCGCAAGCCACCAAAGCGACCGGCCGATTCATCGCGGGCCGTGACCGCCAAGGCTTGCCCGGGCAAAGGCCGGCGGTCAGGGGACGGAGCGGATCTTCCAGACCAAAGCCGCGCCGAGGAGGGTCAGGGCGCCTGCGGTGAGGTAGAGGATCGGGTAGCCGCCGAGGCTCGCGACGATGGGGCCGGCGATCACCGGGGCGAGCACCTGGGGGCCCGAGTTGGCGATGTTGATGACGCCGAGGTCCTTGGCGCGGCCCGCCGCCGCGGGGAGTACCTGGGTGATCAGGGCGTTGTCGACCGCGAGGTAGATGCCGAAGCCTATGCCGAGGATCGCCGCGGCCACCGTGACGACCGTCCACTGCGGCCAGAACGCCAGGAGCACGGCGGGGACGGCGCTGATGGCGCCGGAGACGGTCACCAGGGTCCTGCGGCGGCCGAGGCGGTCGGAGATCGCGCCACTGGCCACCGTGGTGAGCACGACGGTCGCGGTGTAGATCAGGATGAGCACGAGCAGGCCGTCCTCGGCCTTGCCCCCGGGGAAGACGCGCTCGTAGTGGACGGCGTCGGTGAGGAAGTACAGCAGGTAAAGCAGGACCATGGCGTTGCCGAGCTGCATGAGGAAACGGGTCAGCCAGGCCCAGGCGAAGTCGGGATGGGCGCGCGGGCTGATCCAGAAGCCGCGCAGGAAGCCCGCCAGGCTGAAGGGCGGGCGCCGCTCTCCCGGCAGCGGGGCGTCCGGGGTGGCGAGGACGAACGGGAGCGCGCACAGCGGCACGAGCCCGCCGATCAGGAGATATCCGGACTTAGTGGTCGTGACGACGATCGTCACCAGGACGACGGCGAGCACCACCCCCAGCGTCTGCGGGATGCCGATCCACCCGGACACCGCGCCGCGCTGGCGCACCGGCACATGATCGGGCACCCCCGCCGTCAGCGCGGCCTGCATCGCGTTCAGCCCCGCCTGGGCCAGGCACCATCCGATCACGACGCCCGCGACCGTGCCCTGGAAGGCCAGGAAGACGAGCGCGAGCCCTCCGGCCACGGCGCCGAGCAGCGTCCAGGGGTGGCGCCGGCCGAAGCGCCCCGTCGTCCGGTCCGACAGCGCCCCGGCCACCGGGTTGGCGATCATCGCGACGGCGGCGCCCACGCCCGTCACCCAGGCGAGGGCGGTCTCCTTACCGCCCGGCGCGACATCGGCGGCCTGCTGCGGCAGCAGCACCTGCAACGGCCCGAAGTAGGCCATCCACAACCCGAGGTTGGCCAGCGAGATGAGCCCGACCCAGCGCGGCCCCACACGGGTGACCGGTTCGGCGAGGGCGAGAGGGACGTCATATGGCTGCTCGAGCGGAGGCGGCGTGCTCACGAGACGTTGCTCCAAGCGATGGGGGGTGCTGGGATGGTAGTCCTCCCGCCTCCCACGAGAAAGACCCGCTCCGCGTTGATCGCGCCGGGTTTCCGCCTTCCGTGTCGGCGGCGCGTGGTCTCGGACGGCGATACGTCCCTCGCGGATCACTCCGGCAGGCCGGTACGACAGATCTACGGCTTCCACGCAAGGAGACGAGGAGCCTATCCGTGGTGACGAGAACGGCCCTGGACCTTTCGTTCTCATCGGTACGTCGCCGGGCCGCCGTGGATGTGGTTCCGCGGGTGGCGTGGGGAGATGGCACCATGGCAGCGTTCGGAAACGTCCAGGAAAGGTCATCTCGCGTGAGGCGATTCCTTACGGTGCTGTTCGCGGTCTGTGCCGCACTGGCGCTGGGTGTGGCGCCCGCCTCGGCCCATAACGCGCTGACCGGCAGTGACCCCAAGGACGGCGCCCGGTTCTCCGCCATGCCCGGCTACGCCACGCTGACCTTCGACCAGTCCGTGCGGGCGGACTTCGCCCAGATGGCGCTGACCGGCCCGGGCGGCGCCGTCGCCAAGCTCACGGTGCGGGTCGCGGACAACGACGTGATCGCGGCCCTCCCGGCCTCGGCCGCGCCCGGCGACTACGTCATCGGCTACCAGATCCTGTCCAACGACGGCCACCCGGTGACCGGGAAGATCGGCTTCACCGTCACGGGGGCCGCGAGCGCGGCGCCGGCGGCCCCGCAGTCGCCTGCCGCGCCCGAGACGCCTCCCGCGGGCACGGTCGCGGCCGGCAGCGTGCCGCCGCCGAGCAACGGCGGCTGGGTGTGGGGGCTGCTGGCGGCCGCGCTGCTGGTGTCCGGGCTCGGCATCCGCGTCGTCGCCCGGCAGAGCCGCGCGGCGAAGGGCGAAGGCGCATGAGCACGACCGGCGCCGCCCAGGACCCTTCCCCCGCGACCGGCGCCATGCAGGACCACTCTCCCGCGTCCGCCGCCATGCGAGACCCCTCTCCCGCGACCGCCGCCGCCCAAGGCCCCTCTTCGGTGACCGCCACGCACGACGCCGGGCCCGCCGCCGACGACAGCCCTGTCACCGTTCCTCCCGCACCGGTGGAGGTCCGGTGGGGGCCTGTCCGTGCGATCGCCGGGGCCGGGCTGGTGGCCGTGCTCGTCGCGGCGTGGTGGACGGCGGAGGCGGGGGTGCCGGGGATCGCCGCGCCGGGGCCGTTCGTCGAGTACGGGCTGCCGGTGGCGCGGCTCGTCATGGACTTGTGCGCGCTGGCGACGGTGGGGTTGAGCCTGCTGCCGCGGCTGGTCGGGTTCGACGAGCCGGGGCGCGCCGAGGCCGTGCTGGGCCGGGCGCGGAGCTGGGCGGTGATGACGGCGTTCGGCTGGGCGCTGGCGGCGCTGACCACCATGATCCTCAGTGCGGCCGAGGTCACCCCCGGCCAGGCGCCCGATCCGGCCACCTACGTCGCCCGCATCGGGGCGGGCCAGGGGCTGGTGATCAGCGCCGCCATCGCGCTGATCTATACCTTCTTCGCCCTGCTGGCGGTGCGCTTCGGTGAGAAGGTGCCCGCCGAGCTGCGGGTGGCGATCGCGTTGTTCGGGCTGCTGCCGCTGCCGGTCAGCGGACACGCGTCCAACTGGTACTGGCACGACCTCAGCATGGTCTCGATGGAACTGCACGTCGCCGGCGCCGCGCTGTGGACGGGCGGGCTGGTGACGCTCGCCGTGCTGCTGGCCCGCGACCGCGACCTGCTGGCGCGCGCGCTGCCGAGGTTCTCGCGGCTGGCGACGGTCGCGCTGCTGGTGGTGGGCCTGTCGGGGCTGTTCAACGGGCTGGTCGAGCTGGCCCTGTCGCCGACGACGAGCCTGCCCTGGTCGCTGGTGACCACCCACTACGGGTGGCTGGTGGTCGCCAAGACCGTCTTCGCGTGCGTCATCGCGGTGCTCGGGGCCCGCATCCGCTGGCGTCTCCTGCCGGCGGTCGCCGAGCGCCGGGCGACGGCGTTCGCGGCGTGGGCCGTGCTGGAGATCACCGTGATGGGCCTGGCGTACGGCGTGGCGGTCGCCCTGACCCGCGCGCCCGTGGCCTGACCCGTGCGCCCACGGTGTGAGCCGCGCCCCGTGTCACCGGGGCGCGGCGACGGGGCTAGGGGGTGGCGGGGGCGCCGACCGGCGGGAGGACCGGTTCGGGGCCGCGGGTGCGCCGGCGGGCGTACCACTCGACGCCGAGCCAGGCGCCCGCGAGCAGGACGGCGCTGACCGGGGCGGAGGCGAGCGGGAACGGCGGCGCGTCGAGCACGGCGTCCTGGGCCATGAGCCCGCCGTAGACGGCGGCGGTGACCAGGACGGCCCCGCCCACCGCGCGGACCAGGGGGATCTTGAGCATGAACGCCACGTCCACGCAGACCGCGACGGCGAGCAGGAAGAACGGCACGGCCGACGGCGGGAAGTTCATGGCGTACAGCAGGGGCCACAGGATCGTGCGGAAGGCGACGTACACGCCGGCCACGGCGGTGGCGGTCCAGCGGCGGCCGACCAGCATGCGGGCCACGACGAGGACGAGGACCGCGGCGACGCCGAACCACATGGGGTACACCCAGTCGGGGACGGGGAGCGTGAACTTCTCGACCATCCCGCGGTCGACGGAGCGGCCCATCTGGTCGGCGGCGAAGTTGAGCAGGATCGGCTCGGCGTAGTGCACGCCCCGGTCCCAGGCGGCGAGGCTGAGCACGCCGTACTCCTGGTGCTCGCTGGGGAACAGCACGTTCTCCAGCAAGAACACGAACAGGCCGCCGAGCACGAGCGTGCGCAGGCGTCCGGGCGGCGCGGAGACGTGCCAGCCGCGGATCACGCCGGCGATCATGAAGGCGGTGCCGACGTAGAGCAGGACGTGGGAGGGACTCCAGGAGGTGATGTCGATGCCGTTGACCCGGTGGTTGATCAGGTCGATCGGGATCGCGATCAGGAAGATGCCGGTGCCCCACTGGATCAGGCGCTGCGCCGCGCGGTCCACGCCGTAGCCGGTGTACCCGTGGATGATCGTCAGGGCGACGACGATGGCGGTGCCCACGCTGTTGATCAGGTGCGGCGGGGCGAAGTCGTCGCGCAGCCACTTGAAGTGCCAGGAGACGTCCCATGACGCGCCAAGCACTTTCAGGACGAATGCAACGATCCATGAGAAATAGAGGACGCGCAGGAGGTCCGGGGGCGTCTGCCTGCCCGCGGGGCCCCGCGTCCAGTAGGGCAGAGCCCACTCGATCACCTGGGTGGCTCTGTCCTTGATGCCCGCGCCGTGCTTCACGCGAAGAAATGATGCCGGTCCTCGACATGTACCGCAATCGGGGATTACCCGGAGAACACCCCACCTGGAAGCCGCGTCTCAGCGGGCTCTCAGCGCCGATCAGTAGGCTCACGGCATGAAGCTTGGGGGGAGGCGGCCGGTCGCGCTGATCGTGGCGGCCGTACTGGTGGCGGGCGCGGCGATCTGGGTCCTGTGGCCGTCGTCGCCGCCGGTGCGGGCGATCGACCAGACGATCCCGGTCGTGGACGGCCCGCGCGACGACCAGCGGGTCACGCTCGACACCACCTTCTTCCCGCCCGCGGGCGGGAAGAAGGGGCCCGCCGTGCTGCTGGCCCACGGGTTCGGCGGCAGCAAGGCGAGCGTGCGCGCCGAGGCCGAGCTGCTGGCGCGGCGCGGCTACGCCGTGCTGACCTGGTCGGCGCGCGGGTTCGGCGCCTCCGGCGGGCAGATCGCGCTGAACTCGCCGGACTACGAGGTCAAGGACGTCCGGCAGCTCGTCGACTGGCTGGCGAAACGGCCCGAGGTGGTGCTCGACGGGCCGGGCGACCCGCGTCTCGGGGCGGCGGGCGGCTCCTACGGCGGGGCGATCACGCTGATGGCCGCCGCCTACGACGCCAGGATCGACGCGATCGTCCCGCAGATCACCTGGTACGACCTGGCCGACGCGCTGTTCCCCGACGCCACGGGGGCCGGGCCGCTGCACGGGGTGTTCAAGCGCATGTGGGCCGGGCTGTTCTTCAGCAGGGGCGCCGACTCGCCGCTCGCGCCGGGCGGCGGCCTGGCCGCGGCGCTCGGGGGCGGCGCGGCCGGCGGCTCCGGGACGTCGGGCGGCTCGGGGACCTCCGGGGGCCGGGGTGGGTCCGGAGGTCCGGCCGGGGGGACGCCGGACGTGCAATGCGGGCGGTTCCTCCCGGAGATCTGTGCCATGTACGCGGAGGTGGCGACGACGGGCCGGGCGACCGCCGGCGCCGTGGCCACGCTGCGCCGGTCCAGCCCCGTCTCGGTGCCGGGCAGGATCCGGGTGCCGAGCCTGCTCATCCAGGGCAAGCGGGACTCGCTGTTCCCGCTCGGGCACGCCGACGCCAACGCCAGGGCCATCGCCGCGACCGGCGCGCCCGTGGAGGTCGCCTGGTTCGACGGCGGGCACGACGGCGGGGACGGCGAGGCTGACTGGGTGGCCGACCGCACGATCGGCTGGTTCGACCGCTGGCTGAAGAAGGACGCCGCCGGGGCCGGGGAGGCGTTCACCGTCACCCGGGACGGCGGGCGCGACCCGGGCACGCGGCGCCCCGTGCTCGTCCACGCCGTCGCGGGCCGCTATCCGGGCGTCTCGGGCGCCTCGCGCACGTCCGTCCCGCTCTCCGGGCCCGCGCAGCCGGTGGCCGTCCCGCCGGGCGGCTCGCCCGCCGCGATCTCCAGCGTGCCGGGCATCGGCGGCCTGCTCGGCAACCTCGGCGGCTCGCAGGCGGCGGGCCTGGCCCTGGACATGCCGGGCCAGGCCGCCGCGTTCGAGTCGGCGCCGCTGGCCGCGCCGCTGCAGGTCACCGGATCCCCCACGGCGGGCCTCACGGTGTACGGGACGGGCGAGGTCACGCTGTTCGCCAAGGTCTACGACGTCGGCGGCCAGCGCCCGGCGCTGCCGCAGGGGCTGGTGGCGCCGTTCCGGGTCACCGCCACGCCCGCGGGCACGCCGGTGACGGTGACGCTCCCGGCGATCGACCACCGGTTCGACGCCGGGCACCGGCTGCGGGTCGTGGTCGGCACCACCGACATGGGGTACGCCTCGGGCACCTCCCCCGCGGTGTTCCGCGTGGCCGCCGCGCCGTCGCTCACCGTCCCCACCGACCCGGCGCTGCGGACGGCCGCGACCGGCCCGTCCTGGTGGACCTGGGCGCTGCCCCTGGCGGCGCTGGCCGTCGCGGTCGCGCTGGGGCTGGCCGGACGCGGCCGGCGCGCGGACGCCCCGGACCCGTCGCTCGCGAACGTGCCGCTGCGCATCACCGGGCTGACCAAGAAGTACCGCGACGGCGAGCTCGCCGTGGACGGCCTGTCGTTCCGCGTGGAGCGCGGCCAGGTGCTCGGCCTGCTCGGGCCGAACGGCGCGGGCAAGACGACCACGATGCGCATGACGCTCGGGCTGATCCACCCGGACGCGGGCGAGATCCGCGTGTTCGGGCACCGCGTGACGCCGGGCGCGCCCGTGCTGGGCCGCGTCGGCGCGTTCGTGGAGGGCCCGGGTTTCCTGCCGCACCTGACCGGCAGGGAGAACATCGACCTGTACTGGCGGGCCACCGGCCGTCCGGCCGAGGAGGCCCACGCCGCGGAGGCGCTGGAGATCGCCGGGCTGGGCGCGGCGCTGGACCGCGCGGTGCGCACGTACTCGCAGGGCATGCGGCAGCGGCTGGCCATCGCGCAGGCCATGCTCGGTCTGCCCGACCTGCTGGTGCTGGACGAGCCGACCAACGGCCTCGATCCTCCGCAGATCGCCGAGATGCGCCGGGTGCTGATCCGGTACGCGCGGCACGGCCGGACGGTGATCGTGTCGAGCCACCTGCTCGCCGAGGTGGAGCAGACCTGCGACCACGTGGTGGTCATGCACCGGGGCCGGCTGGTCACGGCGGGCCCGGTGGGCGACCTGCTCGGGAACGCGCCCGCGGGCGGCGCGCCGGGGCGTCTGGAGGACGTGTTCCTCGACCTGATCGGAGACGGCGGAGGCAGGGCATGAGCGGACCGGCGCGGACTGGCGCGAGGGAAACGGCGGCCGGGAACGGCGCAGGGCGGGTCACCGGAGCCGTGCGGGGCACGTTGCCGTTGCGGGTGGAGTTCGTGCGGCAGTTCCGGCGGCGGCGGACGCTGGTGATGTTCGGGCTGCTGCTGGCGTTGCCGTGGATCCTCGTGGCGGCGTTCGCCCTCGGTCCCGCGCCCGCGCAGCAGAGCACCCTGCGGCTGTCGGACCTGGCCACCCAGGGCGGGCTGAACTTCGCCGCGTTCGTGCTGTCGGTGTCGGCGACGCTGCTGCTGGTGGTGGCCGTGGCCCTGTTCTGCGGGGACACGGTGGCGAGCGAGGCGAGCTGGTCGTCGCTGCGCTACCTGCTGGCCGCGCCGGTGCCTCGGGACCGGCTGCTGCGGCAGAAGCTCGTGGTGGCGCTGGCGTACTCGGCGACGGCTGTGGTGGCGCTGCCGTTGATGGCCCTGCTGGCGGGCACGGTGGCGTTCGGGTGGAACGACATCCGCCTGCCCGGCACGGGCGAGACCATCGCGGCCGCCACGGTGCTGCCGCGCTTCGGGATCGTGGTGGGCTACGCCCTGGTGAGCCAGCTCGTCGTGGCGGCCCTGGCGTTCCTGCTCTCGGTGAGCACGGACTCGCCGCTGGGCGCGGTCGGGGGCGCGGTGGGGCTGGTCATCGTGAGCAACATCCTGCAGGCGGTGGAGGCGCTGGGCGTGGTACGCGAGTTCCTGCCGACGTTCTGGAACACCGCCTGGCTGGACGCGCTGGCACCGGAGCTGGACTGGAGCGGCATGACCAAGGGGGCATCGCTCTCGGTGACCTACGCGGCCGTCCTCGTCGCCTTGGCCTTCCGCCGGTTCCGCCGCAAGGACGTCGTCTCGTAGCGTCCCGCCGCCCCCCGGCGGGGCGGCGCGGCACCCCTGGTGTGTCCGGGATCCCAGATGTGGTCGACTTTCTGTGCGACATAAGGGGTTTGAGGGAACATCAGCGCCGCGGGTCTGAAATGATCCTTCCGGTAATCCTGTCGGACATCGAGAATGACGGACAGTGACTGATGCCCCCCATCGATCAATTGACCACGTACGCGGCGGACAATCCGCTCGGAGCGGCCATCATCTGCGTGTCCACTCTGGTCGCCCTCGTCCTCGCGTACCTCGCCCTGCGCGCCGCCTACCGCGCGGCGTCCCGCGGCTATCAGAAGTTCGCAGCGAACCGTCCGGCAGAGGACATCCTGACCATCGTCGCCGCCAGCATCGCGACCGGCGTGTCCGCCCAGGGCATGTGGCGGTTCTCCGGTGACGTGCTCGGGTTCGACGGGCCGCTGCGCCTGCTGCTCTTCGCGTTCATCGAGGTCGCGGTGATCACCAGCGCCGTGCGCGCCCGCCGCAACATGCGCGAGAACTTCTCGGCCGGCATCGACGGCATGGCCGTGTGGGTGCTGACCGGCCTGTCGGCGGTGCTGTCCAGCCTGGACGCCCGCAGCCTCGCCGAGGCCATCTTCCGGCTCGCCGCCCCCCTGGTGGCCGCGTGGCTGTGGGAGCGCGGCATGGCCATCGAGCGGCACCGCATCACCGGGCGTTCCCGCATCAAGTGGCGGTTCACCCCGGAGCGCGCGATGGTCCGGATGGGCCTCGCCGAGGTCAGCGACCGCACCGTGACCGAGGTCGATGCGCACCGCAGGCTGACCCGCGTGGCCCTGGCCGCCAAGCGCGCCCGCGCGCTGCGCGAGGCGGGCGCCTCCGACCGCAAGATGCGCGCCGCGCTCGCCAAGCTGGACCGCATGATGGACCAGGCCGTCGAGCACACCGGCCTCGCGGTCGACGCCGAGCGTCAGGAGGCCCTGCTGTCGCAGATCGGCGCGCTGTACAACACGAGCGCCCTGATCGACCTGCGTCCGCCGGTGCCCTGGGAGCCGGAGCAGGAGCAGCCCGCCCCGCAGGCCCTTCCGGTGGCGAGCGGCCGCCCGGTCACCTACATCGCCGACGTGGACGACGACGAGGACGCCGCCGTGACGGTGGAGCCGGCGCCCCAGGTGGTCGACACGGCCCAGCGCGCGGCCCTGATGCGCGCGGCGCGCCAGTACTGGGACAAGCAGATCGAGCGCAGGTTCGTGCCGCGCGCGGCCGACATCGCCAGGGAGACGGGCGTCTCGCTGGCCGCTGCCCGCGAGTACCGGGCGCTGTGGAAGCTGGAGCCCCGGGCACACGCGCTGATCGAGGCCGCCTACAACGAGCACGGCATCATCGACACCGGGACGTTCCCCGCCATCGTGGTGCCGGACGGCTCCGACGCCGAGGACAGGCCCATGGGCGACGAGCAGTTCCTGAGCGACGACCGGCCCATGAGCGATGACCGGCCCGCGAGCGAGGAGCCGGTCCTCAGCCTGAACGGCGCGGGCGCGGCGCACCACGCCTGAGCGTCACGGCCCCGGACACGCGGACGGACATGCGAGAAGCCACGGCCCCGGAGAGAAGATCTCCGGGGCCGTGGCTTCCATGCTTCAGGCCCGGCGGAGGTGTCCGCACGGGCCGGACGACGGGCGTCAGTCCCAGTGCGGCGGGCGCTCCTCCAGCAACCGGGACACGTCGTCGGACGATCGCCACTCGCCCCAGGCGGAGTCACTCTCGTCGCTCGTCTGGTCGGGCAGCACCGGCGGCCCCTCGTCGGAGAGGTCCACCGGACGCAGGTCATCCGGCTCATGCACAGTCACGGGGACAATGCTACGCGCCCGGGGACCGTCACGATCGCCTGGTCGGCCAAGACTCCCTCGTTTCCCGCCATACCCCTAATAACTGGTTCCGGGCCGTGCCGAGCACCGGCACGCACCCGCGGGGCGTCTCGAGCACGGGGACGCCCTCCGGCCCGCGCGGGTACGATGCGGGCAGGACGCACGCCGGATCGACCCCCACGTGAGGCGGCCATGACATCGCCGAGTTCATGGCGAAGAGACGGAAACCTCCCCGCGGAGCTCACCAGCTTCGTGGGCAGGGACCGCCTGCTCGCCACCCTCGGGCAACGTCTCCGCGACCACCGGCTCGTGACCGTGACGGGCATCGGCGGCGTGGGCAAGTCGCGCACGGCGCTGCGCGCGGCCCACCAGGTCGCCGGGCACTTCCCCGACGGCGTCTGGTACGCCGACCTGTCCCGCCTGCAGGACCCGTTCATGGTCGCGCACGCGGTCAACGCGGCCCTCGGCATCGCCGACCAGTCGGCGCGCCCGGAGGCGGACACGCTGGCCGAGTGGCTGGGCGACCGTGAGCTGCTGCTCGTCATCGACTCCTGCGAGCACGTCCTGACCGCGGCCGCCGAGCTCATCGAGCGGATCCTGCGCGCGGCCCCGGGCGTGCGGGTGCTCGCCACCAGCAGGCAGTCGCTCGGCGTGCCGGGCGAGCAGTCCGTCCCGGTCCCGCCGCTGGCCGTGCCCGGCGACGACGGCGCCGAGAGCCCGTACGTCAACGAGGCGGTCCTGCTCTTCTCCGAGCGCGCCGCGGCCGTGGTCTCGGGCTTCGCCGTCGACGAGAACAACATCCTGGCCGTCTCCGAGCTGTGCAGGCGGCTGGACGGCATCCCGCTGGCGCTTGAGCTCGCCGCCGTGCGGCTGCGCGCGCTGTCGGTGGAGCAGATCCTCGCGCTGCTGACCGACCGCTTCAGCCTGCTCGCGGGGGCCAGCCGCACCGCGCTGCCGCGCCACCAGACGCTGCGCGCGGCGATCGGCTGGAGCCACGAGCTGTGCGAGCCGGCCGAGCGGCTGCTGTGGGCGCGCCTTTCCATCTTCTCCGGCGACTTCGAGCTGGAGGCCGCCTCTCAGGTCTGCTCCGGCGACACCCTGCCCGAGGGGATCATCATGGACCTGATCTCCGGGCTGGTGGAGAAGTCCATCCTGCTGAGCGTCGCCGAGCGCTCGGGCTCCCGCTACCGCCTGCTGGACACCCTGCGCCAGTACGGCCTCGAGTGGCTGGACAAGCTCGGCGAGACCGAGGACCTGCGCCGCCGGCACCGCGACTACTACCTGGCGCTCGCCGAGCAGGGCGAGATGGCCTGGTCGGGGCCGCGGCAGGTGTACTGGTTCGGGCGCATGCGCCAGGAGCACGACAACATCCGCGCCGCGCTGGACTTCTGCCTGCGCGACCCCCAGGAGGCCCGCACCGGGCTCACGCTGCTGTCCTCGCTGTGGTTCATGTGGGTGGCCTGCGGGTTCGCCCGCGAGGGCCGGCTGTACCTGGAGCGGGCGCTGCGGGCCTCGCCCGACCCGAGCAGGCAGCGCTGCAAGGCGCTGTGGGTGCTGTCGTACGTCCGCAGCGCCCAGGGCGACACCGGCGGCGCGCTGGAGGCCGCGGAGCAGTGCGCGAACGACGCCGTCCGGGTCGGCGACTCGATCGCGGTGATCCTGGCGACCAAGATGCAGGGCACCGCCGCCTGGCTGCAGGGCGACCTGCACAAGGCGACCGCGCTGCTCGGCGTGGCGATCGAGTTCCACCGCAGCGGGCGCGAGCTGAACCCCGGCCTGCTGCCGGCGATCGTCGAGCTGGCGGTCGTGCTCACCCAGCAGGACGAGCTGGAGGAGGCCGAGTCGCTGCTGCGCGACTGCCGCCACCTCTGCGCCGAGCGCGGCGAGCTGTGGCTGCGCTCCTACGCCGTGTGGGCGACCTCGGCGATCGAGCGCATGACGGGCAGGACCGCGGACGCGGTGTTCAGCGCCCAGGAGGCCCTGCGCATCAAGCGCCACTTCCACGACGTGCTCGGGGCCGTGGTGGCGATGGAGACGCTGTCGCAGCTCGCCCTGGACCAGGGGGACGCGGCGCGGGCGGCGCGCATCCTCGGCGCCGCCCAGGTCAACTGGCAGCTCTTCGGCCTCCCCTTGTTCGGCTCGCCGTTCTTCGGCACCGAGCACGAGCAGTGCGTCAAGGAGTGCAAGCGCCTGCTCGGCGAGGAGGCGTACCAGGAGGCCTACCTGCAGGGCACGCGCATGGAGTTCGAGGAGGCCGTCGGCTACGCCATGGGCGAGATCGACGCCGCCGGGTGAGGCCCCGGCGGCTCCTCGGCGCTCAGTTGCGGTCCCGCCAGGCGACGGCGGCGGTGGTGCCCTTCCAGGCGCGGGTGTACCGGGTGCTGGTGAGGGAGTAGGCCACGCTGCCGCTGACCCAGTGCTCCAGCCCGCGCACGTAGGCCATCACCGCCTCCGAGCCCCACGCGGCGATCTCCGCGCGCAGCGCGAGCATCCGGGCCACGGCCCGGTCGCGCAGCCGGCCGATGTGGTCCATGGCCTCCTGGGTGGTCCGGTCGCCGTGCCGGACCAGCACGCTGACCAGGTTGTTGCCCGCGTTGACCCCCTCGCGCTCCTTGGCGTAGGAGAGCAGGTCGTTGTCCCAGACGACGACGTCGTTGGCGCACTCGGTGATGGCACGCACGCCGGGCGCGCGCCGTTCCTCGGGGGTCAGCGCCTGCCCGGTGGCGAGCTCGATCAGCGAGAAGACCGTCGGCATGGCGCCCGTCCTGCGCCGCATGAAGACGTAGTCGTTGTAGTGGGGGACGACGGCGTCCTCGCGGTTGGCGGCCTCCCAGACCTGGGCGAACAGGTAGTCCTTGGTGAGCGCGCGCCAGCCGTCGAGCTGGTCGGCGTTCCCGGCGGCGGCGACCCGGCGCATGACGTCGCGCATGCCCCGCGCGAACGGGTTCTCCACCGGGATGCCCGCGTCGAGGTCGTCCAGGACGATCAGCAGCTGCGGCAGCGCCCTGGCGATCTCGGCGGACCGCCGGTCGGACTCGCAGAAGGCGTCGTCGAACGCGAAGAGCCAGACGCACCAGTCGGTGACCAGCCGGAGCATCTCGTAGGACGCGTAGGGGTAGGCGCGGGCGCCGAGGTAGCCGTAGGCGGCCTCGCGGTAGCGCTCCAGCTCGGCGGGGTCGTCGATCATGCGGCAGGCGCGCAGCCAGGAGAGCGTCTCCCGGTCGACCTGAGCGGCGTAAGGGCTGATCAGGCTGGGAAACGGGCACGACAAATCTGGCAGAACAAGCTGTGATGCCGCTAAATCAGCCATTCCCACATCATGGCAACAAAGACTGCCCGTAACCACATCGCAACTCATTTATGTCCGGCACTATCGGCGGTCGTCCGTGAACCACGCCAGGAACTCCTCCTGGCCGAACATGCGCGCGGTCTCGACGGCCGACGGAGTGCCCTGCCCGGGGTCGGCGCCGGCGTCCAGCAGGGCGCGCACCACGTCGGGCAGTTGCTTGAACACCGCGCCCGCGAGCGGGGTCTGCCCGCGGTCGTTGGCGCGCGAGGGGTCGGCCCCGCGGTCGAGGAGGGCCCGCACCGTGCCGGCGTGGCCGTGGTAGGCGGCGAGCATGAGCAGGGTGTCGCCCTTGTCGTTGTGCAGGTTCGCCGGGACGCCGGCGTCGACGTAGGCGCACAGGCGATCGGTCTGACCGGACCTGGCCATCTGGAACAGGCGGGTGGCGAGCTCCTCGACGTCCTCGCCCGGCCCCGCGTCCCCCCGGCCCGCTGGGTTCTCTGGCACGAGATCCATTGTGCATCCCCCCGGTACCGCCGCGTGCGCGCGGCCCGACGGTGGGTAGCGGGCCACTCGCCCGGCGGAATCCTCGCCACATCCCATAGGTTCTCTCTTGAGAGACGATAGAAAGGCTGGGACCCAAGGTGTTCGACCCGACGGATCTCTACCGGCTCAGCGGCGACCTGCCCGAGCTGACCGATCCGGTGCTGCTCTACCACTTCGAGGGCTTCGTCGACGCCGGAGGCGCCGGGCGGCTCGCCATCGGCCACCTGCTCGCCGAGCTTGAGCACCGGGTCGTGGCGACGTTCGACGTGGACCGCCTCCTCGACTACCGCTCGCGGCGTCCCCTGATGACCTTCGACACCGACCGCTGGGTCGACTGCGAGACTCCTGAGCTCGCCGTCCACCTCGCCCACGACGCGGCGGGCACGCCCTTCCTGCTGATGAGCGGCCCGGAGCCCGACCGCGAGTGGGAGCTGTTCACCGAGGCGGTCGGCGCCCTGGCCACCCGGCTCAACATCGGCAGGCTGGTCACCATGCACGGCATCCCCATGGCCGCGCCGCACACCCGCCCGCTCGGCGTGACCGCCCACGGCACGCGCCCGGAGCTGGTGAGCGGCCCGGGCAGCCCGTTCGGCAAGATCCAGGTGCCGGGCAGCGCCGCCGCGCTGCTGGAGCTGCGGCTCGGCGCCCGCGGCCACGCCGCCCTCGGGTACGCCGTCCACGT
This sequence comes from Sphaerisporangium krabiense, assembly GCF_014200435.1. Classification (NCBI taxonomy): domain Bacteria; kingdom Bacillati; phylum Actinomycetota; class Actinomycetes; order Streptosporangiales; family Streptosporangiaceae; genus Sphaerisporangium; species Sphaerisporangium krabiense. Next base: position 460,113 of record NZ_JACHBR010000002.1, on the reverse strand, counting down.
CCCGCACTACCTGGCCCAGGCCGAGTACCCCCGGGCGGCGGTGACCGCGCTGGAGGCGGTGACCCGCAGCACGGGGCTGGTGTTCCCGCTGGACGGCCTGCGGGACGCCGCCGAGAAGACCACGGCCGAGATCGAGGAGCAGATCGTCGCCTCCGCCGAGCTGTCCACGGCGATCCAGGGCCTGGAACAGCAGTACGACGCGTTCACCGCCGGGGCCGAGCGCGAGAACCTCATGGCCGAGACGACGCCGATGCCCACGGGAGACGAGCTCGCCGCGCAGTTCGAGCGTTTCCTCGCCGAGCGCGACGAGTCCGACTCATGATCAGTGCCGGCCTGGCCGGGTACGGCACGGCCGGAGAGTTCTTCCACGCCCCGCTCATCGCGGCGACGCCCGGCCTGCGGCTCGCCGCCGTCGTCACCCGGGATCCCGGCCGCGCGGCCCGCGTCGCCCGCGACCACCCCGGCGCCCGGGTCGTCCCCTCCGCCGACGAGCTCCTGGCGCTCGGCCTCGACGTGATCGTGATCGCCTCGCCGAACCGCACGCACGTCCCGCTGGCCCGCGCCGCGCTGTCGGCGGGGCTGCCCGTGGTGGTGGACAAACCGCTCGCCGGCACCGCCGCCGAGGCCGTGGAGCTGATCGGCCTGGCGCGCGAGCGCGGCCTGATGCTGACGGTCTTCCAGAACCGCCGCTGGGACGGCGACTTCCTGACGCTGCGCACGCTCGACCTCGGCGAGGTCCACCGCTTCGAGTCCCGGTTCGAGCGCTGGCGTCCGGTGCCCAAGGGAGGGTGGCGCGAGAACGGCGGGCCCGAGGAGCTGGGCGGGCTGCTGTACGACCTGGGCAGCCATCTGGTCGACCAGGCGCTGCGCTATCTCGGCCCGGTGGCCTCGGTGTACGCCGAGACCGACGTGCGGCGGCCGGGGGTGGGCGCGGACGACGACGCGTTCGTCGCGCTGACCCACGCGGGCGGCGCGCGCTCCCATCTGTGGATGAGCTCGGTGGCCGCACGGCCGGGACCACGCCTGCGAGTGCTCGGCTCGCGCGCCGCCTACGTCAAGTGGGGGCTGGACGTGCAGGAGGAGCGGCTGCGCGCGGGCGAGCGCCCGGGCGTGCCCGGCTGGGGCGCCGAGCCTCCGGAGCGGTGGGGCACGCTCGGGACGGACGGCGACGCCCGGCCCGTCGCGACCGTGCCGGGCGCCTACCAGGAGTTCTACGCCGGGGTGGTGGCCTGCCTGCGCGACGGCGCGCCGCCGCCCGTCGATCCGTCCGAGGTGGCGGAGGCCCTGGCGGTGCTGCACGCGGCCCGCACGTCCGCGGCCGAGGGCCGCGCGGTCGCGCTGGACGCGCGGGCGTTCTGAGGGCTCAGCCGAGCAGCCGCGCGCGCAGGGCGCCGGCGTCGCCGGAGGTCCAGCCGTTGCGCTCCAGCCAGCCGAGCGGCCCGTCGTATCGCTGGTCGAGCAGGCCCAGGAAGTGCTCCATGTGCTCCCGGCGCGGCATGTGGCTGTCGGCGGGCCGGTTGTCCAGGTCGTCGCGGTAGGTCGCGGTGGACCGCAGCCGGGCGAGGATCCGCTCCATGCGGTCGCCGGTCTGGGCGTAGTCGGCGACGATGGCCTCGCGGGTGACCCCGGCGACCGACAGGGCGAGCGCGCAGACGACCCCGGTCCTGTCCTTGCCCGCCGCGCAGTGCACGAGCGCCGCGCCGTCCCCCCGCGAGAGCACCCGCAGGGCGGCGACGACCGCGTCGGGCCGGTCGCGCAGGTAGCCCTGGTAGAAGCCGATCACCCTGCTCTCGCGCGTGCCCTCCTCGTGGCGGCCCTGCCAGGGCAGCACCCGGTCGGCGTCGATGCGGCGGCCGGCGGGCGCCGGGACGCCGGTGTCGGCCTCGACGTCGGTGTACAGGCCGCCCTCGGCGAAGAGGGTCAGGTGATGGATGCCGACCCCCGGCACGCGGGTCAGCGGGCCCGGGCCCTCGAGGGCGACCTCGTTGTTGGAGCGCAGGTCGATCACGTCGCGCAGCTTGATCTCGCCGACGAGCCTGCGCACGTCGGCGTCGGTGAGGTCCTGCAGGTTGTCCGAGCGGAGCACCCGCCCGAACCGCGTCGTCCGGCCGTCCATCGTGGGGAGACCGCCGAGGTCCCGCACGTTGACGGCTCCGTCAAGGGCTATCCACCTCGTTACTTCGCTCATCACCTACCAGCCTATCTGGGCCCTATGTCCGCACGGAGAACACCGCGCACGGCAAAGTGTCAAAAGACATGTCCATCACGTGACGGCTGCCATCCCGGCGAAAAGCACCACATGGTGTAAAAGGGTGAGCCCTCATGGACCTCGCCCCGGAGTGGAGGCCGTGCGGGCTCGCCGCCGGCCGCCTTCCCCAGGAGGTTCATGTGGACGCACGCACGCCGCCGCGCGAGTTCCCCCGGCTCGTCCTCGACCCGGCGCTGCCGCCGGGGGTCGCCGAGACGCTGCGCTCCGGCCCCGCCGCGCTCACGGCCGTGCGCGCCGGGGCCGTCCCCCCGCGCGCGGGCCCCCGCCCCTCCGCGGTCGCGGTCGTGGCCCTGTTCCTCCTGGCGACCCTCGCGCTGGCCGGGCCGTGGGGCATGGCCGCGCTCGGCGCCGTCATCGCGGGGCTGTCCGGCGTCCACGCGCTGGCGGGCGACCCCGCGCGCCGCGAGGCACGGCGGCGGCTGCGCGTGGCCGCGGCGCACGCCGACCGGTTCGTCCTCCCCGGCGACCTGGACGCCGAGTCCCGGGAGATGCTGGCCAGGGCGCAGCGGGCGGCCGAGGAGGTGCTGCGGTCGCGGGTGCACCACGCCGGGATGCTCGACGCCATCGACAACGCCGCGACCCTCCCGGCCGAGGTCTGGCGGCTCGCCGTACGGCTGGCCGACCTCACCCGCACCCGTGCGGAGCACCACCGGATCGTGCCCCGCGACGTGCCCGACGACGTGGCCGCCGTCTTCGGCCCCTACGCCGAGGCGCTGGAGCGGGCGCACCGCTCGCTCGGGGCGCGGGTGGCCGCCCTGGAGGAGTACGCGGCCGGGGTGCGCAGGGCGGACGCGGTGTTCCACGCGCACCGGCAGCTCGGGGTGCTGCGGGAGCGCACCCCCGACTACGAGCGCCTGCTGGCCGAGACCGAGGAGGACCACCTGGCCGTCCCCCACACCGGCCGCCTCACCGCGCAGGCCCACGAGGTGGAGCGCCTCTTCCGCGCGACCCTGGCGGAGGCCCGGCGCGCCGGCGGCCTCTGCCTGCCCGCCGCGGACCGCCCGCGCACTCCCAGCCGCACCTGACCCCCGGCCGCCGGGTCGCGGCAAGTGATCACCTTGCCGCAACCCGGCGCACGCCTTCAATTCACGCGTCCGTAATTGAGGTAGCCGAAAGCGTACAATTCGGTCAGCACGCCTAATGGGCTCGTTTCACAGCAATTGCGCTGACAACACACTGTCCCCTTTAATCTCTGTGGACATTGTGTTTCGGCCCGGCGGCCGACCACCGCAGTGGAGCAGATCGGAAGGCGACCCGTCATGACCGCGCTCATCGAGGTCCATGACGCGCGCGTCCACTACCTGTCCACCGGGTCCCCCGGGTCCCCCGACCCCGCCCGCCGCCCCGCGCTCGGCCCGGTCTCGCTGACCGTGCGCCCCGGGGACCTCACGCTGGTCAGCGGCCCGTCCGGATGCGGCAAGAGCACGCTGCTGCGCCTGCTCAACGGCCTGATCCCGCACGCCTACCGGGCCGAGGTCACCGGCGAGGTGCGCGTCGGCGGCCGTCCCGTCGCCGGCATGACGGTGCGCGAGCTGTCCACCGTCGTCGGCACGATGCTCCAGGACCCGCGCCGCCAGGTCGTCGGCACCACCGTCGCCGCTGAGATCGCCTTCGGCCCGGAGAACCTGGGCCTGCCGCGCGAGGAGATCCACCGCAGGATCGCCGCCATCGCCGGCCGCGTCGGCGTCGGCCACCTGCTGGAGCGGGCCACCTCCGAGCTGAGCGGCGGCGAGCTCCAGCTGGTCGCCTTCGCGGGCGTGCTCGCCATGGACCCCAAGGTGGTGGTCGTGGACGAGCCGCTGGCCAACCTCGACCCCGCGGCCGGCCTGCGCCTGATGCGCGAGATCAGGAGGTTCGTCGACGAGGGCGGCGCGGCCGTGGTCGTCGAGCACCGGGTCGAGGAGATCCTGGAGTTCGGCCCCGGCGAGGTGCTCTACCTGGAGGACGGCGCCACCCGCTACCTCGGCCCCGTGGAGGGGTTCCTGCGCGTCGCCCCCGCCGGGCACGTCAAGCTGCCGTTCCCCACCCTGGTCGCCCGCGCCGCCGAACTGCCCGCCGTGCCCCCGCCGCCCCGGCCGGACACCGGCCCGCCGGTGCCGCGCCTCGAATACCGCGGAGTCACGCTGGCGTACGGCCCGCGCGCCGTGCTCACCGGGGTCGACCTCGCGCTCGGCGCCCGCCAGCGGATCGCGGTCCTCGGCCCGAACGGGGCCGGCAAGTCCACCCTGTTGCGCGCCGCCGTCATGCTCGTCACCGCCTCCCGCGGCGAGGTGCTGGTGGACGGCTCCCCGGTGGCCGAGCGCTCGATCATCAGCCTGGCCACGACCTTCGGCTACGTGTTCCAGAACCCCGGGCAGGCGCTGTTCAGCGCCACCGTCGGCCGCGAGCTGGCCTTCGGGCCGCGCAACCTCGGCAGGCGCCCCGAGGAGATCGCCGAGGACGCGGCGGAGGTCCTGCGGGCGACGCTGCTCGACGGCGAGGCCGGCATCATGGACCGCCCGCCGCGGACGCTGTCGTTCGGGCAGCAGCGCCGTCTCACCGTCGCCCTGGCCCTAGCCATGCGCCCCCGCACGCTCATCCTGGACGAGCCCACCGCGGGACAGGACCTCCACACCACCACCGCGTTCATGGGCCACGCCCTCGCGGCCGGCGGCGTGGAGAGCGTCTACTTCATCACCCACGACGTGGACCTCGCCCTCACCTACGCCGACCGCGTCGTCGTCGTGGACGACGGGCGCGTGGTCGCCGACGCCTCCCCCGCCGACCTGGCCCGCGCCGAGGACGTCTGGGCCGGGGCGGGACTGCGCGCCACCGGCCTGGTCCGCGCGCTCCGCGAACATCTTTCCGGACTCCCCGCGTCCGGCGCCGCCCCGATCCCCCACCCCTTCGATCTGGCACGCCACATATCGCTCTCGGCCCATCCCTCCGGCTCGACCCCGTTCCACCAGGAAGGACCCACCCCCTCATGAGCGCAGACGCGGCGCCCTGGCGACGGCCGTTACTGGATGTCTCATCCCGGACCGTCGTCTACGGCGCGGTCGGCGCGGCGCTCTACGCCGCGCTCGGCCTGTTCAGCTTCCTTATCCCCGGCACCCAGAACGTCACCGTCCGTCCCGCGTTCGCGCTGGTCCCCTTCTTCGGCAAGCGCTTCGGCGTCATCGCCGGCGCCTTCACCGGACTGGTCGGCAACCTCCTCATCGATCTCGCCCAGGGCGCCGGGCTCGCGTACTGGAACTGGAGCGTCGCCAACGGGCTGGTGGGCGCCCTCGCCGGGCTGATCTTCGCGGTGCTGCCGCCGATCACCGGCGAGGCGCCGCGCCTGGTCGTGACGGCCGTCGGCGCCCTGGTCGCCACCGCCGCGGGGCTGCTCTTCGTCGCCACCGACATGTGGGTGCAGGGCATCGACGTCACCACCTTCCTGACCCTCAACTACGGGCCCGCGCTGCTGGCCAACGCCATCGCCGTCGTCATCCTCACTCCGGCCCTCGACGCGCTCTGGGAGCCGCTGTCCAAGCGCGCCGGCCGGTGAACCGATGGACGTCACGCCGCGCCACCTGGGCGCGGACTCCTTCCTCGGCCGCCGCGACCCGCGGGTGCTGCTGCTGGTGCCCGTGCTCCACCTGGTGGCCGTGGCGGGGATCGACGACCTGCGCGCGGTCCTCGCCTGCACGGTCGTCGCCCTGCTGTACTACCGCGCCGCGGGCATCCCGTGGCGCGGCGTGCGGGCCAACTGGGCGTTCATGCTGGCGTTCACCACGCTGCTCGTCGCCGCCAACAGCGTGTTCACCGCGGCCGACACACGCGCCGGCGAGGGGGTGCTGGTCACGATCCCGGGCACCGGCGCCGAGGTGAGCTGGACCACGCTGTCGTACGCCGCCACGCTGCTGGTGCGCTACGTCTCGCTGGCGCTGGTCGGGTTCCCCGTGGCGTTCACCATCGCCCCGAGCGACCTCGGCGTGGCGTTCGCGCGGCTCGGCCTGTCCCAGCGCCTGGCGTACGGAGTGGACCTCACCTTCCGCTTCCTGCCCTCCACCTGGGCGAACCTGAACGAGACCGTGGACGCCCAGCGGCTGCGAGGATACGAGCACAGCCGCAGCCGCAACCCGGTCAGGCGCCTGCTGACGCTGAAGCCCGTCGTGGTGCCGGTGACGGTGAACGCCCTGATCGACGCCGAGGACACCGTCAACGCCATGGACCTGCGCGGCTTCGGCGGCAGGCACCGCACGTGGACGCGCGAGCTGTCCTTCGACCGGGCGGACCTGCTCCTGCTCGGCGGCTTCGCCGCGATGGCGGCCGTGGCCACGGCCGCCAAGCTCCTCGGGCTGACCGGGACGGTATGGGTGCCGTGACGGTGGTCCACCACTGCGACTGGAGGTAATTCGTGGGCGTCAGCCTCACGGCGATCGTCAACCGGCTCGGCGGGCCGCCGCGCGCGCTCGTCCGCGCCGCGGCCGGCGCCGGTGAGCCGTCCGGGCGGGAGCGCACGCTCCGCTTCAAGCTCTACTCGCTGCTGAGCCTGCCGATCGTGGCGCTCATCGTGCTGTGGAGCTTCTTCACCGGGCACTTGGTCGGCGACCTGTTCGCCCTGCGCACGGCGGTCACGCAGTACGAGCAGGTCGCGACCCCGGCGTCGGCCGTCGCCGACCACGTGCGGCGCGAGCGCCACCTGTCCGCCCTGGTGCTGAGCGGGACCACGCCCGACGCGGGCGACCTCGTGACCGCCCGCCAGGAGACCGACGCCGCGGTGGCGCGGCTCCACGAGCGCACGGCCTCGGAGGAGGCGGGGACGGTCATCGGGGCCGACGTGGCCGAGGGCCTCGACGACCTGGAGCGGCAACTGGAGCGCCTCGGCGGCGTCCGGGAGGAGGTCGACGCGCGGGCCGTCGACCGCCTGACGGCCGTGCAGCGGTACACCGAGATCCAGGACGCGCTCTATCGGATGGCCGACCGGCTCGTCACCGTGCCCGACCCCGCCCTGTACCGGCAGTCCACCGGCCTGCAGACCATCGCCAGGTCGCGGGAGATGCTCGCCCAGGAGGACGCCCTGCTGTCGGGCGCGCTGCTGCGCGGCACGCTCGGCCTCGACGAGCAGCGTGAGTTCGCCCAGATCGTCGCCGGGCGCGCGCTGCTGCTGGACCGGGGCGTGCAGGCGCTGGACCCCGAGGTGCGCGCTCCCTACGACACGCTGCTCGCCTCGGCCGACTACAAGCGGCTCATCGCCATCGAGAACGAGGTCGCCGCCCGGCGCGGCGCGCTCGCGCGGGCCTCGGCGTGGCAGGGCCTGGCCGGGGGGCTCGGCACGCGCATGGACCGCCTCGACGCCGAGCGCACGACGCTGCTCACCGGGCGCGCCGACGGCGTCGCCGCGGGCATCATCGCCCGGATCGTCATCGCCGGCGGCGCGGGACTGCTGGCCATCCTCCTCGCCGTCGTGCTGTCGGCCCGCCTCGGGCGCGGGCTCTCCCACGAGCTGACCGACCTGCGCTCCGCGGCCCTGGACCTGGCCGACGTCCGGCTTCCCGCCGTCGTCGCCAAGCTGCGCGCCGGCGCGCCGGTCGACGTCGGCACCGACGCGCCGCCCATCCCCGTCACCGGCACCACCCTGGAGGTGCGCGACGTCGCCCGGGCGTTCTCGACCGTGCGGCGCACGGCCGTCGAGGCGGCGGTCGGGCAGGCCGACCTGCGCAAGGGCGTCAGCCTGGTGTTCCGCAACCTGGCGCGGCGCAACCAGTCGCTGCTGCACCGGCAGCTCAGCCACCTGGACACGATGCAGCGCAAGACCAGCGCCCCCGACGCCCTGGCGGACCTGTTCCGGCTGGACCACCTCACCACGCGCATGCGCCGCCAGGCCGAGGGCCTGATCATCCTGTCCGGCGCCCCGGCCGGGCGCGCCTGGCGCAAGCCGGTGCCGGTGCACGACGTGGTGCGCGGCTCGGTGGCCGAGGTCGAGGACTACACGCGCGTCACCGTCCTGCCCATGCCGGACGCGTCGCTGGCCGGCACGGCCGTGGCCGACGTGATCCACCTGCTCGCCGAGCTGGTGGAGAACGCCACCGTCTTCTCGCCGCCCAGCACCCGGGTGCACATCAGGGGCGACCAGGTCGGCCACGGGTTCGCCGTCGAGATCGAGGACCGCGGCCTCGGGATGGCGGCCGAGGACCGCGACGAGATCAACCGCCGCCTCGCGGACCCGCCGGAGTTCGACCTCGCCGACAGCGACCGGCTCGGCCTGTTCGTGGTCAGCCGGCTGGCGGCCCGGCACGACATCAAGGTGGCCCTGCGCCGCTCGCCCTACGGCGGCACCACGGCCGTCGTGCTGCTGCCGCACACGCTGGTCATCCCGGCCGGCCGGGACGCGCCCGTGGACGTGACGGGCGACCCGCGGGGACCGCGGCCGGAACCCGCCCGGTGACGGGCGAGCCCGGCGAGGACGGTGACACGGTGCCGGCCTCGCCGGGCGGCTCGCCTCAGCCCACGCGGCCTTCGGCGAGGAGCGCGGCCAGTTCGGGGATGCCGTCGACGATCAGGTCCGCCCGGCGGGCCTCGGGGCGCTCGGCGTGCAGGTAGCCCCACGGGCCCCGGCGCAGCAGCGCCGTGCGCATGCCCGCGGCCGCGGCCGGGAGCACGTCGTTGTCCAGCCGGTCCCCCACGTACAGGATGTCGCCGGGGTCGCGGCCGGCGACCGCGGCGACCTTGGCGAAGAACGCCGGGTCGGGCTTGCTGACCCCCCACCCGGCCGAGGTGTGGACGCCGTCCACGGGCAGGTCCATCGCCACGAGCGCGCCGTAGGCCTGCGGCGGCTGGTTCCCGGCCACGATCACCTGGTGGCCCGCCTCGCGCAGCGCCGTCAGGCCGGGCCGCACGTCGGGGTACAGGTCGCCGGCGTCGAAGTTCTCGCGCAGGCCGCCGGGGTCGTCACGCCGCCAGGCCGCGATCTCGGCGTCCAGGTCGATGCCCGGCCGCACGATGTGGAACGCCTCGCGGTGCGAGCGGTCGAGCGCCGCCATGCCGCCGAGCACCCCCATGAGGACGAAACGCGGCACCCCCAGGCGGTCCGCCCACCGCGACCAGATCCGCGTCTCGTCGATGAGCGTCTCGCCGACGTCGAACACCACCGCCAGTGCCACCCCGCACCCCTCTCGTTCGCGCGTGACGAACCCTACCTCCCACGCCGCCGCGCCCCCGCGCCCGGCGGACCGGGTCCGCCCCCCGCTCCGCCCTGGGCGGTTCACGGGCGTATTCCCGCTGAATACGGAAAACAGCGCGGGCGATTAACCGCTATCCGTATACACGTCCGCCGGCTTCGGTATTGAAAGGACGGCCGGGGCCCGTCTTGGGGCGGATTAGGATACTCGGCGGACAGGGGAGGCGATGATGGACCGAAGCACCGCTCCGCGGGTGTTCATTTCGTACGCGCACGATTCCGCCGCGCATCTGGACACCGTGCGCGATCTGTGGGTCTTCCTGCGCACACACGGCGTGGACGCCCGCCTCGGCCTGCCCCCGGCCGGGCACGCCGGCGACCGGCGCGCCTGGGCGGAGGAACGGATCGGGGAATCGGATTTCGTACTCGTCGTCGCCTCGAAGACATATAAAGAACGGGCGGACGGACTCGTCGAACTTGACGAAGTCCAGCGAAGCGATGAAGCCGCCGAAGCGGATGAATCCGGCGCGGCCGAATGGGAGGCGCGGCACATCCGCGACGCGTTCCGCCGGGACCCCGGGGCGGCGGGGAAATACCTGCCCGTGCTGCTCCCCGGACACTCCGCCGCCGAGATCCCGGAGTTCCTCGGCTCCGCGGCGCGCCACCAGGTGACCGACCTCACCGCCCGGGGAGCGGACGGGCTGCTGCGCGCCCTCGTCTCCCCGCCGGGCGGGGGACGCTCTCGGTCGCCGCTGAGCCACGACCTGGTGCTCGCCGTCACGGTGGACGACGGGCGGATCTCCTGCGAGGTGACGCTCGCCGGGTCGCTGCTGGGACGGCAGGACGCGCCCCTGCCCTTCGAACCCGGCGTCCTGAGCCGCGCCCTGGCCGCTCCCCCGCCCGTCGCCGAGGAGCGGCTCATCGAGGCGGGGCACCGGCTCTGCCAGGCCCTGCTGACCGACGACACGGCCCGCCACCTGACCAGGCTGCTGCACGACTCCCGCTTCGGTACGGTCGTCGACGTCGTGGTCGAGCACGGCGACGCGGCGGCGTGGCCGCCGTACGAGGCGCTGCGGCTGCCGGGCGGGGCCGTGCTCGCCACCCTCCCCGGCGTCCATGTGCGGCGGCGCGCCCCCGGCGCCGGGCGGCGGACGGCGCCGCCCCCGCCTCTTCCCGGACCGCTGAAGATCCTCGTGGCGGCGGCGGGCGAGAATCGCGCACGGGCCACGCGGGTGGTCCTGGACGCGGTCGCGGACCTGGGCGCCTCCGGCGCCGGCGAGGCGCGCGTCCTGGAGGCCGCCACGCCGGGCCGGATCGCCGGGGCGCTGCGCGACGGCGGCTACCACGTCGTGCACCTGTCCGCTCCCGGGACGTCGTCCTCGGTCGAGCTGGAGGACGAGGACGGGAACCCGGTCACGGTGCCCGCGGGCGAGCTCGCCGCGGTCCTGCGCGACGGGGACGGCCGCTCGCCGTTCGTCGTCCTGTCCGCCGGAGAGGACGGCGCCACCCTGGCCGCCGCACTGGCCCGGCACGGCGGCGGCCGGGTGCTCGCCGTACGGGCGCCGGTCACCGACTTCTACGCCACCGCGCTGGCCAAGCGGTTCTACGCGACGCTGGCCACCGGCGCCGAGGCCGGACCCTCGGCGGCCCTCGCCGAGGCCCGCCGCCATCTGGAGCAGGGACGGATCCACCGCGGCCAGGCCGACCCCGGCGACCGGCTGCCCCCGCAGTACGCCGTGGCGGCCCTGCTGTCCGCCGGCGAGGACCTCCCCCTGGTGGACCTGGGAGACGCGACGCCGTTCAGGCCGTGAGGCGGTCCATGGCCTTGGTGATGCGCTTGTCGCTGATCGGGTACGGCGTGCCCAGGGTCTGGGCGAAGTAGCTGACCCTCAGCTCCTCCAGCATCCAGCGGATCTCCACCACCGCGTCCTCCGAGCGCCGGGCCGGGGGCAGGCGGCCGAGCAGGTCGTCGTACGCCAGGCGCATCTCGTCCAGCTTCAGCATGCGCTCGTGGTCGCGGTAGGGGTCGTCGGGGAGCTTCTCCAGGCGGCGTTCCACCGCGCGCAGATAACGTTGCAGGTCGGGGAGGCGGCGGAGGCCGGTCGCGGTGACGAAGCCGGGGAAGACCAGCTCGCCGAGGTGCTCGTCGATCTCCTCCAGCGCGTCCGCCGGGCTCTTCATCGCGGCGAGCGTGTTCCGCACGCCGTGCCAGATGACCAGGATGCGTTCGACGCGGGTGACGACCTCGGCGGTGGTGTCGTACAGCTCGGCGCGCACGTGGTCGTGGACGCGGCGGAAGTCGCCGGGGTTCCAGGCGGGGCCGCCCGCGTCGGCGATGAGCTTGTCGGCCGCGCAGGTGACGCAGTCCTCGAACAGGTCGGCGGCGTCGCGGTGCGGGCTGTGGCTGAGGGCCAGCTTCTGCTGGGTGGTCAGGCCGCGCAGGATGCCCTTGGCGGGCGAGGTGACGTTCAGCATGACGAGCCGGCGCATGCCCGGCCCCATGGCGTCGCGTTGCTCGGCCTCGGTCTGGAAGACCCGCACCCCCACCGTGCCGCCCTCGTCCACCAGCGCGGGGTAGCCCTTCACGCGGCCCTGCTCGAAGAGCTTGGGCAGCTCGCCGAACGTCCACGCGCGCAGGCCGGTGCGCTCCAGCTCCTCCCCGGCGCGGGAGAGCGTGGCGCGCACCTTGGGGGCGAGGCGGCTCTTGAGCGCGGCCAGGTCCTTGTCCTCGCCCACGGTGCGCTTGCGCTCGTCCACCACCCGGTAGGTGACGCGCAGGTGGTCGGGCAGGCGGGCGGGGTCGAACGCGTCGGCGGGCACCTGGACGCCGGTGAGCCGGGACAGCTCGCGGGACACGACCTCGGCCACCGGCTCCTTGCCGGGCGTGACGTGTTCGAGCACGGCCTTGGCGTAGTTCGGCGCGGGGACGAAGTTGCGGCGCAGCGGCTTGGGCAGCGAGCGGATCATCTCGGTGACGAGCTCCTCGCGCATGCCCGGCACCTGCCAGTCGAAGCCGTCGCCCTCGAACTGGTTGAGGACCTGCAGGGGGACGTGCACGGTCACGCCGTCGGCGTCGGCGCCGGGCTCGAACTGGTAGGTGAGCCGCATGCGCTGGCCGAGGTGCCGCCAGGCGTCGGGATAGGCCTGTTGCAGGTCGCCGGCGTCGGCGCCCGCGTTGATCAGCATGTCGGAGGTGAAGGTGAGCAGCTCGGGCCTGGACTGCCGCTCGCGCTTCCACCAGGTGTCGAAGTGGCTCGCGGAGACGATGTCGTCCGGGAGGCGCTTGTCGTAGAAGTCGAACAGCGTCTCGTCGTCGACCATGATGTCGCGCCGCCGCGCGCGGGCCTCCAGCTCCTCGACCTCCGACAGCAGGCGGCGGTTGTCCTTCAGGAAGCGGTGGTGGGTGTCCCAGTCGCCCTCGACCAGGGCGTGGCGGATGAACAGGTCGCGGGACAGCTCGGGGTCGACCCGGCCGTAGGTGACCTTGCGGTCCACGACGATCGGCACCCCGTACAGCGTGACCTTCTCGTACGCCATGACGGCGCCCTGGCTCTTCTCCCAGTGCGGCTCGCTGTAGGTGCGCTTGACCAGGTGGCCGGCGAGGGGCTCGACCCACTGCGGCTCGATCTTCGCGACCACGCGCGCCCACAGCCGCGAGGTCTCGACGAGCTCGCCGGCCATGACCCAGCGGGGCTGCTTGCGGAACAGCGCGGAGCCGGGGAAGATCGCGAACTTCGCGCCCCGGGCGCCCAGGTACTCGCGCATGGCGCGGCGGCGCCCTCCGGGCGCGTTCTTGTCGGCGTCCTTGTCGACGTCCATGACGCCGATGTGGGAGAGCATGCCCGCCAGCAGCGAGACGTGCACGGCGTACGGCTCGGCGCGGACGGAGTTGAGCGTGATGCCCATGCCGGTGGCGACCTGCCGGACCTGGCTGTAGAGGTCCTGCCATTCGCGCACGCGCAGGTAGTTGAGGAAGTCGGCCTTGCACATGCGCCGGAACTGGCTGGAGGACAGCTCCTTCTGCTGCTCGCGCAGATGGTCCCAGAGCTTCAGGAAGGTGAGGAAGTCCGATTCCTTGTCGGCGAAGCGGGCGTGCTTCTGGTCGGCCTGGGCCTGCTTGTCGGCGGGCCGCTCGCGGGGGTCCTGGATGGACAGGGCCGCGGCGATGACCATGACCTCCTCGGCGCAGCCGTTGTCGTGGGCGGCGAGCACCATGCGGGCGAGGCGGGGGTCGACGGGGAGCTGGGCGAGCTTGCCGCCGATGGGCGTCAGCTTGCGGTCGTCGTCGAAGGCGCCGAGCTCGTGCAGCAGGTTGACGCCGTCCTTGACCTGCCGCTGGTCGGGCGGCTCCACGAACGGGAAGGCCGCGATGTCGCCGAGGCCGAGCGTGGTCATCTGGAGGATGACCGAGGCGAGGTTGGTGCGCAGGATCTCGGGGTCGGTGAACTCCGGCCGGCCGAGGAAGTCCTCCTCGGCGTAGAGGCGGATGCACACGCCGTCGGAGGTGCGGCCGCAGCGGCCCTTGCGCTGGTTCGCCGACGCCTGCGAGATCGGCTCGATGGGCAGGCGCTGGACCTTCAGCCGGTGGCTGTAGCGGGAGACGCGGGCGAAGCCGGGGTCGATGACGTACTTGATGCCCGGGACGGTGAGGGAGGTCTCGGCGACGTTGGTGGACAGGACGATCCTGCGTCCGCGGTGCGCCTGGAAGACCCGGTGCTGCTCCCCCGCCGACAGCCGCGCGTACAGCGGGAGCACCTCTTCGTCGCGGCCCTTCAGCGCCTCGGCGGTGTCCCGGATCTCGCGCTCGCCGCTGAGGAACACCAGGATGTCGCCGGGACCCTCGGCGCAGAGCTCGTCCACCGCGTCGACGATGGCCTGCGCCTGGTCCTCCTGGTCCTCGGTGATCGGGCGGTAGCGGACCTCGACGGGGTAGGTGCGGCCGGAGACCTCGATGACGGGGGCGTCGCCGAAGTGGCGCGAGAAGCGCTCGGGGTCGATCGTGGCCGAGGTGATGATCACCTTGAGGTCGGGGCGGCGGGGCAGGAGCTGTTTGAGGTAGCCGAGGATGAAGTCGATGTTGAGGCTGCGCTCGTGCGCCTCGTCGATGATCAGCGTGTCGTAGCGGGACAGCAGGCGGTCGCGCTGCATCTCGGCCAGCAGGATGCCGTCGGTCATCAGCTTGACGAGGGTGTCGTCGCCGGAGTGGTCGGTGAAGCGCACCTTGTAGCCGACGGCGCCGCCGAGGGGGATGTCGAGCTCCTCCGCGATGCGCTCGGCGACGGTGCGGGCGGCGATCCTGCGCGGCTGGGTGTGCCCGATCTGGCCCTTGACGCCCCGGCCGAGTTCGAGGCAGATCTTGGGGATCTGGGTGGTCTTGCCGGACCCGGTCTCGCCCGCGACGATGACCACCTGATGGTCGCGCACGGCCGCGAGGATCTCGTCCTTGCGCATGCTGACCGGCAGGGCCTCGGGATAGGTCAGGGCGGGCACCAGGGCCCGCCGCGCCCCGACCCTGGCCTCGGCCGCCTCGATCTGGCCCGCCACCTGGTCGGCGATGGCCCGTAGCGCCTTGTGATCGCGCACCTTGCGTGCGCCGTCGATGCGGCGGCGAAGCCTCAGCTCGTCGCGCAGCATGAGCGCGGGCAGGCGTTCGCGCAGGCCGGTCAAGGGCGATGTCACCGAAGAAGATCCCATGGTCGCTTTCCCGGCCGTCCCGTCAGATGGCCGCCACCGGAAAGGATAAGCAACCCTCCCGGGTCCCGCGCCAACGGTTTAGGCGTGACCCGGGACGCCGGGGGCGCGCGACCGGCGCCCGCGCGATCCGCGCCGGGGCCGGCGGGGGCGCCCGGCGGCGGCGGCCGCGCCGATCAGTGGGCGCTGAGCAGGCGGCCGGGGGCGTCGGCGACGAACCGCAGGGTCTTCTCGAGGCAGACGATCGCGCCGTGCCGCGGCCGGTTCATGAACCGGACGTCGTCGGCGAGCGCGCGCATGATCTGGAGCCCCCGGCCGTGCTCGGCGAGCGGCCTGCCCGGGCTGACCTGATCAGGGTCGAAGCCGGTGCCGGTGTCGGTCACGGTTATCAGGCATTTGTCGTCCATCACTTCCACGCTCACGGTGTACTCGTCCCCCGCGTTGGCGTGCCGGATGACGTTCGAGCACGCCTCGGTGAGCATGAGCTGGACATCCTCCCGGATATGGCGTTCGACCCCGAGCACCTCCAGCTCGGCGCCGAGGATCTGCCGGGTGACGGACACGCTCGCCGCGTCGCGCGGCAAGCGCAATGCGATGGTCACCTTCACGCTTCCTCCTTTCCACGTGTTAAAGGTGCCCTCACAGACACGGGCAAACACCGGGACCCGCCCCGATGCACCGATCCCGTGACCTTCTCCGGTCATGCTCCGGTCACGGCGGCACGCGGCGGGCCCTTCGTCATCGGCCGGCGACCGGGGCCGCGGCGGAGGCGGCGGCGAGCGCGGCGCCGATGATGCCGGCGTTGTTGAGCAGGGTGGCGGGCACCACGGTGGTCCCCGGGAGATCGATGAAGCCCAGGAACTTGTCGGCCTTCTTGCTGACCCCGCCGCCGATGATGATCATCGAGGGCGACATCAGCATCTGGACGTGCTCCAGGTACCGCTGGACGCGGTGGGCCCATTTCTCCCAGGTCAGATCGTGGACCTCACGGGCGTGGTCGGAGGCGCGGTGCTCGGCCTTGTGCCCGTCGATCTCCAGGTGCCCGAACTCGGTGTTGGGGATCAGCACGCCGTTCATGATCATGGCGCTGCCGATGCCGGTGCCGAAGGTCAGCATGAGGACCAGGCCCTCGTGGCCGTGGCCCGCGCCGAACGTCGCCTCCGCCACGCCCGCGGCGTCGGCGTCGTTGAGCACGACGACGCCGAGGCCGCTCGCCTCGGTGAACAGCTCCCGCGCGTCCGTGCCGATCCAGGCGTGGTCGACGTTCGCCGCGGTCCTGGTGACGCCGTCCACCACCACGCCGGGGAAGGTCACCCCGACCGGGCCCGTCCAGGAGAAGTGCTCGACGATCCGCCGGACCACCTCGGCCACGGCGCCGGGGGCGGAGGGGCTCGGCGTCGGTATCCTGCACCGCTCCGCCAGCAGCGTCCCGGTCGCCGTGTCCACCGGGGCGCCCTTGATGCCCGACCCGCCGATGTCGATTCCCAGTGTGTTCATGTCGCTCCCACCTGTCCGCTCTCCCCCGTCGTCTGCCACGTACGAGGCAGAACTACCATCTCTTCCCCGGATCGCACGCGCCTGTGCCGTACCGATCTGGTAGGGATGACGGGTGTCGTCCTTCACCTCCCCGGCGCCGCGCGCGTCACGCGCCCTCGCCGTGGTGCTCGCCCTCACGCTCACCCTCCCGCTCCTCCCCCAGGCCGCCGCGCCCGCCTCCGGCGCCGTGGGCGCGGCCGGGACGCCGAGGATCCCGGCGGGGACGGCCGCGAGCTACGTGGTGTTCGACCGCGTCACGGGCAGGACGACGCTGGCGCACAAGCCGCACGTGCGGTTCCGGTCGGCGTCGGTCGTGAAGATCCTCATCGCGCTCGACTACCTGGAGTCGCGCACGACCCCGGTGCCGCGCGCGGACGCGGACCTGCTGCGGCGCATGCTGCGCGCCAGCGACGACGACGCCGCCACCGCGTTCTGGCGGCGCGGCGGCCAAGGGGCGATCATCGGCCGGATGACGCGCCGGCTCGGCCTGGCCGACACCGGCCCGCCGCCGGCGAACAGGCCCGGCTTCTGGGGCTACACGGCGCTCAGCGCCGCGGACGTCGTCACCACCTACCGCTACCTGCTGGAGCGGGCGAAGCCGAAGGTCAGGGACGTGATCCTGGGTCACCTGCGCAACGCCTCCCGCTGCGCGGCCGACGACTTCGACCAGTACTTCGGCATCCCGGGCGCGGTCCCCCGGCCGTGGGCGGTCAAGCAGGGCTGGTCGGGCTACGGCTCGCGCCCGGCCGTGCCGTGCTCGCGCACGCGCCCCTCCGCCGGGACCGCCACGACGGGCGGGTCCGCGACGGCGGACCGGGCGGCCCTCGCGCCCGCGAGCACGGGAGCCGCCGCGGCGGGCGGCCCGCGCCCGCCGGTGAATCTCAGCCGTCCCGTGCTGCACACGACCGGCCTCGTCGGCGAGGGCGACCGCCTGATCATCGCCGTGCTCACGCTCCAGCCGGCCGGCGCGGGCTACCGGTCCTCCGCGACCCGCCTCACCGCCCTCGCCAAGGACGTCTACCGGGCCGCCCTGCGGCGATAGCGCCCCGGTGGGGGGTCAGATGCGGCGGGCCCGGGCGCCGGAGCCGCACCGCCCGTGCGTCCGAGCCCGCCGCTGGGTCTACTTCGCGAGTTCCTTGCTGACGCCGCTCGGGCCCTCGTAGTCGCGCTCGGGCAGCCGCTCCAGGGCCTTCAGCGCGTCCTGGTCCGCGCCGTGCGCCTTGGCGTGTTCGAGCAGGGTGTCCTTCGACGCGGGATAGTCCACTCCCGACAAGTACTTCTGAACGTGGATGAAATCTGCCTGGGTCATGATCTCCCCCTTTTCGCAGGGTTCCTCTCCTGGCCCAGGCCCTGGAAAACCGCCGATTCCACCTCCAAGGCGCGGGATGCGCGAGTCTTTGCCGCGCGGCCGAACCCCTCCCTATACCCCCACAAACACAGTTAAACGTGCGAATATTCTTCGGTTCGCCGAGACGTTCGCCGCCCGCTAACGCCGAGGCCCGGGAGCAGCCGGCACTCAAGCCCGAACGGGGTTCGCCATGACCTGCCGCCTGACTTGACGAAGACGAAAGAAGTTCAGGTTCACGTCTCCCCTGGTCAAGGTCATCTTTCACCTTTAAACCAGGTCAAGCCACAAATCTTCTTGAACTTTCCCGACGAGTCCGGAAGTTCGTAAAACTACAGGTCATTGCGGCTGACTATGACAGTCATCACTAATGCAATAGTGACACCCGCATATGCCACCTATGGGTACCGTCACTAGCCATGGCTGGGGTTATCCGTAATTCTCATCCCAGCGATCGAGCAGAGAGAGGGGCGTGAGACGTGACCACCCGGTACGAGGTCTATTGCCAAGCGGATCCGTTGTTTTACGACACCCTTGACAACCAGCGGGCCAAGTATCCGGATTTCCCCATTGCCGGTCGGGCCGTACCTTCCGGGTGGGAGCACCGCGCCACGGACACCTGGCTGCACTACGGGCCGGCGGACAGGACGTTGCCGTCGCAGGGCTGGAAGATCCACATCTCCTCCTGCCTGGCCGACGCCGAGAAGACGCTGGACATCGTCTGGGACTACTGCGTCGGCCGGCGCATCAGCTTCAAGTTCCTGCGCGGGCCGCGGGTCGCGATGATGCAGAGCTCCAAGTACGCCGACCGGGGCAGCAGCGGCAAGCTGGTCACGATCTACCCCGTGGACGAGGCCGACCTCGAACTGGTGATCAAGGAACTCGACGAGCTCCTGCGCGGCGTGACGGGCCCCTACATCCTGAGCGACCTGCGCATCGGCGAGGGCCCCCTGTTCGTCCGCTACGGCGGCTTCGCCGAGCGGTTCTGCCTCAACGCCAACCTGGACCGCGTGCTGGCGATCGAGGACCCCGACGGCGTCCTCGTGCCCGACCGCCGCGGCCCCTCCTTCTCCCCCCCGCCGTGGGTCACCCTGCCCGCGTTCCTCGAGCCCCACCTCGCCGCCCGCAACGCGGTGACCATGGCCGACCTGCCGTACTCGATCGAGAGCGTGCTGCACTTCTCCAACGGCGGCGGCGTCTACAAGGCGACCGACACCCGCACCGGCGAGACGGTCGTGCTCAAGGAGGCCAGGCCGCACGCCGGGCTCGACGCGGTCGGCCGCGACGCCGTGGCGCGCCTCCGGCACGAGGCGGACATGCTGCGCCGGCTCGACGGGCTGGACTCCGTGCCGGCCATGCGCGACTACTTCACCGTCGGCGACCACCACTTCCTGGTCCAGGAGTTCGTGGACGGGCCCACGCTCAGCCAGGAGTCGGTACGGCGCCACCCGCTGATCCGCGCGGCCATGACCCCCGAGGACGCCGCCGAGTTCACCGAATGGGCGCTGCGGATGCTCGGCCAGGTGGAGCGCGCCATCGCCTCCCTGCACGAGCGCGGGGTCGTGTTCGGCGACCTGCACCCCTTCAACGTCCTGGTCGACGGCGACAGGGCCGTGCTGATCGACTTCGAGGTGGCCAGCCTGGTGGAGGACAACACCCGGCCGACGCTCGCCAACCCCGGCTTCTGCCCTCCGCCCGACCGGCTCGGCATGGAGGCCGACAAGTACTCGCTCGCCTGCATGCGCCTGAGCCTGTTCGCCACGATGTCCACGGTGCTGATCCCCTTGCACCGGGCCAAGGTGGTCCACCTCGCCGAACTGGTGCGCGAGACCTTCCCGGTGCCGCGCGCGTTCATCGACGAGGCGGTCGAGACCATCCTCGGCCCGGAGCGGAGCGCCGAGCCGGCGACACCCGCGGCGAGCGCACCGGAGGCCCCGGGAACCACGGCGAGCACGGTCGCGCAGCGGCCCGACACGCGGGCGATGCGCGAGCTGCCGCTGCCGGGCCGGGCCTCCTGGACCTCGCTCAGGGACGCCGCGCGCCGGGCGATCCTCGCCTCCGCGACCCCCCAGCGCCAGGACCGCCTGTTCCCCGGCGACTCGACGCAGTTCCTGCCGGGCGGCGGGCTCAACCTGGCCAGCGGAGCGGCCGGCGTCCTGTACGCCCTGGCCGTGACCGGGGCGGGGCGCTTCCCTGAGTACGAGGGCTGGCTGCGCGAGCGGGCCTTCGCCCCCGAGCACGGCACCGGCCTCGGCTTCTGGGACGGCCTGCACGGCGTCGCGTACGCCTTCGACGCGATCGGCCGCCGCGAGGACGCCCTGGAGCTCGTCTCCCTGTGCCTGCGCGAGAAGTGGGACCGGCTCGGCCAGAGCCTGTACTCGGGGCTGGCGGGAATCGGGCTGAACCTCCTGCACTTCGGGAGCGCCACCGGGGACCGCGAGATCCTGGACGGCGCGGGCAGGA
This sequence comes from Sphaerisporangium krabiense, assembly GCF_014200435.1. Taxonomy (NCBI): domain Bacteria; kingdom Bacillati; phylum Actinomycetota; class Actinomycetes; order Streptosporangiales; family Streptosporangiaceae; genus Sphaerisporangium; species Sphaerisporangium krabiense. The sequence continues at coordinate 439,665 of NZ_JACHBR010000002.1, read as the reverse complement.
TCGTCGACCTGGTCGCCGACCGGCTCGGCACGGTCGAGAGCGTTCCCGAGATCAGCGGCGGCGCCCACCCGCACGCGGGGCTGATGCGCGGGTCCGCGGGCCCGGCGCTGCTGTTCCTGCGGGCCTACGACGCCACGGGCGACACCGCGCTGCTCGACCACGCGGAGGTGGCCCTGCGGCAGGACCTGCGCCGGTGCGTCCACCGCGACGACGGGCAGCTCCAGGTCCAGCAGGGCTGGCGCACCAACCCCTACCTGGACGAGGGCTCGGCCGGCATCGGGCTGGTCCTGCGCCACTACCTCGAACGGCGCGAGAACGCGGACTTCCGGCAGGCCCTGCACGACATCGGGCCGGTCGCGACGCTCCGGTACTACGTCCAGTCAAACCTGTTCAACGGACGCGCCGGCATGATCACCGCGCTGGCCATGGGCCTGCGCCCGGACGTCGGCCGCCACTCCCCCGAGGTGGCCGACCAGGTGACGCGGCTGGCCTGGCACGCGATGCCCTACGGCGGCGGGCTGGCCTTCCCGGGCAACCAGTTGCTCCGGCTCTCGATGGACCTCGGCAGCGGCACCGCCGGTGTGGTCCTCGCGCTGGGCGCCGTGCTGCACGACCAGCCGGTGACCCTGCCCTTCATCTCCCCGCCCGGCACCCCCGCCGGGACGGCGGTTCCCCCCGAGAGCGAAAGGAGGTGACACGACATGGCGCTTCTGGACCTTCAGGACATGGAGCTCCCCGGCGGCGGCGGCCACGGCGGTGGCGGCAGCAGCCTGAGCCTCCTGGGTTGCACCCCGCACGAGAACAGCAGCCTCAGCATCCTCTGCGGCAACTGACATCTCTCAGAAGTTCCCAGCGGTACCCCGAAATCCGGCGAAAAGAAAGGGCGTGATCCCCATGGCGCTTCTCGACCTGCAGGACATGGAGCTTCCCGGCGGCGGCGGCCACGGCGGCGAGGGCAGCAGCCTGAGCCTGGTCGGTTGCACCCCGCACGAGAACAGCAGCCTCAGCATCCTCTGCGGCAACTGACTCCGCGGTAACTGCAGCGAGTGACCTCTCGCCTGGGGCGGCCCTGACCCGGCCGCTCCAGGCTGGTCCATTCCCGGAACCATCGGAAGGGAAACCTTTGCCATGTCGGAGACCCCGGCGGCGGGCCACCGGACGACCGGCACCCGGGAACACACCGCCGCCACCGAAGCGGCTCCCGTGACGGGGGCCGGGAACCCGGACCGCGGCGCCGACAGGCTGCTGCTGGAGATGGTGCGCCGCAGCGGCGCCTGGCCCTACGTCTACGCCGTGACCGCGCTGGCCGGCGCCGTGGTCGAGCTGATGCTCCCCGGCGCGCTCGGCCGGGCCGTCGACGTCCTCGTCTCCCCCGCCGGCGACCCCGCCGGCGTTCTCGTGCTGTGCGCCTCCCTCGTCGCCACGGTCGTGGCCTGCGACGCGGTGGCGGTGCTCGCCTCGGGATCCGGCGGCGCGCAGGCCGCGCGGCTGCTGCGCGAGCGCGTGGTCCGGCACATCCTCGCCGTCGGGCCCGCGATGTCCCGCCGTCACCCCGCCGGCGACCTGGTCACCCGCGCGGGGACCAACGCCGAGGAGGTCGGCGCCGCGCCCGAGGCCCTGATCACGGCCGTCTCCCTGCTCGTGCCGGCCGCCGGATCGCTGGTCGCGCTGGCGCTCATCGACCCCTGGCTCGCGGTGGCGTTCGCCGCGGGCCTCGCCGTGATCCTGCTCGTCCTGCGCGCCTTCCTGCGCGAGACCACCGCCGTCTCCTCCGGCTACCAGGAGGCCCAGAGCGACATCGCCTCCCGGCTCATCGACGCGCTGGCGGGCGCGCGCACCATCGCCGCCGCCGGGACCGAGGAGCAGGAGGTGCGCCGCGTCCTCGCGCCGCTGACCCGCCTGCGCGCGTTCGGCATGGCCGTGTGGCGCGTGAACGCCCGCGCGGGCGTGCAGGCCGCCATCGTCGTGCCCCTGCTGGAGACCGCCGTGATCGGCGTCGGCGGCCTGCGCCTGGCGGCCGGGGCGCTGACCGCGGGCGAGCTGTTCGCGGCGGCCCGGTACGCGGTGCTCGGCGCGGGCATCGGCTCGGCGCTCGGCTATCTGAACCGGCTCGCCCGCGCCCGCTCGGCCGCGCGGCGCGTGCGCCAGGTCCTCGACCTGCCCGCCCCCACCTACGGGAACGAGGAGCCGCCCGGCGCGGGGGCCGAACGCGGGCGCCTGGAACTGCGCGGCGTCAGCGCGTACGCCGACGGGCGGCCGGTGCTGCGCGACATCGACCTCACCGTGCCCGGAGGGGCCGCGCTGGCGGTGGTGGGCAGGTCGGGCAGCGGGAAGTCCGCGCTGGCGGCCGTCGCCGGGCGCCTGCTCGACCCCGGCAGCGGCGAGGTTCTGCTCGACGGGGTCCCGCTCCCCCGGCTCTCCCGCGCCGCGCTGCGCGGGGCGGCCGGCTACGCGTTCGAGCGCCCCGTGCTGTTCGGCCACACCCTGCGCGAGGCCATCGCGCCCGGCGGGTCCGACGAGGCGGTCAGGGCCGCCGGCAAGGCCGCCGCGGCGGACGCGTTCATCCGCAGGCTCCCCCGCGCCTACGACACGCCGGTCGAGGAGGCGCCCATGTCGGGCGGCGAGCGCCAGCGGGTGGGGCTCGCCCGCGCGTTCGCCCACGACGGGCGGCTGCTGATCCTGGACGACGCCACCTCCAGCCTGGACACCGTGACCGAGTACCAGGTCGCGCGGGCGCTGACCGAGGAGCTGCGCGACCGCACCCGGCTGATCGTCGCCCACCGCGCCGCCACGGCCGCCCGCGCGGACCTGGTGGTCTGGCTGGAGGACGGACGGATCCGCGGGCGCGGCACGCACGAGATGCTGTGGCGCGACCCGCTTTACCGCGCCGTGTTCCAGGTGACCGGCCAGGCGGCGGGCCAGGTGACGGACGAGGCGGCGGACGAGGCGGCGGACGAGGCGGCGATCCCGGGCCGTGGCGGAGACGGGCCCGAATCCACACCGCGGTCGCCACACGACTCCGTGGCACCGCGGCATTCCCCGCCGGTGACGCCGCCGGCCTCCTCCCCGACGGCGTCACCGGCACCCTCCCCAGCACCTCCGCCGGCACCTTCCGCGACGCCTTCCCCGGTGGCGGAGCCGCGATGACCCTCCGCTGGACGGGACGGCGAGACGGCGCGCGCGCGGGACGGCGGGGCGGCGCGCGGGCGGAGGCGGCGCGGCAGGCCACGCGAGCCGAGGCGCGCGAGTTGCTGTGGCGGGCGGCGCGGCGGCGGCCCGGGGTCCTGGTGCGGTTGTTCGCCTGGTCGCTCGCCGAGGCCGCGCCCGCGTTCCTCTCCGGCCAGGCCCTCGCGCACGCGCTGGACGACGGTTTCGCGGCGGGCCGCCCGGCGACGGGCCTGGCGTGGCTGGGCCTGATGGCGGTCGCGTGGCTGGCCGCCGCGCTCGGCGCCCGCCAGGTGCTGCTGGCCATCGCCGCGATCGTCGAGCCGTTCCGCGACACGCTGCTGCGGCGGGTCGTGGCGGGCACGCTGTACCGCACCGCCGCCTCGGGCATGCGCCCGGACAGCGCCGCGCTGGCCCGGCTCGGCCGCCAGGTCGAGCTCGCCCGCGACTCCTTCGCCGCGGTGATCGCGGTGAGCAGGTCCTTCCTGTTCTCGGTGACGGGCGTGCTGGTGGGGGTCCTCACGCTGATGGACGCGGTGCTGCCGCTGGTGCTGCTGCCGCTGGCCGCGGGGCTCGCGTTGTTCTCCGCGTCGCTTCCCGCCATGGCGCGGCTGCAGCGGCGGCTGATCCTGGCCGAGGAGGGCACCGCGTCCTCGGTGGCGGCGATGGTGGACGCGCTGCGCGACGTCACGGCCTGCGGCGCGGAGGACCGGGTCGCCGCCGCGGTCGGACGGGACGTGACGCGGCAGGCGGAGGTGGCCAAGGCGCTCTCCCGGCTCACCGCCGCGCGCATGCTCTCACTGGCCGTCGGCGGGTGGCTGCCCATCCTGATGGTCCTGGTCGCCACCCCGGCCCTCGTGCGCGACGGCGCGACCGCCGGGGTCATCCTCGGCACGCTGACGTACGTGGCCCAGTCGCTGACCCCCGCGCTCGGCGGCCTGGTGCAGGGCGTCGGGGTGAACGGGGTGCGGCTGGTGGTGGCGCTGGAACGCATCCTGTCCATGGGGCCCGCGCCGCGGCAGGCGCTCGCCGCGGACGGGCCGGGCACGCCGCCCCGGGGCGCGCTGCTGCGGCTGCGCCGGGTGACGTTCGCCTACGGCCCCGCGGCGGAGCCGGTGGTGTCGGACCTGAGCCTCGTCGTGCGCGAGGGGGATCATCTGGCGGTGGTGGGCCCGAGCGGCATCGGCAAGTCCACGGTCGCGGCCCTGGCGGCCGGCCTGCTGCGGCCCGGTGAGGGGCAGGTGCTGATCGGCGGCGTCCCCGTGGCGAGCCTGTCCGGCCCCGCCCTGAGCGCGGCGCGGGTGCTGATCCCGCAGGAGGCGTACGTCTTCCGCGGCACGCTGGGCGAGAACCTGACGTACCTGGCGCCGGGGCGTTCGCCGTCGGAGCTGGACAAGGCGGTGGACGCGGTGGGCATGGCGGAGCTGGCCGCGCGGATCGGCGGGTACGAGGCGCTGGTGGACCCCTCCGAGCTGTCCTCGGGCGAGCGGCAGCTCATCGCGCTGACCCGCGCCTACCTGTCGCCGGCGCGGCTGATCCTGCTGGACGAGGCCACCTGCCACCTGGATCCGGCCGCGGAGGCGCGGGCGGAGGAGGCGTTCGCCGCGCGCGAGGGGACGCTGATCGTCATCGCGCACCGGCTCACCTCGGCGCTGCGGGCCCGGCGGGTGCTGGTGATGGACGGCGTCCGCGCCCAGGTGGGCACGCACGAGGAGATGATCGCGGCCTCGCCGCTGTACCGGGACCTGATGGGCCGGTGGGAGGACCCGGTGGCCTCCGGGGCCTGACCGGCCGCACACCACCCGGGAAAACCGACATTGGGGCATAAAATGCCCTTAAATTACCCTTCGCGGGGGTATCTCCTCATCACGCCGGTTGTGCCTTCCTATTCGCCGACGCAGGGCGACCTGCTGGAACGGAGGACGACGAGGTGAGCGCACAAAGGAGCGAGACCACCACGACGACCACGGGGTCGAGCCGTGGCTCCGCGGAGCTGGCGAGCGAGCGCGGCAGGACCACGATCGCCGAGACGGTGGTCGCCAAGATCGCGGCGATGGCCGCCCGAGAGATCTCCGGCGTGTACGCGATGGGCGCGGGGATGACCCGGGCCATCGGCGCCGTACGGGAGCGCCTCACCGGCGCCCCCGGGAGCACGCAAGGAGTGACCGTCGAGGTGGGCGAGCGTCAGGCGGCGGTCGACCTCGACATCATCGCCGAGTACGGGGTCCCGATCCCGGACATCGCCACCGGAACCCGCCGCAACGTCATCGAGGCGATCCAGAAGCTGTGCGGGCTGGAGGTCACCGAGGTCAACATCGCCGTCCAGGATCTGCACCTGCCCGGCGAGGAGTCCGAGGAGCCGCAGGAGGCCCGGGTCCGATGACGTCCACGACCGGCCGGGCCGGCGCTCCTGAGCGGCTGGAGGACCGGATCGCCCAGGCGGTGACCGGCTGTCCCGGCATCGCCTCGCTGGCCGGGGGCCTCCACCTCGGCCGCGGGCCCGCCGGGGTCGCGGTGCGCGACACCGGGGTCGAGATCACCGTCGTCGCGCGGTACGGCAGGCCGATACCGGAGATCGCGGACGAGGTGCGCGCGGCCGTCGGACCGCTGGTGCCGGGGGTCCCGGTGGACGTGCGCGTGAACGACATCGCCACCCCCGGGGACGCCGCGGGGGATGAGGACGCGCCGTCGAGATCGACGGGGGAAGGTGACGGAAATGGATGAAACCCGCTGGTGGCCGGCGATCGGCCTGCTGTTCGGCACCGCCTTGGGGTTCGCCGCGATCGTGGGAGGCTGGGCGGCGTTCGTCATCGTGCTCGTCCTCGGCGTGGCGGGCTACGTGGTCGGCCGCATGCTGAGCGGCGATCTCGAGGTGAGCGGCCTGCGCGGCCGGAGGCGCACATGAGCACCACGGCCCCGTACGGCGGCCTGTCCGCGCCGGAGTCGCGGGGACGCACCGACATCGCCGACCGCGTGCTCGAGCGCGTCGTCGCGCACGCGGTCGCCGAGGTGGAGGACGCGGGCGGCCTCGCGCCGCGCGTGCTCGGCGTGCCCCTCGGCCGGGACGCCCGCGACGTCGCGCCGCGGGTCACCGCGCACGCGGAGGGCCAGGTGGCGATCGTGAAGGTGGCGATGTCGGCGACCTACCCCGCGCCGGTGCGCGACCTGGCGCGGCGGGTGCGCGACAACGTCATGGCCCGGGTCCGCGAGCTGACCGGCCTGGAGGCCAGGCAGGTGGACATCGAGGTCACCCGGCTGATCGGTCCGGGGCCAGGGGAAAGGCGCGTGCGGTGACCACGCCCGGCGACCCCACGGCCCCCTGGCCCGGCCACGGGAGCCCGCCCGACCGGCCCGAAGACTCCTGGACCGGCCAGGAGACCTCGCCCGGCAAGCCCACCGCCTCCGAACCCGACCGGTATTCCGAGCCGCCGGAAGGCCCGGCCGAGGAGCGCCCGCCCGTGCGGCACGGCGTCGCCCGGCGCGCGGCGGCACGGGCGTTCCGTCCCCGGCGGGGGATCTCCGCCACCGTCACCGCCCTGCTGCTCACCCTGGCCGCGCTCCTCACGCTGGCCGGCGCCGTCTCGGCCGCGACGGGCACGGACATGCGGATGCCGCCGTGGTCCTGGTTCACCGACTTCGCCGCCGGTCCCGTGGACGACCCCGGGCACCTGGCGGCGGCGAGCGGCGCGGTCGCGCTCGGGCTGTTCCTGCTGGGGCTGGCGTTCGTCCCCGGCCGGGTGCGCGTCGTGCCGCTCGCGCCCGACGACGCGATGACGGTCACCGGCATCACCCGGGGAGGGCTGCGCCGCCACCTCGCCACGGTCGCCGAGGGCGTCGACGGCGTCTCGCACGCCCGCGTGCGGGTGGGCCGCCACGGGGTGCGGGTGAACGCCACGACGCCGCTGCGCGACCCGGGCGCCCTGCCCGGCGAGGTCGCCGAGGCCGTCGAGGACAGGCTCGAGGAGCTCAGGCCGCTGCGCCCCCTGCGGGTCCACGTCGACGTCACACGGAAAGAGGGGTGACCAGGTGAGACAACCGCCCGCCGCCGCCAACCGCGTCGGCCTGGTGCTCGTGGGGCTGCTGCTCGCCGGCGCCGGCGTCGTGTGCCTCGTGCGCGCGCTGGGGCTGCTCGGGCCGCCGAGCGCGCCGCTGATCCCGCCCGAGGTCGCCGCCTTTCCCGCGGGCCGGCCGTGGGTCTGGCCCGTGGTCATCGTGATCTCGCTCATCGTCGCCCTGCCGGCGCTGCGCTGGCTGCTGGCGCAGGGGCGCACCGGCACGCTGCGCACGCTCGACCTGGAACCCGACCCGGCCCACGGCGCCACGCGCCTGTCGGCGAGAGCCGCCGCCGGGGCGCTGGAGGACGACCTGATCGAGAGCCTTCCGGGGGAACGGGTGCGCGCGTCGTTGTCGGGGTCCGCGGACGACCCGCGCCTGGCGCTCGCCGTCGTGATCCCCGACCGCGCCGACCCCGCCGCCGCGCGGCAGGGGATCAGCGGGGCGGTCGGACGGCTGCGGCGGTCCCTGGAGATGGAGCGGCTGCCCGCGACGATCCGGATGCACACCGTCCGCACCCGCACGTGACCTCCGCGGCGGCCGGGCGGCGCTTGCCCTGCACGCGGTTCGCGACCGGCCACGAGACACGCGGACCACAGACGACCACGGCGCGACGGAGCGGCCGTGGGAGGAGGGATCATGGGAGCGCGCACGCGTGAGATGACGAGGACGCCGTTGCAGATGGCCGCGTTCGTCATCGGGCTTGTCTTCCTGGCGTTGGGGATCCTCGGGTTCATCCCCGGGATCACCACCGACTACGGGTCCATGGGCTGGGCCGGGTACCGATCCACCGCTTTCCTGTTCGGCGTGTTCCAGGTCTCGGTCCTGCACAACTTCATCCATCTGCTGTTCGGCATCGTGGGCGTCAGCCTCGCGCGGACCTGGGCGGGAGCCCGCGCCTACCTGGTGTGGGGCGGCGTCCTGGCCCTGCTCTGGTGGATCTACGGGCTGGTCATCGACCAGAACAGCCCGGTCAACGCCATCCCGGTCAACACGGCCGTCAACTGGCTGCACTTCTTCCTCGGCATCATCATGATCGCCCTCGGCGCGACGCTCTCGCGCCGCACCCCCTCCTCCCGCCGGACCTTCTCGGTCTAGCCCCGGGAGGAGATTTTTCCGTTCCACCCGTCGGAGCGGAGGGCTCCCGGGCGATGAAGGGGATGTGAACCTACCGGCGGGAGTGGAACCGGACCCGGGGGCGGCGCTGCTCGCGTTGTACGACGCGGCGCTGCCCCAGGTCTACGGCTACCTGCTGTCCCGCTGCGGGCAGCGGGCCCTGGCAGAGGATTTGACGGCGGAGACGTTCCTCGCCGCCGTCGAGGCGGTGCGCAGGCGGCCGCCCCCCGAGGTCGGCGTCGCCTGGCTGGTCGGCGTGGCGCGGCACAAGCTCGTCGACCACTGGAGGCGGGCCGAGCGCGAGCAGCGCGGCCTGCGGATCGTCCACGGGCTCCCCGTCGAGCCCGAGGACCCGTGGGACGAGCGGCTGGACGCCATGATCGCGCAGGAGGTGCTGGCCGGGCTCGGCCCGCACCACCGCGGCGCGCTGGTGCTGCGCTATCTCGACGGGCTGCCCGTACCCGAGGTCGCGCGGCTGCTCGGCAGGACCGTGCACGCGACCGAGGCGCTGCTCGTGCGGGCCAGGAAGGCGTTCCGAGAGAACTACGAGAGATCGGAGGGCCGCGATGTCTGATCCGTTGTCTGACCCGTTCGAGGCCCTCCTGCGGCCGGCGACGGCCGCCGACCCCGATCCCGCCTTCGCGGCGCGGCTGCGCGCCCGCCTGGAGCGGGAGCTGCTCCGTCCCCGGGAGCGGACCCAGAGAACCCACGACAGGAGAGGGACCATCATGCCGTCCACCTCGACTTCCACCTCGACCTCCACCGCGACCCCCACCGCGCTGCGGCAGGGCGACGTCGGATTCGTGTCGCTGCGGGTGCCGGACGCCGGCCGGGCCGCCGCCTTCTACCAGGCCGTGCTCGGCTGGCGGTACGAGCCGGGCGGCGATCCCCGCGGCCGTCTGGTCGAAGGGCTCACCCTTCCGCACGGCATATGGAGCCAGGAGGGGGCGCGCACGCTGTGGGCCTGTCACCTCGTGGACGACGTGCGGGCGGCCGCCGAGCGCGTCCGCGCGGCCGGCGGGCGCGCCGAGGAGCCGGTCCAGGAGCCGTACGGCCTCGTGTCGGCCTGCGTGGACGACCAGGGGCTGGAGTTCAGCCTCTACGAGCTGCCCGGCGCGAGCGCCGAGACCGGTTCCACGGCGCAGGGCGAGGTCGTCTACCTGACCATCGAGGTGCGCGACGTCGACCGCGCCCGCGCGTTCTACGGAAGCGTCCTCGGCTGGAAGTTCGCCCCCGGCAACGTGGAGCACGGATGGCGGGTGCGCGCCGGAGACGCGGAGGTGCGCCCGATGACCGGCCTGTGGGGCGGCCGGGACCGTGCCGCCGTCGTGCCGATGTACGCGGTCGACGACATCGACGCGGCCGTCGCCCGGGTGAGGGCCGCCGGCGGGACCAGCACCGACCCCGAGCGGCAGCCGTACGGCATCACCGCCGAGTGCGCCGACGACCAGGGCGTCCGGTTCTATCTCGGGCGGATTCCCGGCTGATCCGTGCCGATCCACGCGGCGCCGATCCACGCGGTGCCGATCCGTGCCGAACGGCGGTGACCGGCGCGATCCGGGCCGGGCTCTTCTCGGTGTGACAGGGGCGGCCGAGAGGAGTCTGGCCCAGAAATACGGATATGTCCGGACTCATTGCCCGCGATCGCTAGCATGAGCGATTGCCGGCGAGGTTCCGCGGAGGGTTCCGGTCCCGCGCCGAACGTCCGGATGAGATCGGGGGGTCCGATGGCACAGGCCGCGATCGTCCCGCCGTGGGACGGCCGATGACCGTCTCCGCGCGCGCCAGGAGCCCCCGGGACCGGGCGGCGGACGCCACAGCGGACTCGACGGCGGACGCCGCGGGCGACGGCCTGGCGCGTTTCCAGGTGCTCGGGCCGCTGACCGTCACCTCCGGCGCCGGAGGGGACGCCCGCGAGGTGCCGGTGCCCGGCAACAAGCTGCGCGTCGCGCTGGCCGGGCTCCTGCTGCGTCCCGGCGAGACCGTCCCCGTGGGCCGGCTGGTCGCCTGGCTGTGGGACGAGGAGCCCGAGGACCACGACCGCGCCAGGGCCACCGTCCACACCTATGTCAACCGGCTGCGGCGGCTGCCCGAGATCCGCGACGTCGTGCGCACCGTCCCCGACGGCTACCGCGCCGACGTCGGCCCGGGCGTCCTGGACCTGCTGCGCTTCCGCGCGCTGACCGGCCACGCGGGCCGGGCCGCCGCCGCCGGGGACCTCGAGGGGGCCGCGCGCGCCTACGCCGAGGCGATGGGACTGTGGCGGCGTCCCCTGCTCTCCAACGCCGAGTCGGCCGCGCTGCACGGCGACGAGGTGGCGCCGCTCACCGAGGAGTGGCTGCACGCCCAGGAGCGGTGGGCCGACATCCGCCTGAGCACCGGCGGCCACGCCGAGCTGGTCGCGCCGCTGCGCGAGCTGACGCGCGCCCACCCGCTGCGCGAGCCGTTCTGGGAGCGGCTCATGCTGGCGCTCTACCGCAGCGGGCGCCCGGCCGAGGCGCTGCGGGCCTACCAGGAGGTCGGCGCCGTGCTGGCGGAGGACCTCGGGGTGGACCCGGGCCCGGCCCTGCGCGACCTGCACCGGTCGATCCTCACCGAGGACCCCTCCCTCGGCCCCGCGCCCGGACGGGCGACGCTCAAGCCCCCCGCGCAGGTGCCCCGGCAGCTCCGCCCCGACATCCCGGGCTTCGCCGGCCGCAAGGCCGAGCTGGCCGCGCTCGACCGCGTCCTCGCCGGCGCCTCCCCGTCGCAGGCGGGCACGATCGTCTCGCTGCAGGGTACGGCGGGGTCGGGCAAGACCGCGCTCGCCGTCCACTGGGCGCACCGGGCCCGCGAGCGCTTCCCCGACGGGCAGCTCTACCTGGACCTGCACGGGTACGGGCAGGGCAGGCCCGTCCAGGCCGCGGCGGCGCTGGAGACGCTGCTGCGCTCGCTCGGCACCCCGCCCGACCGCGTCCCGGCCGGCCTGGAGGAGCGGTCCGCGCTGTACCGGACGCTGCTGGCGGGCCGCAGGACGCTCGTGCTGCTCGACAACGCGGGCGGCAGCGAGCAGGTGCGCCCGCTCGTCCCCGGCGCCGGCGGCGTGCTGATCGTGACCAGCCGCAACCAGCTCCGCGGCCTGATCGTCCAGTACGGCGCGCGGCGCGTCATCCTCGACCAGATGCCCGCGGCCGAGGCCGTCGAGCTGCTCGCCGGGGTGCTCGGCCCCGAGCGCGTCGCCGCCGACCCCGCCGCGGTGGCCGAGATCGTCGAGCGCTGCGCCCGGCTGCCCCTGGCGCTGCGCATCTTCGCCGAGCGCGCCGCCCGCTTCCCCGGGACGCCGCTGCGGCGGCTCGTCGCCGACCTGCGGGACGAGCGCACCCGCCTGGCCGCGCTGGACACCGGCGACGGCGACGACACCGACCTGCGCACGGTGTTCTCGTGGACCTACCGGGCGCTCGACCCGGACTCCGCGCGCCTGTTCCGGCTGCTCGGCCTGCACCCCGGCCCGGAGGTCGGCGTGGGCGCGGCGGCCGCGCTGGCGGGAGAGGACGCCGCGGCCGTCACCCGGCTCCTGGACCGGCTCACCGCCGACCACCTGCTGCGCTCCCGCTCCCCCGGCCGGTACGACTTCCACGACCTGCTGCGCGACTACGCGGCCGAGCAGGCGCGCCTCGCCGGGGACGCCGATCCGCAGTCCGGTGCGGATCCCCTGCGCCGCGTCGTCGAGTGGTACGTCCGCACGGCGCGCGAGGCGGCGGCCCATCTGCCCCCCGGCGGGCGGGAGCTGCCCCCGGAGCCGGAGGGGGCGGGCGTGGTCCCGCAGGAGTTCGACGACGCCGAGCGTGCCGTCGGATGGTACGAGGAGGAGTTCCCCAACCTGGTCGCCGCGGTCCGCCACGCCGCGGCGCGCGAGTGGCACGACGCCGCCTGGCGGCTCGGCCGCGCCATGGCGCCGTTCGCCGAGTTCCACGTGCCGGGACCGGCGTGGCTCGACGTGCGGCGGGCCGCGGTGCGCGCGTGCAGGCGCGGCGGCGCGGCCGTCGAGGAGGGCTGGGCGCTGGCCGGTCTGGCCGCGACCTACGCGCGGCTCGGGCGGCTGGAGGAGGCGGCCGCCCGCTACGGCGACGCGCTGGCGGTCGCGCGGCGCACCGGGGACCGCGACCTGGAAGGGGAGGCCCTCACCCACCTCGGCCGGGCGTACTTCCGGCTCGGGCGTCACGACCGCGCGGTGGAGTGCCACGACCGGGCGCTGACCATCGCGCGCGGCGGCGGCGACCGGCGGCTGGAGGCCGGCACGCTGAACCACATCGCCGAGAACGACAACGGCCTCGGCCGCCACGAGGAGGCGGCGCGCGGCAGCCTCGAGGCGCTCGCCATCTACACCGAGCTCGGCGACCGCTACCACCGGGCCGAGGCGCTGCGCACGCTGGGCACGGCGCACGCCGCGCTCGGCCGCCTGGCCGAGGCCGCCGCGGCGTTCGACGCGGCGCTGGAGATCATGCGGGACTTCGAGGACCGCCGGGGCGAGGCGGGCGTGCTGAGCCGCCTCGGCGACGTGCTGGCGGCCTCCGGCGACCGGGACGGCGCGCGGGCCCGCCGGCGGGAGGCCGCGGCGATCGTGGCCGAACTCGGCGACGACCACCCGGCCCGCCCGCCCGGCGGCCCGGCGAAGACCGGCCCCCGCTCCTCCGATCCCCGCCGGGCCTGAACCCCCCTTACTGATCCGGCGCGGGCGCCCCTGTGGCCCGCGCCGGGCGCCGGATCAGGCGCGAGTGACCCGGACGCCGGCGCGAGTGACCCGGACGCCCGCGCGGGTGACCCGGACGCCCGCGCGTCCGAGGGCGGGAACGGGCGTACCGCCGGCCGTCCGTCGTGTCGTGCGCATGGCGACTCCCTTCGTTCTGCGCCCCTCCTTCGGGGCGGTCGACGTCGAAATTAGGGACCCGTCCTCACAACCCGCTCACACGGCGCTGACAGTCGGCGACAGGGGGCGATACGCCGGTCACGCTGACGACAGGGTCAGATTTCCGGACATTGAGTGGTCCGGAGGGAGCTGCGAAAGTGTTCGATATATGGCTAGGTTCAAAGGGAGACGAGGGGATCCTGGGTGACTGGAGAGCGCGTGCGTACCACCCTGAGCGTGGAGCGGCCCCAGAGCGTGCCGGTGGCGGTGGCTCTGGCTCCCGGCGTGTCGATGCTGGCGCTGATCACCGACGCGCTCGGCGGGCGGCTGCGCGGAGCGCCCGAGTCATGGCGCCGCATGATCCGCTCGGTCGCCGTGCCGGGCGACGGGCCGATCGTGCGCTCGCTGGCGACCCCCGGCTACAGCGTCGTGCCCGACCTCGTCTTCCCCGGCACGCCGACCGGCGACATCCCCATCGAGACGCAGATCGAGATCCTGCGCGACCTGCCCGGCCAGGCGCTGCTCGACGACCTCGCGGCGATCACCGGCGGGCGCGTCCCGCCGCACTGGCGCGCCGCGGCCGAGCGCCCGAAGGCGTGGCTGCACGGCTACGCCGGCCTGCTGGAGCGCGTCTGGTCGGTCATGGGCGACGTGTGGACGCGCGCCCGGCCGCTGATGGACCGTGAGATCGAGCGGGTCGCCATCGCCGCCGCCCGGGGGTCCATGGACGCGGTGCTCAACGACCTGCACGCGGGGTGCATGTTCCAGGACGGCGCCTTCAGCTTCCCCGACACCGAGCCGGCGCGCTTCCACATCGGGTCGCGCAGGCTCGTGCTCATGCCCATGATCACCGGGCCGACCTCGATGGTGAGCAACCTGGACGGCCCCGAGGTGGTGTGGATCGGCTACCCCCTCCCCCTGGCGGGAACGCTGGCGTCCCGGGCCCCCAGGGAGAGGCGCGACGGCGACGCGCTGGTGCTGCTGATGGGCGAGGCGCGGGCGGCGATCCTGACCAGCCTGGAGCGGCCGCTGACCATGGGCAGGCTCGCCGAGATCACCCGGCACGCCCCGAACGCCGTCACCTACCACTGCGACCGCCTGGAGACGGCGGGCCTGATCCACCGGCAACGGTCCGGCCGCGAGATCCACGTCGAACGCACCGACCGCGCGACGGCCCTGGTACACCTCCTCGGCTCCTGACCGGGCTCAGCGGGCCAGGCGGTCCAGCCATTCGGCGAGAAGGACGCGTTCGGCGGGGCTGAGCGGGGTCTCGTGCCCGCAGAGCGCGGCGCGCAGCGCCATCGCGCGGCCCGCGACGCCGGCGTGCGGATCGGGGCCCGGCGCCTCGTCCCCGGTGACGATCGCGCCGAGGACGGCCTCGCGGGTCACGGTGGACATCTCCGGGTCCCGCTCCTCGGGGGCCGTGGCGATGAGGCTCAGGGTGACGCCGATGCCCGCGGCGTGGACCATGCCCGCCGCCCTGCCCACGCTGGTCTTCAGCCGTCCGGCGTCGGCGATGCGCGTGATGATCTGCTCCAGCATGGACGCGGCCCGGCGCGCGGCGGGCGAGCAGACGCCCGGGTGGGCGTCGCCGTACATCAGCACGTAGAAGGCCGGGCGGGACAGGCCGAAGTCGACGTGAAGGTCCCACCCGCGGCGCAGGTCGGCCACCGGGTCCTCGGAGCGGCCCATGCGGGCCTTGCTCGTCAGATACTCCTCGAAACCGTAGGCGGCCACGGCGGCCAGCATGCCGTCCTTGTCGCCGAACAGGCGGTACAGCGTCGGGGCCTGCACCCCGGCGGCGGCGCCGACCGCGCGCGTCGAGACGGCGTCCCGGCCGCCCTCCGCCAGCAGGTCGGCCGCCGCGCGCAGGACTCGGTCTCTGGTGCTGAGGGTCTCGGTGGGCATGTACCAAAGCTAACAGATTCAAGGTAGCGACGTTAGGCGTAGCGGTGCTACCGTCATTGCGTTAGCGATGATCGTGACGTCCCGGCGTGCCGGGAGGATTGGACGAAGCCATGGGCACCCGCACTCTCGGCAGCACCGGCCCCACCGTGTCCGCCCTCGGGCTGGGGCTCATGGGCATGTCGGACATGTACGGCCCGGCCGACGAGGCCGAGTCGATCGCCACCGTCCGCGCCGCGCTCGACGCCGGGGTCACCCTCCTGGACACGGGCGACTTCTACGGCATGGGCCACAACGAGATGCTCCTGCGCGAGGCGCTGAAGGGCCGCGCCCGCGACCAGGCCGTCATCAGCGTCAAGTTCGGGGCCCTGCGCGATCCCGGCGGCGCCTGGGCCGGCTTCGACGCGCGGCCCGCCGCCGTGAAGACCTTCCTCGCCTACAGCCTGCGCCGGCTCGGCACCGACCACGTCGACATCTACCGCCCGGCCCGGCTCGACCCGGCCGTCCCCATCGAGGACACCATCGGCGCCATCGCCGAGCTGGTCCAGGCCGGGCACGTCCGCCACATCGGCCTGTCGGAGGTCGGCGCCGAGACGATCCGGCGCGCCGCCGCCGTCCATCCCATCGCCGACCTCCAGATCGAGTACTCGCTGCTGTCGCGGGGCGTCGAACGCGAGATCCTGCCCGCCACCCGCGAGCTCGGCATCGGCGTCACCGCCTACGGCGTGCTGTCACGCGGCCTGCTCGGCGGACACTGGAGTCCCCGGCGCGAGCTGGGCGCGCGTGACTTCCGCGCCACCAGCCCGCGGTTCTCCGACGGCAACCTGCGCCGCAACCTCGACCTGGCCGAGCGCCTGCGCGCCGTGGCCGCGGCCAAGGGCGTCACCGTCGCCCAGCTCGCCATCGCCTGGGTCGCCGACCGCGGGAAGGACATCGTCCCTCTGATCGGGGCCCGCCGCCGCGACCGTCTGGCCGAATCCCTGGCCGCCGAGTTCATCAAGCTCACCCCCGGCGACCTGACCGCCATCGAACAGGCCGTCCCCGACGGCGCCGCCGCCGGCGACCGCTACGCCCTCGCCCAGATGCGCTCGCTGGACAGCGAGGCATGAGGCCGTGGCCGCCGTGGCCGGGCTCAGATCTCCTTCAGGAAACCCGAGTCCACGGCGAAGTCGGCGCCGGTGGTGCTGGCCGAGCGGGGAGAGGCGAGCAGGGCGACCGCGTCGGCGATCTCCTGCGGGTCGGCCAGGCGGCCCGTGGTGAGGTTCATCATCTCGGGGGCGATCTTGTCGAGCGCGTCGTCCCGTCCGGCGCCGGCCTGGGCGGCGATCATGTCGGCCACGCCGCCCTGGTCGGTCCACCACGGCGTGCGCACCGGCCCGGGCGAGACCGTGTTCACCCGGATGCCCCGCGACCCGAACTCCACCGACAGGGCCTTGCCGAGGTTGGTCATCGCGGCCTTGGCGGCGCCGTAGTCCACGTTGATCGGGGACGGCTGCCGCGCGTTGCCCGAGGACACGTTCACGATCGCGCCGCCGCCGCGCTCCAGCATCAGCGGGATCGCCGCGCGCACCGCCCTGACGACGGAGAACAGGTTGAACTCGAACATCGCACGCCATTCCTCGTCGCCGGCGTCCAGGAACGAGCCGCGCGGCAGCGTCACGCCCGGCGGCGGCCCTCCGGCGTTGTTGACCAGGATGTCCAGGCCGCCGAAGGTCTCGGCCGCCCGCGCCACCACTTCCTCCGGCGCGGCCGGGTCCATGAGGTCGGCGGGCACGTGCACGAGATCGGGGCAGGCGAGCGCCTCCAGCCCCGGGCCCCGCGTGCGGGAGGTCGCCACGACCCGGGCCCCTTCCGCCAGCAGCGTGCTGGTGACGGCCAGTCCTATGCCCTTGGACGCCCCGGTGACGACCGCGACGCGTCCGGCGAGCTGCAAATCCATGGTGGTGCCTTTCCTCGATCATCACACGCCGCCGGACGACGGCCGGGCGACGTCCGGTTCGGACGTCGCGGCCCTCGTGAGCCGTCCCGCGGCGGTGCCGCTCTTCGCGGCCTGGCACGACGTTATGGCCGCTGACCTGCGGCGCCCCGGCGCGATTCGGACCCCCTTCTCCAGCGGAAAAGAGACCGCCAATCCCCGCTCCCCGCCGAACCCCCCGAACGACGCGCCCGCGCTCCCCCGGGAAACGGACATCCGTCAGGCGCATAACGGTCCGCGTACCACCGGAAATCGAGTGGACCCGGAAGGCCCGCTCGCATAGGACGGTTCTCGCGCGACCACGGGCACAGGGGGACGCCCGGCCGCGCCGCGCCGGCCCGCGACAGGCGAGTGGGAGACCGCGACCCGTCACGAGCGCGGGAGGCCGGCGTGGGAGCGGGGGAGGTCGCGTCGTCTCGGGATCGCAGGAGGTAAGTGTGAAGCCGCAGGAGTACGCGGAGTTCGACGCCACGGGGCTCGCCAGGGCGTTGCGGGTGGGAGAGGTGGGGCGGGCAGAGGTCGAAGAGGCGGCGCGGGAGGCTTTGGAGTCGGTGAACTCCGAGGTCAACGGGCTGGCGCTGCCGTTGTTCGCCGAGGCGCTCGCCGGTTCGCCGGACGGGCCGTTCGCCGGGGTGCCGTTTCTGATCAAGGACAGCGCGCCGATGGCGGAGGGCGTGCCGTTCTCCCTGGGCAGCCGTGCCCTGCGCGGCGTCACGGCCCGGCACGACAGCGACGTGATGGGCCGGTTCCGGGCGGCCGGTCTGGCGACCCTGGGAGTGACCACCGTCCCCGAGATGGGCCTGAGCTTCTCCACCGAGCCGGTCAGGTACGGCCCCACCCGCAACCCGTGGGACCTGACGCGCGGCGTGGGCGGTTCGAGCGGGGGCGCCGCCGCGCTGGTCGCCGCGGGCGCCGTCCCCGTGGCGCACGGCAACGACGGGGCGGGCTCGGTGCGCGTCCCGGCGTCGTGCTGCGGCCTGGTGGGCCTGAAGCCGAGCCGCGGGCGCACGCCGTGCGGCCCCGACATCGGCGAGGCGTTCTTCGGCATGGCGTGCGAGTCCGCGCTCACCCGGACGGTGCGCGACTCGGCCCGCTTGCTGGACGCCCTCCAGGGGCCGGGGGTGGGCGACAAGTACACCGCCCCTCCCCCGGCACGCCCCTACGCCGAGGAGGTGGGCGCGGACCCGGGCAGGCTGCGCGTGGCGGTGACGACCCGCGCCTGGTCCGGCGTGCCCGTGGACCCCGAGGTGGCCGTGGTGGCGGTCGAGGTGTGCGGCGTGCTGGCGCGCATGGGCCACGAGATCGGCGAGGCGACGCCCGCCCTCGACTGGGAGGACGTGCTCGGCGTCACCGTGCCGTTCGGAGTGATCTCCACGGCGGCGCCGCTGCTGAACGCCCCCCGGCGACCGGACCCGGCCCTGCTGGAGGCGGTCACGCGGCGCCTGCTGGAGGAGGCCGGGCGGATGACCGCGCTCGACCTGGCGGCCGCGTTCGACGCGCAGAACCGGCTGAGCCGGTCGGTGTGGGCGTTCTTCACCCGGTACGACCTGCTGGTCACCCCCACGCTGGCGGGACTCCCCGCGCCGCACGGCACGCTGCGCTACGACGATCCCGGGCACACCTTCCGAAGCTGGCAGGAGTCGATGTTCGCCTACGGCCCCTTCACCGCGCTGTTCAACGTCACCGGGCAGCCGGCGATCAGCCTGCCGCTCGGACAGAGCCAGGGCGGCCTGCCGGTCGGCGTCCAGATCGTGGCCCCGTACGGCCGTGAGGACCTGCTGTTCCGGGTCGCCGCCCTCCTGGAGGAGGCCATGCCGTGGCGGGACCGGGTGCCGCCGGTCTTCGTACGGTGAGAGAGGTTTGAACGGAACATTAGCCCCAAATATCGACATTCCGGGTATGTAGCTCTGGACCGGACCATCGACTCAAGGGGTAGCCATGAGCACACCCAGCGCCGAGAAAAGGGCACACGACGTGATGCATCCGGGGGCCCAGTGCGTCGGCGAGCACGACAGCGTGCGCTCGGCGGCCCGCATGATGCGCGACCTGAGCGTCGGCGCACTGCCGATCTGCGGGGAGAACGACCGGCTCAAGGGGATCATCACCGACCGCGACATCGTCGTGAAGTGCGACGCCGAAGGCAAGGATCTGGACCAGACGACCGTGGGCGAGATGGCCGCGGGCCTGGTCTGGATCGACGGCGAGGCCAGCATCGAGGAGACGCTGGTGACGATGACCGAGCACCAGATCAAGCGGGTGCCGGTCGTGGAGAACCACCGCCTGGTCGGCATGATCAGCGAGGCGGACCTGGCCAAGGAGCTTCCGGACGAGCAGCTCGCGGAGTTCATCCACCGGGTGTACGCGGGAGCCTGACCCCGCGCGAGAAAGGGACCGCGCCCGGCCGTGATCGGCGCGCCGGGCGCGTCCGTGAGACCAAGGCCCTCGCCGGGTGGCACGGTGCTCGGCGAGGGCTTCCTCACGCCGCCGTCAGGACACCCACGAGGTCCCCGATCAGGGCCTCGTCCAGGGGTTCGCGGGTGGCGAGCAGCCGGTACCACAGCGTGCCGAAGACGATGTCGGCGACGGTGCCGGGCGGCGGAGCGGCGGGCAGGTCGCCCCGCGTGCGGGCCCGGTCCAGGATGACGCCGAGCGCCTCGCGGCGGCGCCGAAGGAAGGCGGCACGGAAGCGCGCGCCGAAGTCCTGGTCGATCTGGGCCTCGGCCATGAGAGCCCGCAGCACGCCGGCGACCTCGCGGGAACCGCCGAGCGCGAAGGAGGCGGCGAGGAAGGCGCGCAGGTCGCCCGCGTAGCTTCCGGTGTCGGTCAGGGGAACGTGCAGGTCGGCCTGTTCCGCGAGCGCGTCGAGCAGCACGTCGGCCTTGGCCGGCCACCACCGGTAGATCGTCTGTTTGCCGCACCCGGCACGGGCGGCGATGCCCTCGACGGTGAGGCGGGCGTACCCGACCTCGCTCACGATCTCGAACGCGGCGGCGAGGATCGCCCGCCGGCTGTCGTCGCTGCGCCTGCGCCCCGGACGGCCGGGCCGCCCCTCCGGCGCGCCCGCACCGGCCCCGACCGCACGCAATGCGGCGGCGTCCCGGCCGGGATCGCCGGGCGGAACCGGTGGCCCGGGCACGCCGAAAACACTGTGGTCGTTCATCGCCGCCCATGCTAGCGTAATTCGAGACGATACGGTTCGATTTGGAGCGTGAGGATGACCGAGAAGACCGCGCTGATCGTGGGCGGGACGTCCGGGATCGGGCTGGCCACGGCACGGCGGCTGCACGCGCTGGGCGCGCAGGTCCACGTCGCGGGCCGGAGCCGGGACCGGCTCGACGCCGTCGCGGCGAGCGACCCCAAGATCGCCGTGCATCAGGCGGACGGCGGGGACGCCGCCCAGGTGACGGAGCTGCTCGGCGAGCTGGGCACGGTGGACTGGCTGATCCTGAGCCTGTCCGGCGGGGAGGGGATGGGCCCGATCGCCGAGCTCGACCTGGACGCCCTGCGCCGGGGCTTCGACGCCAAGTTCTGGGCACAGCTCACCACCCTCAAGGCCGCCCTGCCGCGCCTGGCGCCCGATGGCTCGATCACCTTGATCAGTGCGAGCAGCGCCCGCATGGCCATGCCCGGGACGGCGGGGCTCGCGGCGCTGAACGGCGCGGTGGAGTCGCTCGTCAGGCCGCTGGCCGTCGAGCTGGCCCCGATCCGGGTGAACGCCGTCTCCCCCGGCCTGGTGGACACGCCCTGGTGGGACGGGATGCCCGAGGACGCGCGGCGGGCGTACTTCGCGCACGCGGCCGGGCTGCTGCCCACCCGCCGCATCGCCACCGCCGACGACGTCGCCGAGGCGGTCGTCCTCGCGGCGACCAACCCCAACGTGACCGGCACCGTTCTGGAGACCGACGGCGGCGCCCGCCTGGTCTCCCTCGCCTGAACAGGCCAAGAACCACCTGGACACCCAGGAAACCACCCGGTTGCACTGAAATCAGCACGAACAGCCTAAGAACCGCTGAAAGGTACTGAAACACGCCTGAACACGGTGGCAACTACCTATACATACCGAGAATCACCTCAACACCCTCAACCGGGTGCGCGGAAACCGCCCGAGTGCGCCGGTGACACGCGAAGGCCCCGCCCGGGAAAGAATCCCGGGCGGGGCCCCCACGTAGTGGGCCGATGTGCGGGTCGCCTCTCGGCGAAAAGCTCAACGCGGCTCCAGCCGAACGGTAGTCCGCGAAGGCGATAGTTGAGGCCCGGGGACACCAGACACATCAGCCACGAGTAATGTAACCACGCCCTCGCGGCAGATGTTCCCGCCCCGCCGTATTTTTTCCGGCCACGCCCCCGAAGCCCTGAGCCCACCCCGCCTCACGGCCCCGGCGCTGTACCACGCTCTCCCGCACGGCCGGAGTGCGCGGGGGGCAGCGGCACGCCGCCGGGGGTCAGAGGCCGCCGGCGCTGGAGATGAGCGCTCTGGGGTCGGCGGCGCCCGCGAGGGTGCCGTCGGGGCGTATGTCGATGAGGTGGGCATGTCCGAAGGCGCCGCCGTAGGGCAGGCGCCGGACGTCGTGGCCGCGCTCGCGCAGCCCCTCCGCCCATGGGGCGCCCTCCTCGATGTCGAGCGTCGCCTCGTCCGGGTCGGCCCAGGCGTCGAAACCGCTCTCCCCCGGGCCGAGCCGCCAGCGGGGGGCGGCGATCGCCTCGCCGGGCGTCTGCCCGGAGACCAGCAGGCGCGCGAGCACCTGGAGCAGGATCTGGGGCTGGGAGTCGCCGCCCATGGTGCCGAGCACCGCGCGCAGCGACCCGTCCGGCCGGGTCACCAGCGCGGGGGCCAGCGTGTGCGGGGGACGGCGGCCGGGGCCGTACTCGGCGGGATGGCCGGGGGTCAGGCAGAACCCCAGGCCCCGGTTGTGCAGGTTGATCCCGGTCGCCGGTTCGAAGAGCATGCTGCCGAACCCGGCCGCGTTGGACTGGATGAGCGACACGCCCATGCCCTCGGCGTCCACGGCGCACAGGTACGTCGTGTCGCCCGGCGCGACCAGGTGGCGCAGCCGCGACCTGCGCGCGGGGTCGATACCCGCGCGGCGCTCGTTCGCCGTGGCCAGCACGCCGTCCACCGGGGCGCCCTCGAAGAGCACGTCGAGCCGGTCGTGCCCGGCGGCCCGCGCGGACTCGGCCAGCAGGTGCGCCCACAGCGGGTCGCCGGGCGCGGCGGGCAGCCCGAGGCCCTCGGCGATGGCCAGCGCGAGCGGCAGCAGGTATCCCTGCGAGTTCGGCGGCACCGTCCACACGTCGTGCCCGAAGGCGTGGACGCCGACCGGCTCCACCCAGTCGGCGTTCACGCGGGCGAGGTCGGCCTCGGAGTACTCCCCCGCGGCGGTGCCGCCGGCCTCGGGGTCGCGGCCGAGCGCCAGCAGGCCCGCGCCGAACTCGCCGAGGTAGAAGCCGTCGCGGCCGTCGGCGCCGAGGGCGGCGAGGGCGCGGCCGACACCGGGCCGCCGCAGCGGCGCGCCCGGCGCCACGGGGCCGTCCACGCCCGGCAGCGCGGCCGCCGCCGGGGCGAGCAGCGGCGAGGCGGGGAACCCGGACTCGGCGTAGCGCACGGCCGGGGCGAGGATCTCCTCCAGCGGGAGACGGCCGTAGCGGCCGTGCAGGGCGACCCACCCGTCGGCGCAGCCGGGCACGGGCACCGACCTGATGTCCTTCTTGAACGGCATGCGCTCGTGCCCCTCGGCGCGCAGCCGGTCGGGGTCGGCCCCGGACCCGGCGCGGCCGGACGCGTTGAGGGTGCGCGGCGGGCCCGCGCCGTCGTGGACGAGCGCGAACAGGTCTCCGCCCAGGCCGCAGGCGTGGGGAGCGGTCACGGCGAGCACCGCGTTGGCGGCGATGGCGGCGTCGGCCGCGGAGCCGCCGCGGCCGAGCATGGTCACCCCGGCCGTCGTGGCCAGGTGGTCGATGGTACAAACCATGCCTAACCCGGCGAACCGCGTGTACTCCATGGCCGAACTCTACGACGCGCCCCCCGTCACGACAGCGCGCCCGACCTCTTTCTCACCCCATCCCCAGGATCGGGCCGCGGGGGCGTCCCCGCCGTCGCGGGCGGCGGACCTCAGCGCCGTAGCGGGATGCTGTAGTCGAGGATCGCGCGGTCGCCCGGGATGACGATCGGGTCGGCGACCTCCACCACGCGCCCGGCCGCGAGCATCAGGCGGGTGATCGCGAACACCGGGACGCCCTGCGCGACGCGCAGCGTCTGCGCCTCCTGCGGGGTGGGCATGCGCGTCGTCACCGACTCCCTGATGTCGTCGACCTCGATGCCGAGCGTGCGGAGCTGGTTGATCGTGCCGCCGGGCCAGGGCTCGTTGCGCGAGTCGGCCACGGGCGTGCGCTCCACGTCGGCGGCCAGCAGGCAGGCCCGCGACACCTGCGCGGGCACGCCGGCGGCGTAGAAGACGAAGTGGCGTTCGAGCACCCGCGCGCCGGTCTCGACGCCGAACAGCCCGGCGAGGCGCTCGTCGGCGCCGATCCACCGGTAGGCGGTGTCCAGGCGGTACTGCTCCCAGGTGATCCCCTGGTCGCGGGTGAAGGAGGTCTGCGGCACGGTCTGCGGGCCGAGGTCGGCCAGGTACCGCTCGGAGGAGATGCGGCGCACCGGCGGCCGTTCACGCACCCAGGTGCCGCCCCGCCCGCGCGTCTCGACGAGGCCCGCGTTCTTCAGGTCGTCGATCGCCTGCCGCACGACGATCTCGGAGACACCGTACTGGCGGGCCAGGTCGGCGTGGCGGGGAAGGCGGGCGCCGGGGGTGAGTCCGCCGGCGAGGATCGCATCGCGCAGTTCCGCCGCGATGTGCTCGTAGGCGTGCCCAGACACGTGCGGGTGTCCCATCTGCCGGGGGTTCCAGGTGGTGTCATCTAGTTGACACGCACCTTATCGTCTCGCCATTGTCGTATATGTCAACCGATTGCCGCAGACGCCAAGGGGGTTGGATGGCCGGGGCCCTCGCCTACTACGCCGCCTGCCGTGCCCGTCTCGCACACGGCCGCCCGCGCCCGCGCCGCGAGGAGCCTCCCCTCCCCTCCGATCCGCCCGCCCCTCGGGAGCACGTCACGCGCGTGGTCCACGGCGCGGCGCCGGCGGGGCCCGCGCGGCGGGACGTCGAGGGCGAGGTCGGGGCGCTGCGCCGGGCCCACCCGGGGTGGCGCGTGTGGGTCTCGGGCCCCACCTGGTACGCGTGCGGCCCCTGGCTGGAGGCCCGGCTGGTCCACGCCCCCACGGCCGAGGGGCTCTCCGCCCTCATCGCCGCGCGCATGGAGGGCTCGCGTTGACGGCGCTGACCTCGTCCTCGGGGCACGCCGACCACGGCCCGCACGTCCCGAAGCCCCGTGAGGACTGCCGGCGCGTCGCCTGGCACGCGCCCATGAACGCCGAGAGCCGGCGGCGCATCCTGCGGTGGACGTGCGAGTGCCGGACGCGCGTGTACTACCTGGTGGTGGGCGGCGGCCTCGCGTACGTCCGGCGCTCGGACAAGCAGACCGGGCAGAACCACGAGACCGCGCGCATGCGGTACCGCGAGGCCGACCACCTGTGGACCGAGCTGCTGCTCGGCCTGGCCCACTGAGCCGGTCCCCCTGGGGCCCGCCGGTCAGCTCAGGGCCTTCAGCTCCTCCAGCGCCTCGTGCAGGTAGGCGGCGAGCGACCAGACGTCGGGCACCATGGCCCGGCAGGCGATGACGCCGACGTCCACGCGCCCGTCGTAGGAGAAGGCGGTGATGTTGACGCCGCCGCTCGCGTCGGAGATCACGGAGACGGGGTACTGGGCGAGCAGCCGCCGGCCGCACACGTACAGCGGGATCTGCGGGCCCGGCACGTTGGAGACCATCAGGTTGACGGCCGGGGTCGTCTGCGCGGCCAGGCCGAACGCCGCCCGGTGGGCGAGGCCGGTGAGCGCGGCGGGCATGCTCTCGCTCAGCGTGCGCAGCCAGCGGGCGGGAGCCAGGTTGAAGCGGTCCTTGATCCGTCCCATCGCCTCGTGGACGGCGCGCAGCCGCTCACGCGGGTCGGCGACCTGGGTGTCCAGCGAGGTGATCATGAGGGTGACCTGGTTGCCCGGCGCCCGGGGGTCCTCGCGCAGGGAGAACGGCACCCCCGCCACCAGCGGCTCGTCCGGCAGCGCGTCGTGGTCGGCCAGCCAGCGGCGCACGGCGGTCGCGACCAGCGTCATCACCACGTCGTTGACGGTGTACCCGAAGGCGTTCTTGACCTGCTTGATCTCGTCCAGCGGGAGCTGGGTGAAGGCGAAGCGGCGGTGCGCGGACACCGGCCCGTTGAAGGGCGTGCGCGGCACCGCGAGCCGGGGCAGCTCGGGCACCTCCTCCTCGGCGCCGCGCAGCCACGCGCTCAGCCCGCGGATCGCGCGGGAGACGGGGACGGCGCCGGGCAGCCGGGAGACGATCGGGATCTCGTCGAGGTGCGGGACGGCCTCGACCAGGAACCGGAGCAGGTAGGCGGGGTTGGCGGCCAGCCGGGCGGCGGTCCTGACGACCATCTCGGCCGCCTCGGGGGCGCGGTCGGGCTCCACGGGGTGCTCGGGCTCGCGGCGCGGCGGGTCCGGTTCGATGTCCATGAACGCGGCCAGCACGTCGGCGCCGCCCATGCCGTCGATCGCCGCGTGGTGCATCTTGGTGTAGAGCGCCGTACGGCCGCCGGTCAGGCCGTGGATGAGGTACATCTCCCACAGCGGACGGTGGCGGTCGAGGAGCCGGGCGTGCAGCCGCGCGACCTGCGCGGCGAGCTGACGGTCGCTGCCGGGCGCGGGCAGGGCGATCTCGCGCACGTGGTAGTCCAGGTCGAGGGCCTCGTCCTGCGCCCAGTAGGGATGGTCGAGGCCGAGCGGCACCGGCACGAGCCGCTGCCGTAGCTGCGGCACCAGGGCCGAGCGCTCCTCGACGAGCTTCAGCAGGTCGTCGCGGGACACCTCGCCGTCGAGGATCGACAGCCCGGCGACGTTCGCGACGTTCGTCTCGCTCTCGAAGTTGAGGAACTGCGCGTCGAGCGCGCTGAGCTGCCGCACCGTCCACCTCCTGAGGCCGTCCACCGGCCTTGATCCCTCTCCGTTGTACCTTCCCCCCTCTGCCCCTCCGACGCCGGGCCTCCCGCCGCGGCGGGCCACTTGTGCGGCGTGGCAGGAAGCTGCTGCGGCCGTGCAACTTGCTGCCTCCGTTTCGCCTGGTCCGGGCCCTGGTGAGCCCGCACAGTGGGAAGTGCGACACCAAGGACGACCGACCGGCAACCGACACAGACAACCGACGAAGACACGGATCGACCATGACTCCCTCCAGAATCCCCCCGGCCGCGACCGCCGCCGGCATCCCGGGCGCCGCCCGGCAGCCCGCCACCGCCACGCCCGGAACGACGTGGGACTGAGTGGGGTCGCCATGCTGGTCGAACTGACGCTCCGCAGGGTCGCCGGAGAACCGTCGCCGAACTCGCCGGTGGACGGGATCCGGATCCTCGCGCTGCTGCCCCCGCGGTGGCGCAAGGACCTCAGGCACGTGACCGACGAGATCGCCATCAGGGTGCAGACCGACGACCACGTGACCGCCACGCAGATCCGTGACCAGGTGACAGAGATTTTGACCAACCCGGAGGTGAGCGACTGGGCAGTGCTGGCCTGCGAGCCCGTGACCGTTTGAGACCCCGACGCGAAGGACGAGAATCCGTGAACGCCCCCTCCCTCAAGGCCGGCGAGTGCCACGTCTGGTGGGCACGCCCGCAGGACCGCCGGATCGAGAGCCTGATCGGCGTGCTCGACGCCGTCGAGCTGACACGTGTGCCGACGTACCGCCGCGACGAGGACCGGCTCCGGTTCGTCACGGCGTGCTGGCTGCTGCGCACGGCGGCGGGCGCGCAGCTCGGCGTGGCGCCGGAAGAGGTG
This sequence comes from Sphaerisporangium krabiense, assembly GCF_014200435.1. Lineage (NCBI taxonomy): Bacteria > Bacillati > Actinomycetota > Actinomycetes > Streptosporangiales > Streptosporangiaceae > Sphaerisporangium > Sphaerisporangium krabiense. Next base: position 412,631 of record NZ_JACHBR010000002.1, on the reverse strand, counting down.
CCCGTCGAGCGCGGCTGTGACGGCTGCGGCAAGCCGCACGGCCGCCCGCGGATCCTGAGCCCGGACCCGTTGCACGTCTCGGTGTCCCACTCGGGAGAGCGGGTGGCCGTGGCGCTGACGGCCACCGGCCCGGTGGGGGTCGACGTGGAGGTGGTGCCGGACGCCCCGCTGCGCGAACTGGTGCGCTGCGCGCTGAGCCCGGCCGAGTCCGCCGCGCTGGAGACCCTGCCGGAGGGCGAGCGGCACGCCGGCTTCGCCCGGCTGTGGACCCGCAAAGAGGCCGTTTTGAAGGCCACGGGTCACGGTCTGCGGATCGCCCCGAACAAAGTGGAGGTCAGCGAAGCCACCGAGCACCCGGAACTGATCGCCTGGCCGCTTGAGATCCCTCCGGCCGCGCTGCAACTGCGCACCCTTTTCCCCGGCGACGGGTACACGGGCACCGTCGCGATCATCACCGACCATCTGCCGATCACGGTGGTCGAAAGGAACGCGGCGGAGCTGGCGCCCGCCGACTTCCCCGCCGCCGCGCCTCTGGCCGCATGACCGTTGACGCGATCCGGCACAAGACTGTTGAATGAATAACCACGGTAATTCACCGCCGGCACGGCCCTCTGGGCCCGATACATAAAACGCGCCGCCAGGCCGATTTCGCGCTTATCGAGTGGCAGTCCAGGTGAAAAGGAGAGGAAGCCCGCTCCGTGAGAAATCATTTCGTCCTGGTCCCCGGCCCCTGGATGGGCGCATGGGTCTGGGAGCCGGTGACCCGCGGGCTGCGCGCCCGGGGGCATCCCGTCAGTCCGGTCACTCTCTCCGGGCTGGCCAACGCCGAGGCCGACGTGTCCGCCGTCGGCCTCGCCACCCACGTCGAGGACGTCCTCACCCTGCTGGAGCAGGACGACCTGCGGGACGTCATCCTCGTCGGGCACAGCTACTCGGGCATCGTGGCCGGTCAGGTCGCCGACCGCGCGCCGGGCCGCGTCGCCCACACCGTGTTCGTGGAGGGCTTCCTGCCCCACCACGGCAAGTCGATGCTGCACGCCTTCCCTGAACGCCAGCGCGCCGGCGAGCTGCGCCTGATCGCCGAGAACCGCGGGCGCTGGCCCACCCCCGACGTCACGATCGTCGCCGACGGGCAGGATCTGTCGATCCAGCAGGCCAACTGGCTGGTGGATCGCTTCGTCGGCCACCCCGGGCACACCCTGTCGGAGCCCGCGGTGCTCACCCGCCCGCTGGAGCAGCAGCACGCGACCTACGTCGTCTGCGCCAAGGACCACTTCGGCGGCAAGATCTCCCCGGACGTCGCCGCGATGCGCGGCCGGCCCAACTGGTCGTTCCACACCCTCAACACCGGCCACTGGCCGATGGTCTCGGCCCCCGACCAGCTCGTCACCCTGCTCAGCTCCATCGCCTCCGGCGCCTCGCTGGCATCCGAGTCCCGCTGACCGGCCCGCTCGCCGAGCCGGTCAGCCCGGGACGGGCGCCGGCCTGCGCACCGCGGCCTGGTACGCCTCGGCGAACGCCCGCGCGATCTTGATCTCGCCGAGCTCGTTCGGATGCAGACCGTCGTAGCTGTCGGTCCGCGCGTCGTAGACGACGCCGAGGCCCACCGGCGCCACCGGCGAGCGGGCGGTCGACAGGCCCTCCAGCAGCGCGGGCAGCCGCCGGTTGTAGGCGGCGACGTCGCGTTCCAGGTGGGGGTGCTCCTCCAGCGGCGTGCGGTGCACGACGTCGGCCACCAGCAGGCCGATCGAGGGGGCGGCCCGCCTGGCCCGGCGGACGAAGGCGGCCATGGCGGCGAGCAGGCGGTCGGGGCCGCAGACGCCCCAGGCCAGGTCGTTGAAGCCGAGCGCGACCATCAGCCAGTCGGGGCGGTGCTCGGCGACCGCGTCCGCGATGTTGTCCTTGGCCTCGTCGAGCCGCCGCCCCCAGCACGCGTAGTGCCGGCTGTCGGGAAAGCGCAGCCCCTCCCGGTACGGTCCCGCGTAGGCGGGGTGGCCGGGCGGCGCGGGACGTCCGCCGGGCGGCTGCGCCGCCGAGGGCACCCACGTGCCCCGCCACGGCCCGGCGAAGCGCGCCGGGACGCCGTGGCGGGTCAGGCTCCGGGACAGCCGGTAGCGCCAGGTGTGGTCGCCCTCCCGGCCCTGACTGATCGAGTCTCCCACGATCATGATCGTGGTGTCGGTCCCCGGGATGGCGTGCCTCCGTCAGACTCCGGCCGCCGCCTCCTCGGCGGGGCGCCCGCGTGCCGGTCCGCGCGACCGCGGGAGGTACAGGAACACCAGGATCGCCAGGCCGGCCAGGAGCAGCAGGCCCGTGAAGATCCACTCGTTGGATCCGCCGGGGCCGTACACCTGGTTGGGCCGCCCCACGTCGATGGCCCTGGTGCTCTCCCCGGCGCGGAGCGTAGTGCGATCACTGCCGTACAGGGCGATGTCGGTGCGGATCTCCCCGGACTTCGTGCGGAAGTCCCCGAGCCAGGTGCAGCTCTCGTGCCCGGGGTGCTGGATGCAGTAGAGCTGCCGGGCGGTGAACTCGCCCGGCGTCCCCTCCGCCCGCGCGGCCCGCAGGGTCGGGCCGATGCTCGGCACGGCCAGGTACAGCAGCAGCGCGCCGATGAAGGTCAGGACGATGGTGAGGAACGGAGAACGCCTCCGCCTCCCGGACGTCATGCCCGCGCCGGCACGGGCAGGGCGCAGCTGCACCTCGCCTCGGCGCGCTCGGCCGCGTTCGGGCGCAGGTGGAGCACCATGGCCACGACCATGGGGATGAAGACGACGGTGTTGTAGAACAGGTGCAGCTCCACGCGCGGGACCAGGAGCTGGATGATGCTCGTCGGGACGGGCTTGCCGGCCAGGTTGTTGCCGGTGATCGCCTGCAGGAGCAACAGCAGGTGCTCGAAGTGGTGCCAGACCTGGATGCCGAGCGAGATGTTCCACCAGGTGCGCGACCTGCCGGTGAAGCCCTTGCGCAGCATGATCAGTCCGACGAGCATGAGCAGCGCGTAGCCGTAGTGCATCCACTCCGACTTCACGAGCCACGGGAAGGGCAGCCCGAGCACGCCGCGGGCCTCGGGCAGCGGCCAGCCGAGGGCGTAGATCTGTATCGCCTGGGCGATGTGCTCGGCCCAGTGGGCGAGCACGACGAACGAGAAGACGTACAGGGCGGCCTTGTGATGGCGGCCGTTCAGCGCCGATCCGGAATCGACGGAACCGAGCCGGGCGGTCTCTGTAGCCATGGGGCGAACCTCGATTTCCACGTTCATGGCCGTACACCGGCGTACGGGTGATCGCGCGCCGGGGGATCCCGGCCGCGCGTTTCTCGTGCGGCGCGGGAAATCACGTCAATTGTCGGCGGGACGACCCGCCGGGTCTTCTTCTCATATGCTCACTTTCCCGGACGGGGTATGTGGAAGGGTTTCCCTTCCGCCGGGAAATGGCGCGGTGCGGAAAGCCGATGCGGGCGGCCCCATAAACGCCCCACGCGTCACAGCGGCACGTTGCCGTGCTTGCGCTGCGGCGCGGGCCTGCGCTTGTTGCGCAGCATCGCCAGCCCGCGCGCGACCGCCGCGCGGGTCTGCACGGGGTCGATGACGTCGTCCACCAGGCCGCGCTCGGCGGCGTAGTGCGGGTGCATGAGCTGCTCGGTGTACTCGGCGACCAGCTCGGCGCGCAGCCGGGCCGGGTCCATCGAGGCGGCCAGTTCCTTGCGGAAGATGACGTTGACGGCGCCCTCGGCGCCCATGACCGCGATCTCGTTGGTGGGCCACGCCAGAGAGAGGTCGGTGCCGATCGTGCGGGAGTCCATGACGATGTACGCGCCGCCGTAGGCCTTGCGGACGATGACGTGGACGCGCGGCACGGTGGCCTCGCAGTAGGCGTACAGCAGCTTGGCGCCGTGCCGGATGATGCCCGCGTGCTCCTGGTCGACGCCGGGCAGGAAGCCGGGCACGTCGATGAGCGTGACCAGGGGGATGTTGAAGGCATCGCAGAACCGGACGAAGCGCGCGGCCTTCTGGGAGGCGGTGACGTCCAGCACGCCCGCGAGCACCATGGGCTGGTTGCCGACCACGCCGACCACCTCGCCGTCGAGGCGGCCGAGCGCGCAGACGACGTTCTGCGCCCAGTCCTGGTGCACCTCCATGAAGTCCCCGTCGTCGAGGATCTCGGCCATGACGAGCCGCATGTCGTAGGGCTTGTTCGGCTCGACGGGGACGATGCCGGCCAGCCGGGGGCGCACGTCGGCGGTGGCGTCGCGGGGCGGCTCGGCCGGGGGGAACTCCATGTTGTTGGCGGGCAGCAGCGACACCAGGTACCTGACCTCGGCCAGGCAGCTCCGCTCGTCGTCGTACACGAACGTCGCGAGGCCGGACCGCCCGCCGTGCACGTCGGCGCCGCCCAGCTCGGCGTGGCTGACCCGCTGGCCGCTGACGGCCGCCACGACGTCGGGCCCGGTCAGGTACATCTGGGCGATGTCGCGCACCATGAAGGCGAAGTCGGCGAGCGCGACGGTGTAGGCCGCTCCCCCGGCGCACGGGCCGAGCACGACGCTGATCTGCGGGATCACGCCGGAGGCCTGCACGCTGCGCTGGAAGATGCCGCCGTATCCGCTGAGCGCGACCACGCCCTCCTGGATGCGGGCGCCGCCGCTGTCGAGCAGGCCGATCAGCGGCGCGCCGGTGGAGATGGCCAGGTCCATCACCTTGTGGATCTTCGCCGCGTGCGCCGCGCCGAGCGAGCCGCCGAAGACGGTGAAGTCCTGGGCGTAGACGAACACGCGGCGGCCGTGGATGGTGCCCGAGCCGGTGACCACGCCGTCGGTGTGCGGGCGGTTCTCCTCGATGCGCAGGCCGTGCGCCTGGTGGCGGCGGTACATGTCCAGCTCGATGAACGAGTCCTCGTCGAGGAGGGCGTCGATGCGCTCGCGCGCGGTGAGCTTGCCGAGCGCGTGCTGGCGGGCGACGCCGTCGGGACGGCCGGCGACGATGCGGTCGCGCAGGCCGTCGCGCCGCTCGCGCAGCGCCGCCATGCTCGCCGGAGCGGAGGTCTCGGCGGGCCTGGCGGGGCCGTCCTGCTCGTGGCGGGGCACGGGGACCGGGACGAAGTCGAGCGGGCTCACCGGGCCGAGCGGGGTCAGCGGCTCGATCGGCACGTCGGCGGGGTCGAGGCCCGGGCCGGTCGCGGTCCGCTCGCCCATGGCGGCTTCTCCCCTCATCGCGCTCCTCCAGACACAAGGCCCGGCCGCCGGGCCGCCGCCCCGGCCTGACCGGCGGTCAGGCAGCCGGTCTCATGCAGCCAGCGCACCGTGTCGGCGGCGGTCTCGGCGACGGGCCGGGGGGTGATCCCGTAGGTGCTGGCGTGCCCGGCCACCCGGGTGGCGCAGGCGCAGGTGTAGATGGCGCCGTACTCGGCGGGGATGTGCCACGGCCACACGCGCTGCAGCAGGCCGGTGAGCGCCCCCGCCGGGAGCATCGCCGCGGCCGGGAGGAACACCGCGGGCAGGGCGCGGCCGGTGACCTCGCGCAGCACGTCCACGTACGCGCGGGTGGTGAGGTAGCGGCCGGGGCCGAAGTGCCTGCCGGGCACGCCGTCCGGCGCGGTGAGCAACCGGGCGTGCAGTTCGGCGGTGTCGCGCACGTCGCCGACCGGGAAGCCGCCGCCCGGCCACATCGGCGTGAGGCCGCGCAGCACGGCGCGCACCCGCGAGGTCTGGTCGCCGAGGTTCGGGTCGTGCGGGCCGAGCAGCGCGGGCGGATAGGTGATGACGACGGGCGCCCCGTCCTCCTGGTGGGCGCGGGCGACGGCCTCGGCGGCCGCCTTGCTCGCCATGTACGTCTCGCGGGGCCGGCCGACCGGCGAGTCCGCGTCGATCACCCGCCCGCCGGGGCCGGGGGTTCCGGGGAACAGGGCGGCGACGCTGGAGACGTGCAGGATCCGCCGGACGCCGGCGCGGCGGGCGGCGCCGAGCACGACGCCGGTGCCGCGCTCGTTGGTGCGGCGCATCTCGGCGTGCCGCCTGCTGTCGAAGGAGTACACCGAGGCGGCGTGCAGCACGGCCTCGGCGCCGCGCGTCGCCCGCGCCACGCTCGGCTCGTCGGTGACGTCGCCCGGGACCAGCTCGACGTCGCCGGCGTCGACGCCGAGCGGCGCGAGGACGCGGGCGGCCTTCGCGGGGTCGCGCACGAGCATGCGGACGCGGTGGCCGTCACGGACGAAGGCCGCGACCGAATGTGCGCCGACGAATCCGGTGCCGCCGGTCACGCTTACCAGCATCAGATCATCTCCTCTGATCCAGACCAGTGAAATGCCTGGCGCTCCCGGCTCGCATCTCCGAGTGTGCTGATCGCCCGGGACGCGGCGCGACCGCCTTTCGAAACCACGGCGCAAGTGGTCCTCCATGGCAGCAAGCTGCTATGGGGCAGGCAACTTGCTGCCCGTGCAGCGGGTGGCCGGGCGGTCCCCGACCCCCCAAAGTTGTCGTATGAGAACCGGCATCGCACACGCAGAAAACGGATCGGGAAATGACGCCCACGAAAATTCCGCCAACCGTCAGCGCGCCCTCCGGCACCGGTGAGGGCAGCGCACGGACCGCCACCGTACCCGGCACGACCTGGGACTCCATGCCCTCCCCCGCGGAGGACGACGGCGCCGGGCACGCGCCGATCCTGGTCGAGCTGGCGATTCGCCGCAGGGACGGAAACGCCGCGCCCAATTCCCTGGTCGCGGGAATCAGAATTCTCTCGCTGCTGCCGCGGAACTGGCGCAAGGACCTGCAGCAGACGGGCGAGGGAATGGCGCTTCGCGTGTACGCCGACGTGCTCCCGGCGGCGCGAATTCGCGAGGAAGTGGCCGCCGTGCTCACCAATCCGGAGGTCGGCGAGTGGGAGGTGGCGGCGTGCCGGACCTTGTCTCCACAGGTGTGAGCCGGGGGCTCAGATCCAGTTCTCCTCTTTGGCGCGCAGCGCGGCCTGGAAACGGTTGACGGCGCCGAGCCTGGCCATCAGGTCGGCGACGTAGCGCCGGTAGGTGCGCACCGAGACGTCGATCTCGCGGGCCGCGATCTCGTCCTTGTCCGCCGTCGCCATCACGGCGAGCACCCGGCGTTCGAGGTCGGAGAGGAGCGGCCCGTCGGTGGTGGGCTCGGTGAACTCGCGGAAGTCGACGGCGGCGTCCCAGACGCCGTCGAAGTAGGTGACGAGCTGGGAGACCAGGCCGGCCTCGCGGACCAGCAGGGCTCCCCTGGCGCTCTCCTTGGGGTGGATCGGCACGACCGCGACGCTGCGGTCGAAGATCACCATACGGTCCATGGGGTCCTCGGTGATGCGGATCTGGCCGCCGAGGCCCACGACGTCACGCAGGTACGCGGACATCAGCGGGTCGTCCAGGGCCTTGGGGTGGTACACCGCCTTGACCGCGAGGCCGCGCCGCAGGGACCGGGTGTCCAGGGGCAGCGCGGTCTCGATGGCCCCGGGCGACAGCGGCCCGCCCGGGTGCAGGCACAGGGTCTCCCGGTAGGAGAAGAAGCCCAGGTCGTCCAGCCGCTGGCGGACCCGGTCCAGGCCCTCCACGCGCTCGATGTCGAGCATGGAGGTGGCGTTCTCGCCGTGCCGCTGGTCCTCGACGAAGGCGGCGATGGCGTCGCGGGCCGCGAGCACGCGGCGGATCGCGGTGTTCAGCTCGTTGAGGCGTTCCTCGATGAGTCGCTCGATGCCGATGCGGGGCTCGGTGGCGACCACCCGGTGGCGGTCGGCGAGGTCGATCAACTGCAGGTTGGCCAGCGTGTCGATGGCGGCCTCGACGCTGTCGGGGTCGAGGTCGAGGCCCTGCCGGATCGAGCCGACGCCGGCGCCCGGGTTTCGCAGGAAGTAGCGATAGACCTCCACCGCCTCATCGGTGAGCCCGATCACGGAAACGTCCATGGCGCGCCTCCTGGCCATGTACCTCACCCGGGGTGGACGCCGGGGTTCCCGCCCCGCCTCCCCAGGATATGTGTAATCACAAATTATCAGACATCAGATGGTTCGTATACCATCACATCGTGCGCTCCTCGCCCGCGCCGGGCGAGGCGAGCAGCGCGAGGATGCGGTCCAGGTGCGCGCGGTCCTCGGCCGAGAGCCCGCCGATCAGCTCCTCGTGGACCTCGGCGGTCAGGGGATGCAGCGTGTCGCGCAGGAACGCGCGCCCGGCCTCGGTGAGCTCGATGGCGTAGGCCCTGCGGTCGGCGCGGTCGCGCCCGCGCGCCACCAGCCCGCGCCCTTCCAGGACGTCGATGATGTGCACCATGGTGGAGCGGTCGACGCCGAGGCGCCGTCCGATCTCCTGCTGGGACAGCGAGCCCGCGGCCTCCAGAACGCCGAGCACGCCGTAGTCGCGCCAGCGCAGCTCGTCGCCGCGCAGCGCCCGTTCGAACCTCAGCGTGACCTCGCGCGCGGCGCCGTTCAGCAGCCAGGCCGTGGACTCGGCGAGCAACGGCGCGGCCGGCGCGGGCTCGCGCCGGGTTCCGCCCATGCCTTCCCCTCCTTCACAGGACCTCGGGACCCAGGGGCGGCTTGGCCCACGCGCTCGCGGACGGCTGGGACTGCTCCCACGCCGACACGATGTCGCGCACCTCTTCCCAGATGGCGCTCAGCTCGTCCCAGGTGGTGCCGGCGTCGGGGCCGCCGCGCCCGTCTTCGGACATGGGAACCCTCCTCGCCACACGGCGGTGAACACCGGGCAAGGCGCTTCGACCCTCGCCAATAGGTAGCTTGGCAGATCATCAGCAAACTTGTCAATCAGTGATCCTGACGGTTTGTCTCCCGCTGTTGCGTCGCACATGAGCACATGTGACACTCTTGCCATATGGCGGCGTAGCAATAACGGCATGCCACGCATTTCCGGACAGTTCCCCACGGAAGGCATTCACGTGAGCGCTGATTCCCCGCATGCCGATGTCCTCCTCCCGGCCTTCCTGTCCAGTTCCACGAGCGTTCTGCTGAGCAAGGCCGACGATCTTTTCAGCGACATCCTGGAAACGGCGGTCGAGCCCTTCGGCCTGCGCGCCAAGGATTTCATCGTGCTCGCGGCCATCGATTCAATGGGCCCGCAGTCCCAGCAGCAACTGGCCCGCATTCACGGAATCGACAGGACCACAATGGTCAGCGTCGTGGACGGCCTGGAAAGGCTCGGCCTGGTGCAACGCGCCCGCAACCCCGACGACCGGCGCAAGTACGCGATCGGACTCACCGGCGAAGGCCAGGCCCTGCTGCACGACGAGCTGGCCCCGGTCATGCTGAACGCCCTGGACGGTTTCCTGGCGCCGCTGGACGCCGACGAGCGCGCCCGGCTCAACACCCTGCTGTGGCGCCTGGTCCACGACCGCGACCGGCCCGCCCAGCCCTGACCCGCCTCTCGCCCGGGCTCTGACCCCGCCTCTTCCCGCCGCCTCCCGCCTGCGGGCTCGGCGTCCCACGGCACCGGGCCGGGCGGCTCCTACGGCACCGGACAGGGCAGCGGGGTGCCCGGCGGGGCGGTGCGGTAGCAGGCCGCTCCCGGGCAGACCACCTTCACGGCGTGGCCGAACGCCGTCACCAGGACCGGCTCGTGCCCGAACCGGCGCGTGGCGATCTCCGCCCAGCTCGGCGACGCGACGCCCACGCCCATCGCCTCGACCGCCGCCGGGTCGGCCTCCAGCGCCGACCATTCCAGATACGCCAGGTAGTCGTTCTCGCGGTGCCACACCGTGAGCCTGCGCAGCGAGTCCGCCACGGGCAAGGTGCTCCACGGCTGCGCCCGCGCGGCGATCGCGCGCAGGAACGCCTCCTCCACCGCGGCGCGCGCCGTGCGCGCCGCCGCGGCGGCGATCGTGGCGCCGTCGCCGCTCACCCCCGCCACCGCGATCTGGAAGTCCGGTCCTGGCAGCAGGAACACCGAGACCCGCAGTCCCAGCAACGACGCCGCCGCGGCGGCGCCCTCCGGGATCAGGCGCGCCAGGTGCTCCGAGACGCGCAGCAGCGGCGCGCGCGGGCTCGTCCACCAGCGGGTCACCATGTCGTGCGCGAGCAGGTCGGCGATCGCGCCGTCCTCGCCGTCGTCCGGCACGCCGACCGCGGTCGGCTCGACGCGGCCGTCCCTGTCGCCCAGCCACACGATCTCGGCGGGCAGCGCGTAGCGGTCGCCGCTCAGCAGGCCGATGCCGGCGACCCGCGCCTCGATGTCGGCCGGCGGCTCGGGCATGAAGTCGGCCAGGCTCAGTTCCCTGACGTCGTCGTCCGGGTCGGGCCGGGAGCCGGGGATGGCGTGCAGCGCGTCCAGGGCGGTGGCCCGCCTCTCGGCGCGGGCGCGGGCGGCGCGCGGGGTGAAGCCGGCGGCCACGGTCACGAGGCCCGAGGCGGCGCGCCGCGCGTACGCCAGGTGCACCTCACCGCCGAGCACCTCGGCGGTGCCCTCCGTGCCCTCCGTGCCCTCCGTGTGCTCTGTGCGCTCTGCGCGATCCGCGCTTGTCGTGACCTCGGTGTCGTCCCTGACGTCCCTGCCGCGCGCGGCGTGCACGTCGCCCGAGTGGACCGGCGGCCGCGACGCCGAGATCGCCGATCGCGGGCTGTCGGGAATGGGCGCCATCAGTCACTCCTCGCGACGGTCCGGACATGGGAAGGGCCCGGCGGCGGGCCCTTCGGCTCGCGGCCCCCTGCCGCCGCCGGAAGGTTCGTGCCGCCGACCGGACCGCGCGACCGATTCGCCCGGCGTCCAGCACCCGGCACGTGCCGCGGACCACGCAAGGCACTGGCACACCACCAATGCTCCACGCCCGCGAAAGCGCACGTCAACAAGTAAGGACCCATCCAGCAACATGGAAGAAATCCCGTGGCCGGGCATTTCTCCCGCGCGGGAGTCCCCGTGGCCGCGGTGTGATCGATCTCGTACGGCGCGCCCGCCGCACAGGGAAATGAAAAGCGCGCCGCGCCGTGCCCGGCGCGCGGGGGACGTACCACCGGCCCGGCGCGCGCCCGCGGCCGGGTCTCCCCGGTCACGGGCGGCGGCGCCGGGCCGATGTCCGTCGGGCGCCCGCGGCGGATCAGACCTCGTCGCGGGAGCAGTTCTGGTAGGCGGCGAGCTTCCAGTCACCCTCGTACCGGGTGATCACCCAGGTCGCCCGGATGGCCTCCTTGTCCGAGACGACGGTCTCCCCCGGCGACAGCACGCCGCCCCCGGTAGTGATCACCGCGGTGTCGGGCGTGAGGAACCGCAGGTCAAGGGGCGTGCCGGTGACCGTGGTGCCCTTGTACTTGTTCTTGAACGCGTCCGCCATGAACGCCTCGATCTCCGCCGTGCCCTTGTTGTAGGAGCCGGGAAGGATCATGGTCCCGTCCGGCGTGAAGACGTTGGCGAACGCCTTGGCGTCCTGACGGGCCCAGGCGGTGACGATACGGAACGGGACGGCGGCGACGGCCGCCTTCTCCAGTTCGGCGGTGGGTGTGGCCATGACTCAAGCCCTTTCGGTGGATTCCCTGAACGGAGATGCCGGGAAAGCCGGGGACGGCGGGCGTGGCCGCCGTTCCCGGCCGGCGGTCAGACGTAGAGAGTGTTGGGCTGGAGCCCGCACAGCAGGCGGCCGTACAGCTCGGCGTTGGTGTTCGGGTGCATCAGCGCGTGCAGGTTCACGGCCTGCACGTCGCGGGCGAACCGCTGGATCGGCTGGTGGCTGTAGATGGAGGAGCCACCGCTGGCGGAGGCGTAGATCTCCACGGCCTCCTTGGCCAGCCGGACGACCGCGCCCATGTCGGCGCGGGCCTTGACCCGCTGCTCCATCGTCCACTGCGCGGCCTCGGCGGCCTTGGCGTCCACCAGGGAGGCGAGGCGGTGCGCGTGGAACTCCGCCTCGTCGATCTTCATCTCGGCGTCCGCGACCTGCAGGTGGGTCAGCGGGGCCTCGGCCTGGCTGGTGTAGCCAGTGTAGGTGATCTTGCGCTCGGGCAGGCGCTCGAAGAACGCGGCCCGCGCGCCCCTGGCCATGCCCAGCAGCGCGCCGACCGAGGAGGCCGAGGCGACCGGGAGCAGCGGGGCGTTGTAGATCGCGCTGGTGGCGTTGGCCGCCGAGACGCCCAGGCCCGTCAGGACCTGGCCGATGTGCAGCACGCGGTCCGCGGGGATGAACAGGTCCTGGGCGGCCGTGCTGACGCTGCCGGTGGCCTTGAGGCCGGAGGTGTGCCAGTCGTCGATGACCTGAAGGTCCGACATCGGGACCAGCGCCATCATCGGCTGCGGCTCGCCCTCGGGGGCGACCAGGACCGTGACGATGACCTGCCACTGGCTGTGGTGGGCGCCGCTGATGAAGCCCCACTTGCCGTTGACGACGATGCCGCCGTCGACCGGGACCGCCATGGCGGTCGGGCTGAGCGTGCCGCAGATGCGGACGTCGGGGGTCGAGAAGACCTCGTCCTGGACGTGGTCGGGGAACAGGCAGGCCATCCAGGTCGGGATCCAGAAGACCGACGCCACCCACGAGGTGGAGCCGTCGGCCGTGCCGATCGCGCTGGCGACGTCGACGAGGGTGCGGGTGTCGGACTCGTAGCCGCCGTAGCGGATGGGCGTCCTCAGCTTGAAGACGCCGGCCTCGGCCAGGGCCTCGATGGACTCCTCATGGACGCGGCGGTTCTCCTCGTTCCAGTCCGCGTTCTTGCGCAGGGTTGGGAGCGTCTCCTGAACCCGGGCGAGAATCTGTTCCCGCGTCGGAACATCGGTCGTCAGCACCATTTTCTCTTCCTCCTGGAAAAAAGAATTCCGACGGACCATCGGGGAGCCGGCGAATTGCGCCGCAGAGCCGTAAAACAATCGCAGCCGAATGGCCGTCCGCCGATGCTCACCACTGAACGGTCGCATTCGCCCCCGGGAGACGCATCTTCTGGATTGCGGTGCGCGAGGGCCCCGGAGCGCCGGGAAGCGCAATGTGAGAGATGCCCTATTTCACGGCCCGGGTGAGCATGGAGATCCGCGGACGGCGACGCTCGACGGCCACTGAACCACCGAGGAGCTGAGGTGCTAGTAGAGGAAACCAGCCCGGGGAACGGCGACCCGGCGGCCGCCACGCGGCCGAAGACTCGCCCGTTCACGGGTGACGAGTACATCGAAAGCCTCCGCGACGACCGCGAGATCTACCTGTACGGCGAGCGGGTGCGCGACGTCACCACGCATCCCGCGTTCCACAACCCCATCCGGATGACGGCGCGGCTGTACGACGCCCTGCACGACCCGCGTACCCGCGACGTGCTGACCAAGCCGACCGACACCGGAAGCGACGGCTACACCCACCGCTTCTTCACCACGCCGCACAGCGTGGAGGACCTGGTCGCCGACCAGCAGGCCATCGCCGCGTGGGCGCGGATGAGCTACGGCTGGATGGGCCGCAGCCCCGACTACAAGGCGTCCTTCCTCGGCACGCTGGGCGCGAACGCCGAGTTCTACGACCCGTTCTCCGACAACGCGCGCCGCTGGTACCGCGAGGCGCAGGAGAAGGTGCTGTTCTGGAACCACGCCATCGTCCACCCGCCCGTCGACCGCAACCGGCCGCCGGACGAGGTCGCCGACGTGTTCATCCACGTCGAGAAGGAGACCGACGCGGGCCTGATCGTCAGCGGCGCCAAGGTCGTCGCCACCGGCTCGGCGCTCACGCACTACAACTTCATCGCCCACTACGGCCTGCCGATCAAGGACAAGAAGTTCGCGCTCGTCGCCACCGTGCCCATGGGCGCGCCCGGCATGAAGCTGATCTGCCGCCCGTCGTACACGGCCAACGCGACCGTGATGGGCAGCCCGTTCGACTACCCGCTGTCCTCACGGCTGGACGAGAACGACACCATCCTCGTGCTGGACAAGGTGCTCATCCCCTGGGAGAACGTCTTCGTCTACGGGCACCTCGGCAAGGCCATGCTCTTCACCGGCCGCTCCGGCTTCGTCGAGCGGTTCACCTTCCACGGCTGCACGCGCCTGGCCGTGAAGCTGGAGTTCATCGCCGGCCTGCTCATCCGGGCCACCGAGATGACCGGCACCAAGGACTTCCGCGGCGTCCAGACCCGCATCGGCGAGGTCCTGGCCTGGCGCAACCTGTTCTGGGCCTTCTCCGACGCCGCCGCGCGCAACCCGGTGGAGTGGAAGGACGGCGCCCTGCTGCCGAACCCGGCCTACGGGCTGGCGTACCGGTGGTTCCTGCAGGTCGGCTACCCGCGGGTCAAGGAGATCATCCAGCAGGACATCGCCAGCGGCCTGATCTACATCAACTCCAGCGCCGAGGACTTCAAGAACCCCGACATCCGGCCGTACCTGGACAAGTACATCCGCGGCTCGGACGGCAGCGACGCCGTCGAGCGCATCAAGGTGATGAAGCTCCTCTGGGACGCGGTCGGCACCGAGTTCGGCGGGCGCCACGAGCTGTACGAGCGCAACTACGCCGGCAACCACGAGAACACCCGCGTGGAACTGCTGAACCACCAGCTCGGCAACGGCCAGATCGACGGCTACAAGGACTTCGTCCAGCAGTGCCTCGACGAGTACGACCTGGACGGCTGGACCGTCCCCGACCTCTCCTCCTTCGACCACCTCCGCCACATCGGCGGCGCCTCCCCCTTCACCGCCTGACCCTCCTTCCCCCGACAGCCACCAGGCACCCCCGGGTGGCTGTCGGCGCTCCACGGGGACTTGTATCGAACACGTGATCTAAAAACATCTAGGACGAGGGCCCCGGGCGCGGTTACGATCTCCCTGCTCGCCGGCCGTTTCCGTTGATCGGCCGGCTCTCCACGCTGACCGGGCGCGAAGGCACCCAGAACCGGACGGGAGATCGACTTTGAGGCGTGCACTGATCGCGTTAGGCACCGGCTTGAGCGTGTTGAGTTCCGCCATCGTCGCCGCGCCGGCGGAGGCCGCGGCCGTACTGGTGGTCCCGTTGTCCCGCACGACGGCGGCGGCCCAGGAGGTCGCGAGGTTCTGGCTCGCCGACGGAGCCGCCAATCTGAGGAACGCCACGCCGTACACCGTGCGGACGGCGGCCGACGGGGAGCGCCTGTCCACGGACATCGTTCCGGACGGCCCCCCGGTTTCCGTCCCGCCGGTGGAGGGGCCGTCCTCGCCGGAGGGGTCGGTTCCCACCACCTCGGGCAAGGTGTTCTTCATCGGCAGTGACCTCCAGCCGCACTGGTGCACCGGCACCGCCGTGCAGGGGCGCTACCGGAACGTCGTCGCGACGGCGGGTCACTGCCTGCTGGACATCGAAGCCCCGGCCGGCCCGCTCACCAAGTGGGTCTTCGTCCCCGGCTACACCGACGGCACGACCCCGTTCGGCCTGTACGTCGGGAAGCAGGGCGTCACTCACTATGATTTCGACGACGTCCGCGACCACGACCGCGACTACGCCTTCGTCAACGTGTACAGCGGTGTCGTCTTCTCCTCCCCGGACACGCTGACCAATGCCGGACGGCTGGCCGACAACACCGGCGGCCAGGGGCTCGCGTTCAACCGGCCGCTCGCGCCCGCGGTCGACGTCTTCGGCTATCCGGCCGGCCCGAACCCCGACGGCAGCCTGCCCTACACGGGCGACACCCTCGAACGCTCGACCGGACCGACGTTCACGATGAACGTCACGAACCCGCTCGCGGACCGGCCCGTCGGCGTGGACTCCCCGTTCACCGGCGACGGTTCCCTCGGTTCCTCGTGGCTGACCGACTACGCGAGCGACACCCGTACCGGCTATCTCAACGGCATCACGATGAGCGTCTCCGACACCGACGGCGACGACCGGTTCGACACCGGCGTCTCCCCTTACTTCAACAGCGACACCTACGCGGTCTACCGCAAGGCCGAGGCCTACTGGACCGGCTCCATCGCCTAGCCGGCCCCTCATGGCCGTCCCGGCGGCGCGACGCGCCACACGGCCACAGGCATGACGAAGCCCCTGGGCGGGAGTGGTCCCGCGCCAGGGGCTTCGGTGGTGTGGCGCCGGGATGGTCACGACGCCGTGGGGTGGTTCAGGCGCGGGAGACGGTGCTCGCCTTCGCCAGGATCGTGCGGGTGAACTGGGCGAGGGTGGGGTCGTCCTCGAAGATGTCGGCGACCTCGATCTCGACGCCGATCTCGTCGCCGACGCGCGAGGCGATGCGGGTGGCCGCGATCGACTCGCCGTTCAGCTCGAAGAACGTCGCGTTCTCCTCGCCGACGCGCACCGCGAGCACGTCGTTCCAGATCTTCTCGACCTTCTCCTGGATGTCCTGGGTCGCCAGGTCCCCGGTGTGGCCGCTGCTCATTGGGTCCTCCTATGTGCCGGCAAGGCGTGTCGTTCCGGTGTGGGCGGTGTCTTCTCAGCTCAGGGGCGCGTCGGGGTCGGCGATCGCCGCCCGCAGCAGCCGGGTGAACTCGGCGGCCTGCGCGGTGAAGGTGCTCTCGTCGAAGAGGTTGCTGTTGAACCCCAGCGTCGCGAGGATCTCCCCGGAGGAGTCGATCTCGAGCTGCCACAGCGCGCCGTCGGGGACGTCCCCGCCCACCGGCTGGTCGATCCGGCGCGGGATCTCCGCGTACTCCAGGTCGCCCGCCACCTCGCGGTCGCTCGCGAACGGGGAGCGGAACACCTGGAAGGCGGCCACGGCGCGGTCGTCCTCGCCGAGCGGCGCCATGAGGGCCGGGACCTCCTCCAGCACCTGCGCGAAGGGGATGTCGTTGGAGTAGGCCTCCATGCACGTCGCGCGGACGCGCTTCACCACCTCGCGGAAGGTGCCGGCGCCGGACAGGTCGGTGCGCAGCGGCATGAAGTTGAAGAAGGAGCCCACGGTGTCGTGGAACCGCGCCTGCCCCCGGCCGGAGGCGAACGTCGGCACGACGATGTCGGTGGAGTCGTTCACCTTGCCGAGCAGCACGCTGTACCCGGCGAGGAGGATCATGAACGGCGAGCTGCGGGTCGTCCTGGACAGCTTGAGGATGCCCGCGGTGGTGTCCTTGCCGATGGCGAACCGGTGCCAGGAGGTGGTCTTCGGCCGGTTCTCCGAGCGCGGATGGTCGGTGCGCGTCGCCGAGACCTGGGCCCCGCTCAGCTTCTCGCGCCAGTAGGCGCGGGCCTTGCCGCCGCCGGCGAGCGTGTCGAGCTGCCAGCGGGCGAACTCCTGGTACTGGTGCACCTCGGGCAGCGCGGGCGCGTCCTGGCCCCGGCGCGCCGCGTAGCAGAGGGCGAGGTCGCGCATGAGCAGCCGCATGGACCACTCGTCGACGGCGGAGTGGTGCGCGATGAGCACCAGCGCCGCGTCCCGGGCGTCGAACCGGCCGAGGACGCCGCGCAGCAGCGGCATCTCCTCGATGCCGTACGCCCCCGCCTCGGCCTCGTTGACCAGTTCGCCGGCGATGCGGTCGCGGTCCACCGGGTCGGTGCCGGACAGGTCGCGCACCTCCAGCGAGACCGGCGCCGGCGGCAGCACCTTCTGGTACCGGCCGTGCTCGTCGGTCTCGATGGAGGTGCGCAGCGCCTCGTGCCGGGCCACGACGTCGTTCAGCGCCTCGCGCAGCGCCTCGACGTCCAGGCGGCCTTCGAGCCGCCAGCCGTACACGATGTTGTAGTGCGAGCCGAAGGGCCCGTCGTCGCCGCCCGTGTCGAACATGCACAGGAATTCCTGGTTGAAGGACAGCGGAATCCGCGTCGTCTCCGGCGCGTCGATCGTCTCAGAAATGCTCATGAGGCCTCGAACCCCTTTCAGGTCCGCCTGCGCGGGATCGGACCGCGGAAGCACGCTCGCGGCGCCGCACGGCTGCTCGATTTCGCGGGGCGGCGCCGCGTTTCTTTCCGGTGAATCGACGGCGCCCGCGCGGCCGGCGGGAAACGCCGCGCGGGCCGTCATACCGGTTATTCAACTACGCCGCCGGAGAAATGGGTTCTTCCACGTTGCCGAATCGCGGGCGCATTTCCCGGCGGAAGAGGAACGCCTTCCCGGGAGCGCGGTCCCGGGAAGGCGTCGTCCTCGTGGCGGGGTCAGCGCAGCTCGACGCCGGCGCCCTCGACGGCCCGGACGAAGTCGCCGCGCGCGATCGCGGCGGCCACCGTCTCCAGGTCGTCGGACATGTAGCGGTCCTGCTCCAGGGTCGGCACCAGCGAGCGGACCAGGTCGTAGGTGGCCTTGCCCGCCTGGCTGAGGCCCTCGTAGCGGCCCGACAGGTCGACGGCCTGGGCCGCGGCCAGGAACTCGACGGCGAGGATCCTGGTGTTGTTGTTCAGCACCCGGCGGGCGTTGCGGGCCGAGATGAGGCCCATGCTGACCACGTCCTGGTTGTCGCCGTTGGACGGGACGCTCTGGGTGCTGGCCGGGCCGATGGTCCTGTTCTCCGCCACCAGCGCGGTCGCCGGGTACTGCGCGCCGGCGAAGCCGCTGTTGAGGCCGGGGTCGCCCTGCACGAGGAACTCGGGAAGGCCGTCGCTCAGGTGGCGGTTGAGCAGGCGGTTGGTGCGGCGCTCGGAGAACACGCCGAGCTGGGTGAGCGCGATCGTGACGTAGTCCATCGCGAACGCGATCGGCTGGCCGTGGAAGTTGGCGCCGTGGAAGATCTCCTGGCCCTCGAAGAACAGCGGGTTGTCGTTGGAGGAGTTCAGCTCGATCTGCAGCTTCTCGGTCGCGTGGTACAGGGTGTCCCTGACCGCGCCGACGACCTGCGGGATGGCGCGCAGCGTGTACGCCTTCTGCAGGTAGACCTCGGTGCGCGAGACGCCGTCGTCGGAGCGCTGCTCCTGGGCCTGCCGGCGCAGCTCGGCGTGCTCGACGGCGACGCCGCTGCCGCGCATGAGCGCGCGCATGTTGGCGGCGGTGTCGATCTGGCCGCCGTGCGGACGGGCGATGTCGTGGCCCTCCGGCAGGAACGGGCTGGTCGAGCCGCGCAGGGTCTCCACGACCAGGGCGGTGACGATCTCGGCCTGGCGGATCTGGTCCAGCGCGCGGCCGACCACCAGCGAGCCGAGGCCCGTCATGCCGGAGGTGCCGTTGATCAGCGCCAGGCCCTCCTTGAAGCGCAGCTCCAGCGGCTCGATGCCGTGCTCGCGCAGCACCGCGCCGGTCTCGACGCGGCGGCCGTCGCGCAGCACGTAGCCCTCGCCGATGACGGTGACGGCGATGTGCGCGAGCGTGGCCAGGTCGCCGCTCGCGCCCAGGGAGCCGATCTCCGGGATCGCCGGGGTGATCCCCAGGTTCAGGTAGAGCGCGAGGCGTTCCAGCAGCTCGGGGCGCACCGCCGAGTAGCCCTTGGCCAGGGCGTTCAGGCGGGCCGCGAGGATGGCCCTGGCCTCGTCCTCGGCGAACAGCGGGCCCACGCCGGCGCTGTGGCTGCGCACCAGGTTGGTCTGGAGCTCCACCTCCTTGGAGGTGTCCACCAGCATGTAGATCATCTCGCCGTACCCGGTGGTGACCCCGTAGACGGGCAGGCCCTGCCGGACGGTGTCCTCGAAGACCCGCCGGCTCGCCGCGGCGCGGGCCAGCGCCCCGGAGGACACGGTGACGTGCGCGCCGTTCTCGGCGACCCGCCTGATCCGCGGAATGTCCAAGGTCTCGCCGTCGAAATCAACGGAAACTTCGGTGTCGACCAGAGTCACGTTTCTCTCACCCCATCATGATGGCGCTTGCCGCTTTTACTGAAGGAATCTGCGCGTCGACCAGGGCGGAAAGGCCGACGAATGTAGGGTTCGCGTGGTACTCGGGCAGCGACACCGCCGTTCCGAAACGCTCGCGAATCCGGCGCAGCAGCACGGGGACGAGCAGCGAATGCCCGCCCGCCGAGAAAAAGGTGTCGCCCGAGAAACGGACGCCATCGTCCGGGGCGCTCGGATCGCCGCCCAGCAGTTCCGACCAGAGCGCGGCCATTTCCCGCTCCACCCGCGTCCGCCGCGTTCCCGCGGCGCCCGCGGGCGAGGAGCCGGGGCGGGGAAGCCCGCGCCGGTCCACCTTGCCGCCGGCGTTGCGGGGAAGCCCGTCCACGATCTTGAAGGAGACGGGGAGCGCGGATCCGCCGAACCGCCTGCGCAGCGCGGCGCGCCAGGGTCCCGGCTCCTCGGCCCCCGGCCGTGGCACGACGTACGCCACCAGGCGGGTCACCAGGCCGTGGGTGTCGGCGACCGGGACCACCGCGCAGTCGGCCACCGACTCCTCGGCGGCCAGCGCCGTCTCGATGTCGGTGAGCTCGACCCGGACGCCGTTGAACTTGATCTGGAAGTCCCTGCGCCCGCCGAACTCCAGGGATCCGTCCCAGCGGCGGCGGCCCAGGTCTCCCGTCCGGTAGCAGTGCCCGCCGTCCAGCGCGAGCTCCGGGATGGCCGGAACCGGCTGGAAGGAGGCCCGGTCCCCGGCCGCGGCGCCGACGTAGCCGGACGTCACGTAGGGACCGATGATGACGATCTGCCCGGTGACGCCGGCCGGGCACGGGCGGTCCCGGTCGTCGAGCACCAGCACCTGCCGTCCCGGGATGGATCCGCCGATCGGCGCGATCCCCCGCACCGGGCCCGTGATCTCGTGCCAGGTGGCGAGGATCGACTCGGTGGGCCCGTAGAGGTTGACCAGCCGCACGCCGGGCAGCGCGGCGCGCAGCGCGCCGGCCAGTTCTCCCGGCAGCGGCTCCCCGGCCAGAAGGAGGTGGTCCAGGGCCAGGGGCGGCTCGGCGGGGCCGCGCCGTTCGATCAGCCCGAGCAGTTGCCGTGCGAAGCTCGGGACGGTCTGGAAGAGGGTGATCCGCTGATCGGCGAGCCATTCGACGACCTTGTCGGGGTTCGCCCGGATCTTGTCGGGGACGGTGCAGAGCGTGGCCCCGGCGGTGAGCGCGGAGAACGCCTCCACCAGGCTCGCGTCGTACCCCGGCGCCGCCCACTGCGCCACGCGCGCGCCCGGGCCCATGCGGAACTCGTCCGCGAACCAGGTGACGAACTGCGCGAACGTGGCGTGCGTCTGGGCGATCCCCTTCGGCCTGCCGGTGGACCCGGAGGTGTAGGTGACGTACGCCGCCTCATCCAGCCGGGAGGGGGCCGGCGCCGGGGTCTCCGGCGGGCCGGGGACCGCCGCGGCGGCCGGGTCTCGTGGTGGGCCGGACGCCGGTTCCCGGCCGGCCGCGGTCAGGTCCAGCACCGTGCCGCCCAGCTCGTCGCGGTACCAGGCGGCGAGCGCGTCGCCGTCCGGGTCGCCGTCGAGCGCGAGGACGGCCGGGCGCACGTCGCCGAGCACCATGCGGCCCCGCTCCCCCACGTCGCCGGTCCCGAGGCAGACCAGCCGCCCCCCGGCGCGCAGCACGCCGAGCGACGCGGCGATCTGGCGGGGGCCGGAGGCGGCCCGGACGGCGACGGGCCTGCCCGCGACGCCGTCCGGCGCGCCGAGCGCCGCGGCCACCCGCCCCGCCCACCGGTCCAGCTCGCCGTAGGAGACGACCTCGCCGTCCCAGGACAGCGCCGGTGCGGACGGGTCGCGGCGGGCGCGCAGGCGGACGAGCTCGTGGACGGGCAGGTCAGGGGCCGCGGTCCCGGTGACGCCATCGGCGGCGCGCACCGCGAGGCGGGCCCGCTCGGGGGTCTCCAGCGGCAGCGCGTCCACCGGCGCGTCCGGGTCGCGCAGCGCGGCGCTCAGCAAGGTGCGCAGGTGGCGCAGCACGAGCCGCGCCGTCGTGTCGTCGTACAGGGCCGTCCGGTAGGCCAGCGAGCCCGTCGCCGCCTCGCCCAGGGTCAGGGCGAGGTCGGCGCGGACGTAGGCGTCCTCGACCCGCAGGCGGCGCACGACGGCGCCGGGCAGGTCGGGCACCGGCTCGGGCGCCTCGAAGGCGACCAGGACATCGCAGAAGGGGACGCGGCCGGCCTCCCGGTCGGGGCCGAGCGCCCGGACCAGCCGGTCGAAGGGGACGTCGCGCCGGGCGAAGGCCGCCTCGGCGCTCCTGGCCGCCCGGCCGAGCAGGTCACGGAAGGACGGCCGGCCGGACAGGTCCGTACAGACCACGACGAGGTTCTCGAAGCACCCCACCGCCCGCTCGAACCCGGGCGGGCGCGTGGCGACGGGGACCCCGACGGCCACCCGATCCTCGCCGGCGTACCGCGCGAGCAGCGCCTGGAAGGCCGCGAGCGGGACGGCGTACGGCGGCACGCCCTCCGCTTCCGCCAGTTCCCGCACCGGGCCGGCCAGCTCGGCGCCCCAGTGGAACCGCGCGGCGCCGCCCTCGTACTCGGGGACGACGCGGCGGGGCCGGTCGGGCGGGGGGACGGCCGGGGAGGGGTGCGGGGTCAGCTCGGCCGCCGCCCGATCCAACCGCTCGCCCAGGCCCGGCGCGGCGAGCCGTACGCGCTCCTCTCGGGCATGGTCGGCGTACCGGGGCGGCAGCGCGGGGCTGGCCGACCCGGCGGGACGGCAGGCGGTCGCGGCCGCGTAGCAGGCCGACAGCTCCTCCACGACGATCGCCATCGAGGCGTCGTCGGCGACCGCCCGGTGGAGCAGGATCAGGACCAGGTGCTCGTCCGCGCCGAGCCGCGCGACGCCCAGGCGGGCGAGCGGCCCGGCCGCCAGGTCCAGCGGCTCGGAGGCCATGCGCGCGTACAGGCGGGCGGCCGTCGCGTCCGGGTCGGGGCCCGCCGCCGCGCCGAGGTCGGCGAACGCGCGGGGGTCGCACTCGGGGGCGATCTCCTGGACCGGCCGCCCGGACTCCTCGACGAGGGTCGTGCGCAGGCTCTCGTGGCGGCGGACCACCGCGCGCCAGGCCGCCCGCAGCGCCGGCACCTGGAGCTCGCCGGTCACCCGGTAGGCCCGGCCGACGGTGTACGCGGGGGCGCACGGCGCGGTGCCGTGGAGGAACCACAGCCCGTCCTGCGCGCAGGAGGTAACCGCGCGCCGTGTCCCGGACCCGCGTGCGCGAGACGCCTCAGTCACTCGTGTTCCCTTTCGCCTTCCGGCGACCGCGCGGAGGCGGGCTCCTGAGAAACAGGCGGTCGCGTGAGGGATGCTTTTCCTGATTTCGCCCCGCGTCAGCGGAGGGCGAACGGCCCGCTGTTTCCGCGGTGGCTTTTCCGTCCGGATTCGATTCGACCGGAATGCTTCATCCTCACCGTTACATGGTCACGCGCGGGCCGGGAGCGCCGCATCTCCTGGAATGCTGCGGTCCGCGGCGGGCCCGCCCATATGCGCGGCGCCGTATTTCGCCGGGCGGAATCGGGAAACCGCCGCCGTCATTTCCCTGGGAAAAGAAACGCCGGCCGCGCTCCGTCGCGGAGCGCGGCCGGCGTGGGGGCGAGGAGCCCTGCCCGGGGGTGCGGGCGGGCTCGTGCGGTCGCCGGTCCGGGGGCGCGTCAGTGGTGCGCCTCGATGCCGAACCGCGCCATCGCGTACTCGCGGGGGGCCAGGCCGTTCAGATAGATCGCGACGCCGGCGTGGCTGTGCATGGTGGACAGGTCGCGCCACACCCGCTCGACGCGCTCGCCGACGCGCACCGAGCTGGACCCGGCGGTCGGGAACAGGTAGCGCTGGACGGCGTCCCAGCTCAGGCGCACGACCTCGCGGCCGATCCCGGCGATGCGCAGCTCCAGCTCGGGGGTGAACGCCTCCGGGCCACGCGCGCAGGCGTCCTTCCACTGCTGCAGCGCGTTCAGCACGGCCGCCTCCGCGGTGGCGAGCATGCCGGCCGCCTGGCCGTACCAGAACTGGAAGTCGGGGTTCTCGGTGCGGCCGGTGATCGGCGGGAAGGAGGTGGTCCTGGCGCGCATCAGGTCCTCGTAGGCGTCGAGGGCGCCGTGCGCGATGCCGGCCGCCAGCACCGCGCTTTCCAGGATCATGATGCTGAGCGGGCCGCCGCCGTACTGGGGGTTGCCGTGCAGCGTCAGGCCCGGCGTGCCGCCGCTGACGTCGAACTGGCTGATGTGCGACTTGATCGTGAAGTGGTCAGGGATGCGGGCGTTCTCGATCTTAATGCTGTGGGAGCCGCTGCCCTTCAGCCCGAGCTGGCCGCCCCAGTCGTCCAGCCGCCGAAACTGCGAGCTCGGCACGATGAACAGCATGGGGACCGGCTCGGCGCCCTCCTCGGGCGCGACCAGCGTGTGCCCGACGAAGTGCGTCGCGTACGGGGAGCCGGAGCAGTAGGCCCACGTCCCGTTGATGATCCAGTCGCCGTCCTCGGTGCGCTCCGCGGTGCCGCTCGGCATGATCGTGGCCGGGCAGATGAAGTCGCCGTCGAAGATCTCGTCCTGGGCCCGCTCGCCGAACAGCGTGGCCACGGCCAGCGCGTGCGCCGCGCCCAGGCAGTACATCCAGCCCGTGGACGGGCAGCCGCGGGCCAGCGTCATGACCACGCGGAAGAAGGTGTCGACGCCGAACTCGTACCCGCCGTACCGCTTCGGGACGAGGATGCGGTAGAGGCCCGCCTCGGCGAACAGCTCGTGGGTGTCCTGGGCGTAGTAGGTGCGCGCCTCGGTCTCCGCCTGGCGCGCGACCAAGGTGGGCGCGATCGCCTCGGCCCGCGCGATGATCTCCTCGGGCGTCAGGCCGGGCTCGGGCGGCGCGGCGACCGCCCGCTCGCGAACGTTCGTGATAACCGTCATTGCCACAGGTCCTTTGGTCTCGCGATGGTCCACCGACTCCGGGCCGCACGCGGGCGTCGCGCCACACCGTGCCATGCCAGTCAGCCTCACATCGGCGCCTCCGGCGGCGCATCTTTTCGAATGCGCCGACACAGCAATCGCGGAGATGCCCGGCGCCACGCCGTGAGAAAGCATTCGAGGGTGCATCGTGGCGCGCCCTGACCTGGTCGGGCGCATGCCCCGGGCCATCTGACAGGACAGGCCGAGATATTCCGGCGGACGACTTCGTCGCGTGCACGATCGGGACGCCATGCCCTGAAATTCAGGAGGAACGAGTGAAGAACAGGATCGTCATCGAAGTCTGGGTCCCCGACCTCACCTTTCCGGGCTGGATGGACCGGTGGTACGAGCAGGCGGCCGATTTCGAGAGGCTGCACCCCGAATACCACGTGAAGGTCGTCGGCCAGGATTTCTGGACGTTCCCGCAGAAGGTCGCCGAGGCGGCCGCGGAAGGGCGCGCGCCCGCGCTCGCCGAGTTCTACTTCTACACCGCCGAGGGCGCGCGGGACATGCTCAACGGCGACGGCACCCCGACGTTCACCTCGCTGGAGCGGGCCGTGCGCGGCCGCACCGAGATCCTCGGTGAGACCGTCGTCCTGGACGACATCCTCAAGCCGCTGCGCGACTACTACAGCCTCGGCGGCGAGCTCATCTCGATGCCGTCGGTCGGCACGACCAGCCTCATCTACGCCAACAAGAACCTGCTGCGCGCGTGCGGCCTGTCCGAGCTGCCCCGCACGTGGGACGAGCTGGACGCGGCGTGCCGCGCGATCGCCAAGAGCCCGAGCCGCCCGGCGTACCCGATCGGCTGGTCCAACCACGGCACGTTCTTCCAGCAGGCCCTGGCCACGCAGGGCGGTCTGCTGGTGGACAACCACAACGGCAGGCAGGGCCGGGCCACCACCGTGGACCTGACCTCCGAGGCGATGATGACGTGGGTCGAGTGGTGGCGCCGCCTCCACCGGGACGGCCACTACCTCTACACCGACCGCATCCCCGACTGGGCCGGCACGTTCAAGGCGTTCGCCGAGCAGGAGGTCGTGTTCCGCATCACCTCCTCCAACGACGTCAACTACATGGTCCAGGCGGCCAAGGCCAACGGCTTCGACATCGAGGTCGGCCTCATGCCGTACAACGCCGACGTCCCCTACGTCGGCAACGCGGTCGCGGGCACGTCCATCTTCCTCAAGGACGGGCTCGGCGACGAGGCCGAGGACGGCGCGCTGGCCTTCCTGATGTACCTGCACAGCCCGCGCGTCGCCGCCGACCGGCACAAGGCCAACAGCTTCATGCCGCTCACCCACGCGTCGCACGCCGTCCTGGAGCAGGAGGGCTGGTTCGAGCAGCACCCCTACCACCGGGTGGCCAGCGACCACGTCCTGAGCTTCCCCGCCGGCGCGACGCGGGCGGCGGGCTCCGGCGACGTCCCGCTGTCGGAGGGCGCCCAGTTCGGCGACTTCGCCGGCAACCAGGACGTGATGACCCGCGCCATGGGCGACGTCCTGGCCCGCGGCGCCGACCCGCTCACCCGCTTCGCCGAGGCCACCGTCGAGGCCCAGAACCTCCTGGACGCCTACCACGCCGACCGCCTCGACGGCGGCCCCATCAAGGGCACCAGCCTCCGCGTCGAACACTTCGCCACCGCCGCCGCCGGCCGCGACTACTCCGCCGCCGACCTGGAGAAGATCGTCAAACTCGGCCGCTGACGATCGTCCCGCTCGTCCGGTGAACGGGCCCCGCGGCCGTCGCGCGTAAGACGCATCTTGCGCGTGACGGCCGTTCGGCGTTCCGGCGGACCCATGACGCGCCGGTGACGCGGGAGTGACGCCGTGATCGCGAACCCGCGATGCGCCGGCTGCCATCCTGCTCCGAAGGCACGATCTTGGCGCCTGGCGAGGAGGGCGAGCGTCGGATGCCACTTCCAGTGAAGGTTCGCACGCCGCCACGGCCCGCGACGACCACGGCTCCCGTCTCCGGCGCACATCGCACGGCGCCCGCGAACGGGGCGGGGCGGACACCGGACGACATGGGACGCGCGCAGCCCGTGGTGGGCAACGCGGCGATGGCGACGGCGCTGGGCGGGCCACCGGGCGGGGCCGAGCCGCGATGGCCCGGGATGCTGCTGGCCGGGCAGAGCCTCGTCGGGAACAAGGCGGTCGCGGTCCAGGCCGCCACCGCGTCTCCTAAGCCGGCTCAGGCTCCGCCGCCCCGACCGAAGGGGAAGGCGCCGTCCGCGCCCGGCCCCGAGGCCGGCGACCTGGCCGACGCCGGCCGGTCCACGGCGGAGCGGCCCGATCGGTCGAAGGAAGCGACGGGGCGCCGCTCCCCCGGCGCCGACCCCAAGTTCCAGGCGCTGAAGAAGGACGTCTCCGCCAAGAAGAGGGCGGTGGGGTCCAGTCACCCGCCGGCGGCGGTGGAGGCGGGTGCGGCGCAGGCGGCGGCGGTGCCACCCGCGGACGACCGGGAGGCGCGGGGCAAGGCGGCGCACGCCGAGGACATGGACGCCGCGCAGCCCAAGGAGTTCGACAAGGCCGCGTTCATCAAGGCGGTCGAAGAAGCGATCGCCAAGCGGGCCCCCAAGAACCTGGACGAGGCGGACAAGTTCGGCGACTCCGGCAAGGCCGAGGAGGTCAAGGCCGAGGTCCAGGGCGAGGTGGGCGCGGGCAAGGACGCCTCGGCGCGAGAGATCGCCCAGACCACGGCGCAGGTGCCGGAACCCGCGCCGGACGCCAAGAAGGTCGTGCCGCTGGTCCCCGACCGGGTGCCGGGCAGGCCGGGCGCGCCCGACCCGGATCAGGCCGTGCCGGACGCGCTGCCGGCCTCGGCCACCGACATGTCCGACGGGCCCGCCCGGGTGAACCGGCAGATGGCCGAGGCGCGGGTGACCGAGCGGCAGCTGTCGTTCAAGAACGCGCGCGAGCCGTCGTTCGACAAGGCGGTGCGCGACAAGAAGGCGATGGAGGCACACGCCGAGACCGCGCCGACGCGGCTGCGCGGCACGGAATCGCGGCAGATCAAGCAGGTCAGGACGGCGGCGGCCGGTACCGGCGCGGCCGCGATGGCGTCCATGCACGGCACGCGGATGGCGACCGGCCGGCGGGTCGGCGCCGGGAAGCAGGGCGCCAAAGGCCGGGACGAGGACAGGCGGACCCAGGTCACCGCGCTGCTGCAGAAGGTGTTCGACCAGACCAAGACCGACGTCGAGAAGATCCTGTCGGATCTGGACAAGGCCGTCGACCGGCAGTTCACCACCGGTGAGAAGCAGGCCAGGGACCGGTTCACGGCCGAGCACACCGAAGGCATGCGCCGCTACAAGGACGAGCGGTACTCCGGCCTGGCCGGCAAGGCCCGCTGGGTGCGCGACCTGTTCGCGGACCTGCCCGAGGAGGCCAACCGCATCTACGAGCGGGCCAAGGCGAACTACCTGACCGCGATGCGCCAGGTCATCGCCGGCATCGCCGACACCGTGGAACGCGAGCTGCATCGCGCCAAGAAGCGCATCGCCGACGGCCGCGAGGATCTGCGGGCCGCGGTGGACCGGCTGCCCAAGGACCTGCGGGCCATCGGCCGGGAGGCGGCCTCCGAGTTCGCCGGCAGGTTCGAGGAGCTCGCCGACACCGTCAACGACAAGGGCACCGAGCTGGTCGACACCCTGGCCACCCGGTACACCGACGCGGTCAAGGCCGTGGACGCCGAGATCGCCGCGGAGAAGGAGAAGAACAAGGGCCTGGTGTCCAAGGCCGCGGACGCCGTCGCCGGGGCCATCGAGACGATCATGGAGCTCAAGCGGCTGCTGCTGGGGGTGCTCGCCAAGGCCGCCCAGGCGGTGATGCTCATCCTGGCCGACCCGATCGGCTTCCTCGGCAACCTGGTGAGGGCGGTCGGCGCGGGGCTGCGGCAGTTCATGCGCAACGCGGGCACCCATCTCAAGCAGGGGGTGCTGGGCTGGCTGCTGGGCACCGCCGGGTCGGCCGGCCTGCAGATCCCCGCCCGGTTCGACGTGCGCGGCATCCTGCTGATGATCGCCGGGCTGCTCGGGCTGAGCTGGTCCAACATCCGCGCCCGCCTCACCCGCAAGGTCCCCGACCAGGCCGTCACCGCCGCCGAAGCCAGCGTCCCCCTGCTCGTCCAGGTCAAACGACAGGGCGTGGCCGGGATGTGGCAGGAGCTGAGGGCCCGGGTCGGCGACCTGAAGAAGGACCTGATCGGCCGCCTGGTCCAGTACCTGACCCCGACCATCCTCATCGCCGGGATCACCTGGATCCTGTCCCTGCTCAACCCCGCCTCGGCCTTCGTCCGCGCGGTCAAGCTCATCATCGACATCGTCCGCTTCGTCGTCACCCAGGCCCGGCAGATCATCGAGTTCGTCAACGCCGTCCTGGACGCGGTCATCGCCATCGCCCGCGGCGGCTCCGGCGGCGTCCCGGCCATGGTCGAACGCGCCCTCGCCCGCTCCATCCCGGTCCTGATCGGCGCCCTGGCGGCCCTCCTCGGCATCGGCGGCATCGCCGGCCGCGTCCGCCAGATCTTCCAGCAACTCTCCCGCCCGGTGAACCGCGCCGTCGACGCGGTGATCGACAAGATCGCCGCCCTGGTCAAGAAGCTCTGGGCCAAGCTCAAGTCCGCCCTGAAGAAGCGCAAGCGTCCCAAGCCCAAGCCGCGGCCGAAGAGGCCGGGCCCGGCCGCGGACCACGCCAGGCCGGGGCGGCGACGCCCCGACCGCCGCAGGGCGGACCGCCGCAGGCCCCGGCGACGCCCCGACCGCGGCAAGGACCCCCGCCGCGACCGGCGCTCCGATAAGGCCAGGCAGCGTGCCTTGGACGCCGCGCTCCGCGAGGCCACACGGCTCCTCCAGGCGGAGTCGGCGACGGTGGAGAGCGTGCGGCGCGGACTCCCGGAGATCAAGAGACGGCACCGCCTGACCAGTATCCGGTTGGTACACGAGTCCGGAGACTCGTACTACATCGCGCTGACCATCAACCCGAGGAAACGAACCAGGCCTAGGAAGTTCTCCGAGAAGAGATTCCCCTACGAGATCGGCAAGGCCGAAGCACCTGTGAGGGTGATCAGGCTGCCCGCGGTGATCGATACACTCCGCCCGATTCGCATCCCGATGCACCGCCGCGATCCGATGACCGGTTTCGTCGTCAACATGGCGGCGACACCGGGCGAGGTGAGGCCCGATATCGCGGCCCGATATCGCGTAGACGCATGGAAGGGGAAGGGCGCGGACAACCTGACGGCGGCACAAACGGCCGTCGTGATCGGGGTCAACACATTCGAGCATCTGGAGCCGGCGAAGGACCGCGAGGCCAAGGCCGAGGTCGGCAACGCGGTGCGAAGGATCAAACGGCCGGCCAAGCTCCTCGTCGCGGCGTTCGGTTTCGCGTGGACCCCCTCATGGCGGCACAAGACCGAGGGCCGACCGGCCTCGATGGAGGAAGTGCGCAGGGCGTACATGCGACTGACGAGCGCCGAGAAGGCGCAGGCCGTCGCCAGGAACGAAAGAGGCTGGCAGCCGGGGCAGAAGCTGCCATACGGGATCTTCCACGAGACCGTGTTCCTGTCCTCGTACACCCAGCGGGCGGTGGACATCCTCGGCAAGGTCAACCAACAGGTTTATATCGTGTCCCAGGATCCGGACACCCAGGTGACGATCCCGAGCAAGCTGGGTTTCCTTCACGTCTACGAAGAGGCTCTCCGGGATGCCGACAACAATAAGATATTGGTCATCGGCGGCTATCATTTCGAGGGCTTCGACTGGGGCCCGCTGGCCAAGTCCCGCACGATGCAGCTGACGTTGCTTGCGAACAGGCTGGACCGCGCCATGAAGGTCGCCATCGGCAAGGTGTACCCGCAGATCTTGTACCCGGCAGAGCCGAACATGCTGATCAAAGTGTGGGAGCGGGACACCTCGCGGAAGATCAAACTTCTCTTCCAGGACCCCAAGCTCCTGGCCACGCTCAGAGCCTCCCAGGGCGAGCCCTGGGGCGTGGGCGCCGGCGAGGGGCGGCACATCGGGGAATGGCTGAAGAGGCGACACGGCGTCTCGGTCGCCCACCTGCCCGAGGCGGCCCTCACCACGAGCCCACTGCCGGAAAGCCCGACACGGGGCCTGACGATGACCCCCGAGGATGTCCACCTCTTCGTATCCGAAGCCGGCCATCCTCGGTTCCAGGCCCGAGGAGACGTTCCCCGGTACGCGGTCTACGCGGCTCTCATGCAGTCGCAGACGGTTCTCACCGCCTTCAGGCTCGCGTCGGCGTTCGCCGATACGCATCCGATCACCTCCGAAATGCGGGCCAGGTTGCAGACAGAGGTCTTCGAACACGTCGAGCAGGTCGCGAGGATGATGGCGGACAATCCGAGTCTGACACCAGCCAGTCCAGAGATCATGCGACACTTGGACGACCTCGATGATGCGGCCGGTGAGGTGCTTGCAGATGGTCAAGGCGATGCTGCTGCCGCCGAAGTGATCGAGAAGGCCCGTGAGGTGACACGGGCAATGATCAACGCCATGACGGCGGACGAGGTCAGAGAGATTTGGACCAGGCTGAGCAGGCTACTGGACGACATCCTGCGTGACCCGCCGCCGAGCCGGGGTGGGCCGCGGTGACCGATGAGGCGATCGAACGCCTTCATGCGAAGGCATCACGCGCGGACTACGCCTCAATGGCCCGTCTCGCCAAAGCACTCTACGCTCATGGCGCACATCCACGTGAGGTGCTCCGGCGGTGCTACGGAGTCGATTTCCCCCCGGAATATTTCCTGATCGCCGGACAACGTCGAAGCGGCCTGCATCTGCTGGTGACGTTCACCAACCAGCCTTGGAAACTCGGTGTGCCCCCCAGCCAGGGCGGTTCGATGCCAGGGCCTTACCAACTGATCGAGCGGACGGAGCGGAGAATTTTCGCGCGCGATCCCGATCTGGTCCCACTGATGCGGCTCTCGGGGTTCGGGCTCAAGGTCTACGACACGGTGATCTGTTACCGCCTGACAGAACTCCGGCAAGGCGCCGCCACGGTCTTCGGCATCAAGCAAAGGGCGAATCCCGATGACGCGGTCGTGCGCTTAGGCGACTCGATGCTAGAGGTTCTGCACGCAC
This sequence comes from Sphaerisporangium krabiense, assembly GCF_014200435.1. Taxonomy (NCBI): domain Bacteria; kingdom Bacillati; phylum Actinomycetota; class Actinomycetes; order Streptosporangiales; family Streptosporangiaceae; genus Sphaerisporangium; species Sphaerisporangium krabiense. Next base: position 380,953 of record NZ_JACHBR010000002.1, on the reverse strand, counting down.
ACCACGTCGACCATGTCCACCACCTGGAGTGGGTCCTGGAACAACCGTGGAACCGAGGATTCGGCGCGCTGGACCGGAAGTCCGTGGAAGACGTGCGGTCCTTGGTCGAGCAGATCGAAGATCTGATGACGCGGCCTCCTGCCGTGTCAGACGAGTGACCGGCCGGCCAGGTGGGGCTCGGTTTCCGCGACCGGATCGGGCGCGGAGGTCATGGGCCTGATAGCCGAATGTCCGCAGCTCACTGAATGCGCCCGTCCCGAAGGGTCCTAGCCGTAATGTGAGTCATACAGCCGAAATATGGAGAAGTGTTTGCTTCTCGTCCCCTGTGATCGGTGCTCATCTGGAGGTGCCCCGTTTCGCTGAACGCGTGAGGAGTCCCGCGTAGTGAGAGTTCGCAGGTTTCAGGCCGTAGCCGTGCTCGCCATGGCGCTGGGCGCCGGTGTCCTGGCCGCCGCCGCGCCCGCCGCGGCCGCCCCCGTCGCCGACCATGCCGTCACCTCCGCGTTGGCGCCGCCGGACTGGTACCGGTCGCCCGACTACCCCACCCTGGCGGAGTGCCGCGTGGGCCGTGCCGACGCCCTCGCCAACGGCCAATTCAACGCCGTGGGCAACTGCTACTACTACGCGGGCGACCAAGTCGTCCGAGCCGCTTACTACTTCAACATTTACATCCCCTGAACCGACGCACGAATAGGCCGAAGGCGCGCGCCTGCCTCCGTAACCGGCACGGCGCGCACCTCCGATCCGCGAGCAGGACGGCGCACGGACGCCGGCGAAGACGCGGCGATGTTCCCCCGCAGGTTGAGGGTTTTCGTGCGACGGTCCAGCGCGGCCGACCGCGGGCGGGAGAAAGTCTCCGGCACAGGTTCAATGCCAGTCTTGGAACATGCGCCACCGGCGCCCTCACCGCCCACGCCGCGAACCGCTCAAGCAAGATGACTCCTGCCGATCAGCACCCCCTCTCCCACCCCTCCTGACACGTCCGCATGCGGACCATCGACCTTCCCCGCCGCCGGCCCCTAGCCGGGTTTGATGGTCGCCAGTTGCACCAGCAGCAGGACCAGCCGGTAGAGCTCGGCGACGTCGGCGGCGGTGAAGGTGACGGTACGGTCGCCGCCGGCGCGCGAGACGCCTGGTACGAGCGTCGCCAGGTCGACCGTGGCGGGGCTGTAGAGGTCGACCTCGACGTCCAGCGGTCCGGCGATGGTCAGCGGTGGAACCTGTCCACGCCGCGTGATGGCGTCGGCGGCTGCGGCGCGTAGCCGCTCGCGGGACTCCTCGGGGTGCAGGGCGACGGCGGCGGCCTGGCCGAGGACTTGTTTGACCGTGACGGTCACGGCCGAGGGCACCAGGTCGGCCAGTTCGGCGCAGGCGGTGTCGTCGCCGCTGAGCAGCACGACGGGCACGCCCAGGTGTCCGGCCATGGCGGCGTTGAGACCGATCTCTCCGAGGGAACGTCCGGCCACCCGCACGTCCAGGATGTCGCCGCTCATGGTGTGTGCCAGCACGGCCGGGCCGCCGCCGGCGCGGGCGTGGTAGCCGACGAGCAGGACCGCGCCGGTGTTCTCGTCGAGGCCGCCGAGCATGCCCAGCGGTCGCGGCCGGCCCCGCACCAGATGTGCCCGCCGGTCGAGCTCCTCCGGCAGCAGGTTACGGAACGGCCCGTGCGCGTCGGCGACCCACACCACGGCATCGGGTTCGGCGTCCAGGACCCCGGCGATGACGGCGTTCGCCTCGGCCGTCATGAGGGCCCGGCCGCGTTCGTAGTCGTAGCGATCCGGATTCGTCTCGGTGGGATGGACGATCCCCGAGATGCCCTCCATGTCCACAGAGATCAGCACCTTCATGGCTCCAGGAGCCTACGCGCCTTTCCCACCAGACCAACCCCCACTACGGCCGCGTCCTCAGGCGTGGCGGTCGGCTTGGTCGAGGAGGTATCGCTGTTCGATCTGGTTGCCGGTGAGGGTGGCTGCCTCGCGGTACAGGCGTGCTGCTTCGGCGGTGTTGCCGGTCATTCGCAGCAGGTGGGCGCGTACCGCGCGTTCGCGTTGGCGGGTCAGTGGGTCGTGGTCGAGGTGGAAGCGGTGGTTGAGGTCGTCGAGGAGGGCCAGGCCTCGGGCCGGGCCGTACGCCTTGGCCACCGCCACCACGCGGCTCAGCCGGACCGGCGCGGTGGGGTGGAGTCGTTCGAGCCACACGTAAAGTGCCGCGATCTGTGGCCAGTCGGTGTGCTCGGGCGAGGCGGCCGCGGCGTGCACCGCCGCGATCGCCGCCTGCAGCTGGTAGGGGCCGACCTCGCGGCGGTTCCAGACGCCGTCGATCAGCGCGGTGCCCTCGCGGATCAGGTCGGAGTCCCATCGCGATCGGTCCTGTTCGTCCAGGGGCACCAGCTCGTCGTGGCCGCCGGTTCGGGCCGGACGGCGGGCCTCGGTGAGCAGCATCAGCGCGAGCAGGCCGGTGACCTCGGCGTCGGCGGGCAGGGACGCGTGGAGCATGCGGGTCAGGCGGATGGCCTCGCCGGTCAGGTCCACGCGGGCGAGACGGGCTCCGGCGGAGGCCGTGTAGCCCTCGTTGAAGATCAGGTAGAGCACCTGCGTCACGGCGGCCACCCGGCTGTCCCGGTCGGCGCCGACCGGCGGGGTGAAGCGGGCTCCGGCGCGGGCCAGCCGCTGCTTCGCGCGGCTGATCCGGGTGCCCATGGTGCTCTCGGGGGCGCCGTAGGCGTGCGCGATCTCGGCGGTGGTCAGGCCGCCGACCGCGCGCAGCGTGAGCGCCACCTGGGAGGTGGGGCTCAGTGCGGGGTGGCAGCAGAGCAGCAGCAGGGCGAGGCTGTCGTCGCTCTCCCGCGGCGGGCCCGCCTGGCGGGCCGGCTCGTGCATGGCCAGTTCGGCGAGGCCGGCCTCGCGCTCGCGCCGGCGCCGCGCCTGGTCGGCGCGGAGCAGATCGACCATCCGCCGGTAGCCGACGCGGATCAGCCAGCTGCGCGGATCGTCCGGCACGCCGTCGGCCCGCCAGGCCCGGCTCGCGGCGAGCAGCGCCTCCTGCACCGCGTCCTCGGCGATGTCGAAGCGGCCGAAACGCCGTACCAGCGCGCCGAGCACATGGGGCGTCTCGGTGCGCAGCAGGCGTTCGATGTCGGCGTTCACGCTGCGTGCGCCTATCCCGCGGTCGCTGCGGCCGTCCGCGCGCACCGGGCACCGCCCGGCATGTCGGGAGTCACGCCGTGAAGTCCTCGCCCATGATCGGCCGGATCTCGATCGGCTCGCCCAACGCCTCGACGATCCGCGAGACGATCTCCACGGCGCGTTCCCGGCCGGCCACGTCGATGACGGCGAAGCTGGCCAGGACCTCCTTCAGCTCGGCGAACGGCCCGTCGGTCGCCACCACGCCGTCGGCGGTCCTGCGGACGGTGGCGCTGACCGCCGGATGGCCGAGGCCCTCGCTGCCGACGAACTCGCCGGTGGCGATCAGTTCTCGCTCGAACTCCTGGTAGGCGGCGAACGCCGCCAGCGCCTCCTCGGACGGGGTGTCGGCGGTCGCGGCGTCCCAGGCGGCGGCCGGGGTGTAGCTGAGCAGCAGGTACTTCATGGTGGATCCTCTTGTCGAACGTCCGGCAAGGGTATGTGAAGTCAGACGGAGCGGCGCGGCGACCGAGCCAGTGACACGGCCAGGACGGTCGTCCAGGTGAAGGCGACCAGGCCGTTGACGGCGATCTGGATGCTCATGTGGTCCGGCGACATGGGCAGCAGCAGGACGAGCGCGGCGACGCCGTTGCCGATGGCCGCCGGCACGGCCCGGCGGCGGGCGCATCGCACGGCCAGCACGATGGCGGCGACGGCCAGCGCGGTGAACGAGACGGCGGCCGCGGCCGAGTGCGCGACGCCGTGCCAGGACATCTCGGCCACCGGCCCGTCGGGGGTTCCGGCGGGGAAGCCGTTCTCCGGGTCCATGGGGAGCAGACCGGCGGCGATCATCCCGGCGCCGAAGATCGTGACGAGGATGGGCAGCGCCCGCCGGCCGATCCCCTCGGTGACGGTGAGCCTGACGCCGGCGGCCAGCGCGAGGCCGCCCACGCCGGCGAGCACGAACGTGGTGATCTGGACCCAGCCGAGGTCTCCGGTGGACAGCAGGCTGATCGGATGGCGGGTGATGTCGAAGCCCTCGCGGGTGAGCGCTTGGGCGAGGGCCGAGGCGAAGAAGACCGGCCCGGCCAGGGCGCCGGCGAGCAGCAGGCGACCGGATGAGCGGCGGACGGCGGGGACGCGCGTGGCGGTCGCAGTGGTGGTCTCGGCGGTGTTCTCGGTGGTGACCATGACTTCCTCCTTGGTGGGTTCCTGCCGCTACCTCGTGGCACGCCCCGGCCTCTCGACACCTCCGCACTGTGATGTGAAACACATCGCGGACGTGTCGAGGCGCGTGAGCCGCCTCCGAGGTACCGGCGACCAGTCACCACGACACACAAAGAGGATGAGATGTCTGAGATGCCGGAGAGCTACGAGCCGAGCGCCGACGTGAAGGCCCTGGACCGCCTGGTCGGCACCTGGGCGGTCACCGGCGGCGCCGAGGGAACCGTCCGGTACGAGTGGATGCGGGGCGGCTTCTTCCTGCTGCAGCACGTCGAGCTCACCCAGTTCGGTCAGCCTGTCACCGGCCTGGAGGTGATCGGCAACCTGCGCCCGTTCGGCGAACCGGCCGGCGCGGACGTGATGTCGCGCTTCTACGACTCGACGGGCAACACGCTCGACTACGTGTACGAGCTGGTCGGCGGCAAACTGACCATCTGGGGCGGCGCGAAGGGCGGCCCCGCCTACTACGAGGGCACGTTCAGCGCCGACGGCACCACCGTCACCGGCGCATGGGTCTACCCCGGCGGCGGCGGATACGAATCCACCATGACCCGGATCTGACCTCGGCCCACGTCGCCTCCCGGCGGGCCACCGCATCCTGCCGGAGGGCGCCGCTTGAGAAGCACCTCAGGGCTTGTTCAGGTGGATGAGGACGGCGAGGACGCGACGGCCGGGTTGTCGTCGTCAATGAGGCGCCCGCCCGCACCCGTTGCCCTGCGGCCGTCCGGCGAGGTCGCCGTCAGGTGGACCTGTGCCAGCCGTGTTCGAGGAGGTCGAAGGCGGTCTCGATGGCCAGGCGAGGATCGTCCCGGCCGTGTGCCAGGGCCAGTGTCTCAAGGGCGAAGTGCGCCAGAGCCGAGCAGGCGGGATCGTCGGCGGCGGCGCCGGAGGCGTGGGCGATGGCGTGCGCCAGGGCGGTCTCGTGGCGCATCCACATGCGGTGGGAGTACTCGCGCAGCGCCGGGGTGCCGTCGACGAGCCGCTCGTAGGAGGCGAAGGCCGGGTCGGCGGCGGTGTCCAGGCGGCTCAGCATGTGCGCACGGAGGGCCGCGACGACGGACCGGCCGGCGGGGCGCTCCAGGACGGCGGCGACCAAGGCCGCCTCCTGGTCGCCCTCCTCGTCGAAGACGAGGGCCTCCTTACCGGTGAAGTGCTTGAAGAGCGTGGTGGTGGAGACGTCGGCGGCCTCGCAGATGTCCCGGATGCTCACCTGGTCGTAGCCGTGTTCCAGGAACAGGTTCAGGGCGGCGTCGGCGATGGCCCGGCGGGTCGCGGCCTTCTTCCGCTCGCGGCGCCCCGGGGGCGATGTCGTCTCACTCACGGGTTCACTCTATCCGGAGATTGCCTGAGATAAAAGATTGACTCGTTGCACTTTTTCAATCGCTGTGCTTTCCTGGCGAGGTCGGAGCCCCCGACACCCACACCCGGCGAATCGGAGTGATCCCATGACCCCCACCGCGCCACGCATCAGCGTCATCGGAGCCGGCCCCGGCGGGCTGACCTGCGCCCGCGCCCTCCAGCGGCACGGCGTCCAGGTCACCGTCCACGAGCTCGACGCCTCCCTCGACGCCCGCCCCCAGGGCGGCACGCTCGACATGCACGCGGACAGCGGGCAGATCGCCCTGGAGGCGGCAGGGCTCCTCGACCGGTTCCGCACCCTGGCCCGCCCCGCCGGGCAGGCCAAGCGGGGGCTCACCGCGCAGGGCGAGGTCGTCGTCGACTATCGGCCCGACGAGGACGAGGACGGCGCCCCCGAGATCGACCGCGGACAGCTCCGCGCCCTGCTGGCGGACGCCCTCGAACCGGGCACCATCCGATGGGGCCGGAAGCTGGCGTCGATCACCGGCGACGGCGACGGCACCCACCGCCTGCTCTTCGAGGACGGCACCACGACGCACACCGACCTGGTCATCGGCGCCGACGGCGCCTGGTCGAAGGTACGCCCGCTGGTCAGCGACGCCACTCCCCGCTACACCGGCGTCACCTTCGTGGAGGCATGGTTCCACCACGTCGACCGCGCCCACCCGGCCGTCGCCACACTGGTGGGCGACGGGCACATCTTCGCCACCGGCGACTCCAAGGGCCTGATCGCGCAGCGCAACAGCGGCGGGCGCGTCTGCGTCTACATCGGCATCCGGGACGAGCCCGACTGGCAACGCGCCGCCGGCCTCGACCCGGCCGACACCGAGGCCGTGCGCGCCACGCTCCTGGAGCGGTTCGCCGGCTGGGACGAGAGCCTGCTCCCCCTCATCACCGACAACGACGGCCCCTACGTCAGCCGTCCGCTCTACGCCATCCCCGCCCCGCACTTCTGGCCGCACTCCCCCGGCGTCACCCTGCTCGGCGACGCCGCCCACCTGATGACCCCGTTCGGCGGCAACGGCGCCAACTACGCCATGCTGGACGGCGCCGAACTCGCCCTCGCGCTGGCCCGGCACGACGACCTCGACGAGGCCGTCACCGCGTACGAGAAGACCATGCAGACCCGCGCCGCCGATTTCGGCGACGGCATCGAGGCCCTGCACCAGGCATTCGCGCCCGGCGGCCTCGACCGCGCCGACATCCCCGACTTCGCCCAGGAGAAGGACGACTACAGGGCCCGAGCCGCCGCGTACCGGGCCACCTGACCGCCCCTCTGGTCCGGCCTTCGCACATCGACGTGCGACGTGGCCGGGTCCGGGCGCGCGGGTGGGATCGTCAGCCCTGGAGGAGGGTGGCCGCGAGGATCCAGGCGAGCCATTCCTCGTACTCGGCCTCGGTCCACTCGCAGACCTCGGTCAGCTTCTCGAAGTTCTCCGTCGAGGTGAGGACGTAGATCTGTTCGGTCGCTCTGGCCGGAGTGAGGCCGGGCCGCAGGGCCCCGAGCGCGTGCAGGTGGTGGGCCGGCCCGTGGCTGCCCTTCAGCCGCTCGCGTTCGATGTCGGCCAGGACCTCCTGGAGTCCCGCGTCGGCCGGGGAGGCGGCGGCGGCCGCGCGCAGGACGCGGTGCACGGGCTGGATGCGCCGCAGGATCCCGGTGGCCATGGCGGCGTACCGGGCCAGCTTGCGCGCGGGATCGGGTTCGTCGATGATCGCCTGGACCTCGGGGCGGTCGCTCTGCGGCAGGGGCCGGGCATCGCCGGCCAGTGTGGTGTCGTAGACGAGCTTGGCCAGGGCGGGTTTTCCGCCGGGAGAGGACGTGTACAGGGTCTGGAGCGCCACGCCGGCCTCGCGGGCGACCTCGGCCATGGTCGTGTCGGCGTACCCCTTTTTGATCATCAACTTCCGTGCCGCGCCCGCGATCTTCTGCCGCGTGGCCTCGGCCTGCTCCTGCCGTAGAGCGCTGGAGTAGGCGCGGCGCTTTTTCTGCTCGGTCATCGTGCACCATGATTCCAGAACCACATTGACTAGAACTATATCTAATGAAAAAGTGCGATTCTAGTTGATCCTTCTCATGGAAGGAGGAGCGGTGTCCTTAGCGCTCGCCGCGTCCAGGATGGTCGCGTTGCTGCTGGTCGGCCTGTACGCGGGCGGAGTCGTCTTCGTGGTGCTCGCCCCGTCCGTGGCCCGCCTGCCGGGGCCCGCGTACGTCCGGTACTGGCAGGCGCTCAACGTCGACTACGGCCGCGCCATGCCGCCGCTGCTGCTGGCCGGCATCGCGACGCTGATCGTCGTGACCGCCCTGTCGTGGCGCCGTGGATGGTTCGCTCTGGGCGTCAGCGCGGCCGCCCTGATCATGGTGATCCTCACCGTGGTCCTCACCCTGACGGGCCTGGAGCCCCTCAACCGGGTGGCGGACGCCTGGAACCCCGACCTCTTGCCCGCCGACTGGCAGGAGACCCGACGGCGGTGGCTGAACCTGCACCTCGTCCGTACCGCACTCGCGCTCGCCGCGTTCGCCTGCCTGATCACCGTCCAAGCCTTCGACCGCGGCTGAACGCCGCCCCAGACCCATGAACGGAGCCCACATGAGCAGAGCCCTCGCCGCCCTCCTCGCCGGCACCCTGCTGGCCGCACTCACCCTGCTCACCACATCTCCGGCGAACGCCGACATGCTGAACATGAGGTGGTTCGTCACCTATAAGCAGAGCGTGGGTACCGAGAGATATTGGGCCGGCTATGGCGGCTACAACGTCACGGGCCTGGACCCCAACCGCATCCAGCCCACCGGAAAACTCGCCCTGTCGGGGGGAGTCATCGATGTCGGAAACCCTCTGGACGAGCGCTGCACCTGGGTGCTCTTCCGCATCACCTACTACGACTACGAGCAGGCCACGCCCAAGCAGACGGAAAAGGGGTACCGCAGCTGCGTGCCCGGACAGCGGGTGCCTTTCACCTTCGAGCACGAGGACGTCTCCAAGCTCGAGGCCAAGCCGTGCTGGAAGGGGATGTACGAGATCCCGGACCGGACGTGCGCCGACCCCTACCAGCTGATCTTCAAGACCTACCCGTGACGCGGAGCCGTCCGCGCGGCGCTGATCGTCGGGACCGCCCTGTCGTGGCGCGCGGATGCCGACCAACGAATCGAAACGGAGATGACATGAGAAGAACCCTCGCCGCCCTCCTCGCCGGCGCCCTGCTTGCCGCGTTCACCCTGTTCACCACACCTCCGGCGAACGCCGACGTGGTGAACAAGTTATGGATCGCCTACAAGCCGACTTCGGGTGGCAAGAGATATGCGGCCGCCTTCGGCGGCTACAGCATCACTGGCCTGGACCCCAACCGCATCCACCCCACCGGCAAACTCTCTCTGTCCGGGTTCGTCGCCGATGTCGGAAGCCCCACGGACGACCACTGCACCTGGGTGCTCTTCCGCATCGCCTACTACGACTACGAGAAGGCCACGCCCAAGCAGACGAACAAGGGTTACCGCAGCTGCGTGCCGAGAGAGCGGGTGCATTTCGCCTTCGAGCACGAGGACGTCTACAAGCTCGAAGCCAAGGCGTGCTGGGTGGGAAAGTACGACGTCATCCTGGATCGGACGTGCGTCGACCCCTATCAGGAGATCTTCAAGACCTACCCGTGACGCGGGAGCGCCTGGCCGGGACGCCGGCACCGTCGCTCCAGCCTCCCCAGGGTCTGGGTAACGGCGTGAATGAGCGCTCCTCCAGCAGGTCACGGTCGTCGAGTACCTCGATCGTCGGTGAGGAGCCCGACCCCCAGGTTCTTCTCCCCCTTCCCAGGCAACAGGCCGTGGGGCCGCCGTCGAGTAGATCATCGATGTGACGGCGATACGCCGGGGGCAGGCCGACCGACCTGCCCCCGGTCGAGACCATGTCCAGGGCATCCCCGCACACGCGGGGTCGACTCGATCTCCCCGGGCGATGACGGCCTTAGCCGACAGTCCGGTCAGCGCGCTGTCCCGCACCTGGTGCGCTGGCTGTGGGGGCCGGATACATGTACCCCTTCCGGCGCGTCACGGAGCAGAACCGTGCTGGAAGATGTGCGGGGTCACTGGCTGTGTGAGATATGCCTCCTTCGTCCTCGTGGCGCTGGTGGTCTGGGGAGACGACCATGTAGTGATGACCTCCTCGCCCCGCCCGCCGCACGTCGATGGCCGACCGGATCCGATAGGCGGGACTACCGCGCTCGGCGGAGAGCCCGCTCCCGCCCGCGGGTACCTGCTGGACAACGCGCGCGCCGAGGCGGGCGAGCGGTTCATTCAGCTGGCCGAGCTGTTCGACGGTGTGACGCGGGGGCACTTCGCTCGACTGGGGGTCGGGGTCGGCTCGCGCTGCTGGGAGGTGGGGGCCGGTGGCCGCAGTATCCCGGAGGCGCTGGCGGCGGCCGTCGGTCCGACCGGGCACGTGCTGGCCACGGACATCGACCCGTCGTGGCTGAAGGCAGGCGGCGGGTACGAGGTGCGCCGGCACGACGTCGCCGCTGATCCGCCTCCGGAGCCGGGGACGTTCGACCTGGTGCACGCCCGGCTCGTGCTGGTCCATGTACCCGACCGGGCTCGGGCGCTGGCCACGATGGCGGCGGCGCTGCGGCCCGGCGGCTGGCTGCTGGTCGAGGACGCCGATACCGCTCTGCAGCCACTGGCATGCCTGGACGACAGCGGCCCGGCGCAGCGGCGGGCCAACCGGCTGCGCGACGCGGTCCGGGAGCTGCTGACGCGCCGCGGCGCGGACCTGCGCTACGGCCGGACACTGCCGCGGGCATTGCGTGAGGCCGGCTTGGTAGATGTCGCCGCCGCGGGCTCTTTCCCGGTCGGCGGACCGGCCTGCGACCGGCTGGAGGCGGCGACCATCCGGCACGTGCGCGGCGAACTGCTCGCGGCCGGCCTGGCCGACGACGCCGAGCTCGACGCGCACTTGGCCGCCATCGACGCGGGCGAACTCGACCTGACACTCGCACCGCTGATCTCGGCCTGGGGACGCCGCCCAGCCGAGCACCCGCCGGCACGCGGTTAGGTGCGGATCCAGGCGTTGTCCGGCCTGCCCACAGCGCGCTCGTGGCCGGGCATGTTCACGGCGCGGCGTCGAGCGGAACGACGTCGATCAGCTTCTTGTTGACGAACTCCTGGATGCCGAGCCAGGACAGCTCCCGCCCGTAACCGGACCGCTTGATGCCACCGAAGGGCAACTCCGGCGCGGTCCAGGTGGGATGGTTGACGAAGACCATGCCGCTCTCGATGCGGTGGGCGATCTCCTTGCCGTGCTCGATGTCGGAGGTGAAAACCGCGCCACCGAGCCCGAAGCCCGTGTCGTTGGCGATGGCGATCGCCTCATCCTCGTCCCTGACGCTGAAGAACATCGCCACTGGGCCGAAGAGCTCCTGGCCGTAGACCGGATTGTCGCGGCTGACGTCGGTGAGAATCGTCGGCTGGACGAACGCTCCGATCTCCGGCACCGGGGGGCCGACCTCGGTCGCCCGGGCACCGTGCTCGACCGCCTCGGCCACCTGCGCCTTCAGCTTGTCGGCGGCCGACTGGGACGACATCGGCGGCAGGGTGGTCCGCTCGTCCATCGGGTCCCCGGCGACCAACCCGCTCATGGCCGCGGTGAACTCCTCGAGGAACTTGTCGGCGATCTGCTCGTGGATGAGGAGCCGCTTGGTGGCCACGCAGGACTGCCCGCAGTTGTTGAGCCGGCCCCACACGGCCCAGTGGACCGTCGGACCCACATCGGCGTCGGGCATGGCGATCAGCGGGTCGCTGCCACCCAGTTCGAGGGTGGTCTTCTTGATCGCCTTGCCGGCGCGCGTCGCGATGACACCGCCCGCCTCCTCGCTGCCGGTCAGGGCCACCCCCATCACGCGCGGATCGTCGATCACCTTCCCCACCTGTTCCTTGGTGACGAAAAGGTTGGTGTAGACGCCGTCCGGCGCACCGGCCTCGCGGTAGAGCTCCTCGAAGGCCAGCGCGGACCGGGGAACGCTCGACGCGTGCTTGACCATGACGACGTTGCCCGTCATCACGTTGGGTACCGCGAATCGCGCCAGCTGGTAGTACGGGAAGTTCCACGGCTGCACGCCGAACAGGACACCTAGCGGGCTGCTGACGACGACCGCCTCGCCCTTACGCGTGTCGATCGGGACGGGCTTGAGAAAGTCCTCGGCGTTGTCGGCGTAGTAGTCGAAGATGTCCGCGCTCAGGAGCACCTCTTCGATGCTCTCGCCGATCCGCTTTCCCATCTCCAGGGTCAGCAGGCGGGCGAACTCGTCCCGCCGCTCACGCAGGATCCGGGCCGCGCGTCGGGTGACGGCCGCTCGTTCGTCGAAGCTTCGCCGCCGCCACTTCTCGTACGTCGACCGAGCACGTGAAAGGGCGTCCTCGAGTTCCGCGTCGGTGATCTCCGAGAATGTGGCGACGACCTCGCCACTGTAAGGATTGACTGATTGATAAGGCATAATTCCCCCCTGAATATGCCTAATTTGGCCTTATGCCCGCCTTGCCGATGGCCGAAACGTTAAGAGGGGAGCCCAAGGAGCGTACGGATCTCTTCCTGGACGGTGTCCGGATCGCGGCTCGCGTCGACGACGAAGACCGGAGCCTTGCGCCGGAGCCGGTCCAGCAGGGCGGCGATGCTCTCCCGATGGTCATCGATCCGGGCGGTGAGCGCCTCCGGGGTGTCGACCTCCCGCGCCTCGAGGCGGCCGCCGCAGGAGTCGCAGACGCCCTCGCGCCGGGGCCGGCCCCCGATGAGGTTGTAGTCCAGGCCGCAGTCGCCGCACATCCGTCTGGACAGCGCACGGTCGCGACCGCTCGTCCGCGCCGCGCCGTCAAGCGGGCACGCCAGGCCGTCAGCCACGGCCACATCCGCGTCGAGGGGCACAAGGTCGACAAGCCCGCCTACCGCTGCGTCCAGGTCAGGTGATCGAGGTCGTGGAGCGCGGCAAGGCCAGGACACCGTTCATCATCGCCGCGACCGGTGAGTACGCCGCGGAGCATCCGGCGTATCCGCGGGTGGACCAGGACTCTCTGCGGGCCCGGTTCCTGCGGCCGTCGTCACGGCCCGCCGGCCGCCGGCAGGTGCGGAACCGAGGCACGGCGCTGTTCCGGGCTGGTCGTGACCCGCTGGCGCGGCTGGTCGGTGTCCAAGCGTGCGGGTGGACTGTCGCGGCGCCCTTCCAGGATGGCCCTGACGCCCATGGCGCCGCAGTTCGGGCAGATGATCTCGTCGCCGGTGGGGGCCAGAACCGGAACACCGTCGAGCCGGTAGAAGGCGAACACCTCGCCGAGGTCGTCGCTCACGTACTGCACGTCGTAGTCCGCCGTCCAGGTGTGCCCGCAGCGCCCGCAGACGAACCTGTAACGTTCCACGGCGATCTCGACCAGCATCGCCATGGCCGTCACCCCCGACGCTTCGTGAACTTCCCTTCATCGTTCCCGCCACCGGCTCTCGCGCACGCGCCGGACCGTTTCTTGAACCTGGAGAACGCCGCGGCCGCGCGCTCCCGGCTGAAGGGAGATCACATCGGCGGACTCGTGGAGGGAAGGCGGAAGATCCTCTCCGCGGCCGCCTCCGCGACCACGGGCGGGTCAAGTCCAGGGAGTCCGGCCCTCGCCTGCCGCCTTTGTTGTTTGATCAGAAAATGGGCATTTGGGGGTTTCGGGGAGCGATCCGGGCCCTTTGACTGGATGGAGAGATCAGAGGTCGGGGGGCTGCTCCCGGCGGTGCCCGAGGGCGTGGACCCGGCGGCGTACGCCCGGGCCGGGGCCGGGGTGGGGCGCAGGAGGCCGGGACGGATGGGCACGCGGTCCGGCCGGGCAGGAGGTCCGGTTCGAGACCGGAGAGGGCATCGACTTCGAGGAGCTGTTCGGCGGCATGTTCGGAGGGCGGGAGGGACGTGCGGGCCGCGGCTGGCGTCCGATGCCCGGCGCCGACCAGGAGGCCGAGTTGCCGCTGACGGTCGAGGAGGCCTACCGCTGCGGCCGCCGCACGATCACCCTTCCCCACCGCGGAGGTTCCCGGACGCTGGAGATCACGATCCCCCCTGGCGTCCGTAACGGGCAGCGAATCCGGCTCGCGGGTCAGGGCGGCGAGGCGAAGGTCATGGTTCCGCCCGGTTCCTCCTCCGGACGCCGCCTGCGCCTGCGGGGGCACCTTCCGCGACGCGACGGGGGATCTGTGGTTCCCGTCCTCCCAGCTTGCCGCCGCCGGGCGCCTCCAGCGGCCGCACACGCAACCGGCCGTCGACTATGCCTTGCTGGGTCTGGTGGCGGACCTCCTCGACCGCGTCGCGGAGCTCGAAGCGGCTCTGCGGAGCCGCACGAGAACTCCGGGAGGCTTCCCGTGGACGTGAACCGCCTTACTCAGAAGTCACAGGAGGCCCTGCAGGGCGCCCAGACCAAGGCGACCCGCTTCGGGCGCACCGAAGTCGACGGCGAGCATCTCCTGTTCGCGTTGCTGGAACCGCCCGAAGGGCTGGTCCCACGCCTGCTCTCGGCCGCCGGCGCCGGCGCGGGGAACGCGGACCAAGCGCCCCGGCTCTCGGAACGCTTCACCGTACAGGCCATCCCGACGCTTGTCGTGATCGATCAGGGCCGGGTCCTCACCCGGCGATCGGGCGCGGCGCCGGCTCCCGCCCCACGCGAATGGGTGGACCATGCGCTGGCCGCCTGAGCTCTGCGAGACGCCGGACCCGCAAGGGGCTTACCCCCGGCTGAGCGACGCGCAGCTCCAGGCGCTGGCCCCGCACGGCGAGCGGCGCCGGGTCCACCAGGATGAGGTCCTGTACGCGGAGGGCCTTCCGTGCGCCGAATTCTTCACGGTCCTGGCCGGCAAGGTGGCGACGGTCGAGGGATTCGGCGTCGACGATCAGGTGATCGGCGTCCACGGGGCAGGCCGGTTCCTTGGAGAGCTCAACGTGCTCACCGGCCAGGTGGGCTTCGTCACCGGTGTGGTGGCCGAGGACGGCGAGGTCCTCGCCGTGCCGGCGGACGCGCTCCGCCGCCTGGTCGCCGGGGATCCGGAACTCGGCGACCTCATCCTGCGGGCCTACCTCATCCGCCGCACGATGCTCATCGGACTGGGGGCCGGCTTCCGCGTCATCGGCTCCCGCTTCTCGGCCGACTCCCGGCGGCTGCGGGAGTTCGCGGCACGCAACCGGCTGCCGCACCGGTGGATCGACCTGGAGCAGGACCAGGAGGCCGAGCGGTTCCTGCGAAGCATGGGCGTCACCCCGGAGGAGACCCCGGTCGTGATCTGGCGTGGCGAGACGGTGCTCCGCAACCCGAGCAACGCGGAGCTGGCCCGGGCGATCGGGCTCCCCGCACCACAGGTACAGAAGGAGACCCACTGCGACCTGCTCGTCATCGGGGCCGGGCCGGCGGGGCTCGCGGCGGCGGTCTACGGGGCGTCGGAGGGCCTCGCGACGATGGTCCTGGACAACGTCGCGACGGGCGGCCAGGCGGGCACCTCCTCACGGATCGAGAACTACCTCGGCTTCCCGTCCGGGATCTCCGGCGGTGAGCTGGCGGAGCGGGCGGCGATCCAGGCCGGCAAGTTCGGCGCGCGTTTCCACGTCCCCGCACAGGCATGCGGACTGCACCTGAACGCGGGCGATCACATCGTCACCGTCGGGGAGGGCGGCACGATCCACGCGCGCACCCTGATCATCGCGACCGGCGTCCGCTACCGCAGACTCGACGTCGGGAACCTGGAAAGGTTCGAGCCCACGAGCGTCTACTACGCGGCGACCATGTTCGAAGCCCAGATGTGCGAGCGGGACCCGATCGTCGTCGTGGGCGGAGGCAACTCGGCCGGTCAGGCCGCCCTGTTCCTGGCCCGGCACGCCGCCCGCGTCCGGCTGCTCGTGCGGGACGAATCGCTGTCCAGGAACATGTCCCGCTACCTGGCCGTCGAGATCGAACGGCACCCCCGGATCCAGATCATGCTGAACACCGAGGTCCGGGAGCTGATCGGGGAAGAGAGGCTCACCGCGGTCATCGCCGAGAACAACCGCACCGGCGAGCGCTTCACGATCGAGGCCCGCGCGCTGTTCATCTTCATCGGCGCGGAGCCGTACACCACCTGGCTGGCCGACGAGATCGCGCTCGACCCGCGGGGCTACATACTGACCGGCGCGGACGCCGGCCGGTCGGGCAAGGAAGGCGTGCCCGACTCCGTCGGCCGGCCGTTCCCGCTGGAGACGAGCGGCGCAGGCGTGTTCGCGGCCGGGGACGTGCGGAGCGGGTCGGTCAAGCGGGTGGCCGCGGCGGTCGGTGAAGGCGCCATGGCCGTACGGCTGATCCACGAGTACCTCCAGGCCGGAGAGTGACTCCGGGCCGGAAGAAAGGAGACCTCCATGGTCGTCATGGCGGTGCCGAGATTCGAACGCCTCTTCCGCAGCGCCGCAGGGGTCGACGTCGACAAGGACGACCTGCGGCGCTACGGCGATTTCGTCAACGGCAAGGTCCACGACCTTCTGCTGATCGGCCAGGCCCACGCCAAGGCCAACCGTCGCGACATCATCGAACCCTGGGATCTGCCCGTCACCAAGGGCCTTCAGGAGAGCATCCACCGATTCGGCCTCCTCGATGAGGACATCGAGCTCAAACCCATCCTGGAGCAGCTCGCCGCGTTGCCCCCGCTCGACCTGTCGATCGGCGAGGAGACCATCGGCCGCCTGCCCGAGATCGTCGGAGGCCTGTCAGTGGCACTGGCCCGGACTTTCAAGATCGTGGATCCGGACGTGAAGAACCCCGCGACCGAGCAGTGGGAGCGCGCGATAGATGTCTTCGACCTGCTGCTCTGAGGCGATCGGGACTGCCTCGGCGATCAGCTCCGAACGTCCGGCGAACTCGGAGCCGCGTCCTCCCAGGGGCGCGGTCATGGCGAGCGAGGAAGGAGGAACGAACCGTTGACTGCTGTACGGCGGGGGACTTCTCGTCCTGTCGTCGACGGGTAAGGCGATCCTTCGCGATCAACCGCATGGGGAGGAAAGCATGAGAGCAGTCGTGTACAAGGGACCTCGGCAGGTCGAGGTCGAGAGTGTCCCCGACGCGCGCATAGAGCGGCCCACCGATGTCCTGGTCCGCGTCACCACGACCAACATCTGTGGGTCGGACCTGCACATGTACGAAGGCCGGACCGACTTCGAGACAGGCCGGGTCCTCGGCCACGAGAACCTCGGCGAAGTGGTCGAGGTCGGATCGGCCGTCGACCACGTCCGCGTCGGCGACGTGGTCTGCATGCCGTTCAACATCTCCTGCGGCTTCTGCGCGAACTGCGAGAGGGGCCTGACGGCCTACTGCCTCACCACCAATCCTGAGCCGGGCATGGCCGGGGCGGCGTACGGCTTCGCGGACATGGGGCCCTACAACGGCGGCCAGGCCGAGTTGTTGCGCGTGCCGTACGGCGACGTCAACTGCCTCGTCCTTCCGGACGACGCGAAGGAGAAGCAGAACGACTACGTGATGCTCGCCGACATCTGGCCCACCGGCTGGCACGCGACGCAGCTCGCCTGCGTGCAGGCGGGCGAGACCGTCGTGATCTACGGGGCCGGGCCCGTCGGGCTGATGGCCGCCTACTCCGCCACGCTCAAGAGCGCGAGCAAGGTGATGGTCGTCGACCGTCATCCCGACCGGCTCGCCAAGGCCGAGGAGATCGGCGCGATCGCGATCGACGACTCCAAGTCGCCGCCGGTCGATCAGGTCATGGAGCTCACCAAGGGCCTGGGCGCCGACCGGGGCTGCGAATGCGTGGGCTACCAGGCGCACGACCCGCAGGGGCACGAGCACCCCAACATGACGCTCAACAACCTCGTCAAATCGGTCAAGTTCACCGGGACCATCGGCGTCGTCGGCGTCTTCATTCCCACCGACCCCGGCAGCCCGGACGATCTCTACAAGCAGGGCGAGATCGCCTTCGACTACGGGATGCTCTGGTTCAAGGGCCAGACGATCGGCAACGGCCAGTGCAACGTGAAGAACTACAACCGGGCGCTCATGTCACTCATCCACGAAGGGAAGGCCCGGCCGTCCTGGGTCGTCTCGCATGAACTGGAGCTGGACGACGCACCGGGTGGCTACGAGCACTTCGACCGGCGGGATCCCGGCTGGACCAAGGTCGTCATCCATCCCGACCGGCTCAGCTGACACGCGGTGCCCGGCCACCGCCGCCAGTGCGCACGCCAACAGCGGCCGGCCCCGGGCGAGGGCCGGCCGCCGTGATGGCGCGTCCATCGCTGGAAGGGCCCTACCGAGGGGGTGATGACCATGGGCGACGCTCGCGCGCTCAAGGACAAGCTGCTCGAGGCCTTCAACGCCCACGATCTGGATCTTGTTCTTCAGTGCCACAGCCGGGACGCGGTCCTGGTGACCCCCGGGGGCGTCGCGGAAGGACACGACCAGATCGCTTCGTTCTACGAGGAGATCTTCGCAGGGTTTCCCGACCTGTGCATGACGATCTGGCACACCGTGTTCTGCACCGATCCCGCGGTGACCGAATGGATGCTCACCGGCACGCATAACGGGCCTTTGGTGCTGCCCAGCGGAGGTGTGCTGGACGGAACCGGCCGTCATGTCGCCGTTCGCGGCACCAGCGCCTGCTCCGTTGGCAACAACAAGATCATTACTCATCGGATCTACTACGACCAACTCGAACTGTACAGCCAGCTTGGTGGCGAACTCGTCTTCGACGATCACTGATCATCCGCAGGCGAGGGACGGCCGTCGCCCGGCTACCGGCGAGGAGCGCCAATGGCCACCAGTGATCAGCGTCGGCCGGAGATCGTCGTCGGACTCGTGGCGACCCCGCCGGACTACCCGGCCCTGGTGGTGGCGCGGCTCACCGCCGAGCTGGCCGACCGGCTCGCCGAGCAGGTGGACGCGGACGTGCGGTGGATCGTCCGCGAAGGCTGGGGTGAAGTGGCTCCGCGCCGCGACGGCGGCGTCGAGGGGCTGCTCGACGATCTTGCCCGCCGGCGCGCCGACGCCGGGTGGGACGTCGCGATCTGCCTGACCGACCTGCCGCTGCACACCGAGCGGGTGCCGCTGGTCGCGCAGATGTCCGCCCGGCGCCGAGTCGCGTTGGTTTCCTTGCCCGCGCTGGGGCTGCGCCAGCTGCGAGCGGTCCGCGCAGCCGTGCCGAATCTCGTGGGCCGGCTGCTCACCGACGCCACCGAGGAGCGGGTGCTGCTGGCCGGCTGGGCACCGCCCGAGCTGACCGGCCAGGTCGCCGCCATTCACCGGGTGGTCGGCGGGGCTGACGCCGGGGAACTGGGCTACGTCGCCTCGCGGCTGATCGGCCGGCTGCGGCTGGTGACCGGAATGGTCCGGGCCAACCGCCCGGGGCGCGCCCTGCTGGGCCTGTCCAAACTGCTGGTCGGCGCCTTCGGCACGGCCGCGTTCGCGCTCACCACCGACACCATCTGGCAGATGGGCGACGCGCTCGGCGGACTCCGCCTCGCCGTGATCATGATTCTCGGGCTGACCGCGCTGGTGACCTGGCTGATCGTCGCGCACGACCTGTGGAAGAAACCGGACCGGGAGACACCGGCTGAGCTGGCCCGGCTGTTCAACCTGGGCACGATCCTCACCCTCACCCTGGCCACCGCGGTGTCCTATCTGGTGCTGTTCGCCGGAACGACACTCGCCGCAGCGCTGCTGATCGACACATCCGTGCTGAAACAGACCCTGCACCGGTCGGTCGATTTCACCGACTACCTGATACTGGCCTGGATCATCAGCTCGCTCGCCACCGTCGGCGGCACGATCGGCTCCGGGCTGGAGGACGAGGAAACGGTGCGGGCCGCCGCTTACGGCTACCATCCCGAACCCGGCGGCTGGCGCGACGAGAAGGACGCGTAGTTCCCGCCTTCGGGGCAGGGCTCGTCCGCACCGCCGGGCGAGCAGCGCAGACCAGCGCCCTGCCACAAGCCACACTCCACCGCCGCGGACTTCAGCCGTACGCCATGAGCAGTTCTCGTACTTGTGGCACGTCCCGATAGCGCTGGAGGCGATGCAGAACGACGCGGGCGCGTTGGGCGGTGCGGTCGCTGGCCACGTCTGCTGAGAGCTCCAGCATTCTGGCGGCCACTCGTGCCGACTCTTCGGGTTCGTTGGCGTCCGCCAGTGCGACGGCCAGCCATGACAGGTACAAGGCGAGTTCTCGTGAATGTGCGGGGTTGTATCGGCTGAGCACATCGGTCAGGAGTGGGACGGCGCGCAGCGGTCGTCGTAGTTCGGTGTACGCGCGTGCCTTCATGATCTGGAGCTCGTTCTCGTCCACCCAGTACAGGTAAGCGGGCTCCGTACCGCCGAAGTCACGGACGAGGGCCTCGTCCGCCTCGCCGAGGGCTCGTATGGTCGCCTGCGCGTCACCCGCCCGCGCGTTCGCCCACGCCAGCCGATCCCAGCAGAGGGCGCGTGCCCGGGGAGGCGCGGAGGTCCCGGCCGCGTCCAGCGCCGCCTGCGCGAGGGCCACGCTCTCGCCAGGGTCGTCGCCTCCGGAAACCTGATAGGCCAGCGATCCGATCAGGTACGAGGCGAGGGTGCCGTCACCGGCGTCCTGGGCCGCGCCTATGCCCAGCTTGTACGTGCGCGCCGCCTGGTCGGCCCGTCCCGCGTCACCTGCCACCCAGCCGGCGATCTGGGCGAACTCCCCGATGATGACCAACAGGTCCCGGCCTGCCTCCTCGGTGTGCGCCGAGTCTCTGAACATCCGGACGGCCGTGCCGAGTTCGCGGAAGGCGGGCTGGATGAGATCGAGTCCGGCGAGGACATCGTCGGCGAGCCGCAGACCATGGACTCGCGCCGACATATCGGCGAGGGTTTCCGCACCGATACGTGAGCCTTTGCGGCGGGCGTACGGAGTAAGGGGATTTTCTTCGCGAAGGATCTGCGACAGAGCATCCGTGGAATCATGGCGTGCCAGCGCCGCTGTAGTACCGAACAATTCCTCTTCGTCCATGCCGAAAGCTCGCGAGTACAGCACCGGATAGGGGTCTTTGGGGCGGTGCGTGCCCGCCTCCCAATACTTGATCATGCGAATGAGAGAGTCACGTTCGGGCAGGCGCGCGCGGGTGTGCTCGTCGGCGGCGTCGGCGAGCCGCTTCGCCATCTCTCGCTGCGTCCACAGGTTATGACGCCGCAGCGCTCGGAGGCGCGAGGCCCAGGCCGGGATATCGCTCATCGCAAGCTCCTCGGGGGAAACGGCGGAATCCGGCTGTCTCCCCCAGTCTCCCCTACGCACACTGTCACCGCATGCGCACAGAGCGATGTGATGAAAGCCCACAGCGTGAATGACCGGACCCGCACCACGCTTCTCGTCGTACACCGGGTCCCTGGAGCGCATTCTGGAGGTGCGATCCGTGGCACGGACCAAGGGCCAGACATCCACCTATATAAGCGGGGCGAAAGGCATCCAACTGGGCGCTATCGATTTGCTCGGTGCTCCCGAATCGGTACACGAAGCGCGTGCTTTCGTACGGCGGATTCTCGGCATGGACCACCCGGTTCGGGACGACGTGACGCTTCTGGTGTCGGAGGCCGTCACGAACTCGGTGCTGCACTCCGATTCCACGAACGGTGGCCGCGTCAGGCTGGCGTTGGCCGACTGTGGCGCATTCATCTACGCGGAGATCGCCGACGCGGGCGGACGGACGGCTCCGCGTGTCCCCAGGAGCCCAGTGGCCGAGGGCGGACGTGGGATGGTGCTGGTGGACGCGATCGCCCGGCGATGGGGTGTCGAGGAACACGAGGCCGGCCGGACGTTGTGGTTCGAGGTGCCGTACGCGTGCGAAGGCCACGACGTGGCGGCGTGGTTTCCCCGGCAGCGGCGACCGGCCGATCCAGTCCATCCGGTCGATCAGCAATGATGTCGTTCTTCCTCTGGGACCGGAGCCGGCCGCCTGAGGATCAGCGTCACCTCGTCGGCAAGGGCACGATCCGCATGGCGGTCGAGACGGTACGCCTGTCACGCGAGGCGGAAGAGGCGTGGCGGCGGGCGAAGGCGCTCCTGGCCGACAGGCATATGTCCCGTGCGGAGGTGGATGCGATGGCCGTGTTTCTAGGGTTCGATCCCCTCAGCGACGGCGAGTGGGAGGAGTCGGCGACGAAGGATGACTTCATCCGCCGAGATTTCGGCTGAGATCTTCTGCCGAGCCGATCCGGTGAACTCGGCATGGCAAATGGGGAGTCCGAGGGGGCTCCCTCGGGGCCGGAGGCCACTGGAAAGCACAGTCCGAGCCGGAGGCGAGGCCCATTTCCGGGGCGCGGCCTGGTTCATACGGAAACGGGCGACCTCCTCGGGGAGGTCGCCCGTTCGGGGGTGGTGGTCAGGCGGGCTTCTTGGCCACGCAGAGCAAGTAGCCGAGTTCCTTCACCAGGCCGACCGGGTTGCGGAGGAGCTCCAGCATGGGGATGACCTGCTCGCCGTAGCGGTCGATGAGGGCGTCGTACTTGGCGTTGACGGCCTCGATGGTGCGGGTGGAGGACTTGTAGGTGTGCTTGCTGATGTCCAGCAGCTCGGCGACCTCCAGGTCCGCCTCGGCGACCAGGGCGCGGTACTCGTTCTCCCACAGGATGGGGCTGGCCTGCAGGTCGGTCATGAACTCGCTGACGGCGCGCTCGTCCTCGGGGCTCATGGGGCCGGTCTGCAGCTTGTCGGTGACGACGACACGTCCGCCCGGGCGCAGGACGCGGCGCAGCTCGCGCAGGGTGCGCAGTACGCGGGCAGCGTCGTCTTCACGGTGCTCGCCCCGTCCGTGGTTCGCCTGTGGGGGCCCGCGTACGTCCGGTACTGGCAGGCGCTCAACGTCGACTACGGCCGCGCCATGCCGCCGCTGCTGCTGACGGGCATCGCGGCGCTGATCGTCGTGACCGCCCTGTCGTGGCGCCGTGGATGGTTCGCTCTGGGCGTCAGCGCGGCCGCCCTGATCATGGTGATCCTCACCGTGGTCCTCACCCTGACGGGCCTGGAGCCCCTCAACCGGGCGGTGGACGCCTGGAACCCCGACCCCTTACCCGCCGACTGGCAGGAGACCCGACGGCGGTGGCTGAACCTGCACCTCGTCCGTACCGCACTCGCGCTCGCCGCGTTCGCCTGCCTGATCACCGTCCAGGCTGTTGACCGCGACTGAACTGACATGAGCACTTTGTAGTTGGCAGGGAGCCTGCCCCCAAGTCGTTCTCCACCTTTCCCGAAAACAGGCGGTAGGGCCGTCGGCGAGTAGATCATCGATGTGATGGTGATACGCCGGAGGCACGTCGACCGACCTGCCCTCGGTCGAGGAAGGGGCGATTTCATGCGTAATCGCACGTCGGAGGACGGCCGCGTGATCACGGTGTTAAGAGCCGCCGGTGCCACGGGGAGCCTGCTGTTCTTTGGTTTCTGGCACGTCTTCTATTCCGCCTGGACGGGCTACTCCCTCGCACGTCCAGGCTGGCCACAGGCCGTAGCAGGTATCCCCGGCTTGTTACTCTCCCTGGCCGCCGGTCTGATCGCCGTCGCCTCCTCCCGATGGATCATGGGGTGGCGCATCCGCTCCTGGTGGCTCCTTGTCGCGCTGATCTATCCACTGATCCGCTTCGTCATGATCGGCCTGTCGACGACGCCGTCCGTCCTGCCATAAGCCACGCTCCACACCGAGCACTCAACTGAGCCTGGCCGCCTCCAGGTTCGCGGTACAGGAGCCCACACAGAGAGCCCTCGTATCGGCGAGAGCTCTCTGTCGCCTCTGCTTTCGGCCATAACGGGATCAACCGTCGAGCATGCCGTCCTTGATGCCGGTCAGGAAGGCCGACCAGGCGGCAGGGCGTACGACGAGCACCGGTCCGGCCAGATTCTTACTGTCCCTAACTCCTACGGCGCCGCGAAGATCGCCTGCGACCTCCACACAGTTGCCGCCACTGTTGCCACTGCGAGAACTCTTCTTCCATTCAACCCCAGCAAGCTCCGCTGGAATCAGGTCTTTTGCGCCCATAGAGCCTCCGCCTCCTTGATGATTTCGAGCGATTCACCTGGACGATACGCCTGTGCTCGTATCGCGTCATACCGCCCTAAGATGACGGAGACGACCACGGGATCAGTCACGACTTCACCCGTCCCTGCGGACTCTACGGACACAGTAACGGGCGCGTCAGCAAGTTCCGCAATCGCGAATCCGGACATCAGGCCGTCAGTGCACGGGTTGTCGAAAGGGACGAACTGCACCGTGACATGACGGCGGCTCGCCATGGCGACCAGGTGCCCCAACTGTTCCCGCATCGTCTCAGGTCCACCTATCGGCCGGCGCAGTACCCACTCGTCTATGAGAACCCAAAGGACCGGTGGGTCATCCCTGCCCAGAATGAGGCTTCGCTGCATACGAGATCTGACCTGCTCCTCCACCTCCGCCTCCGAGGTCGCGAGATGGCCACGGAAGACGGCTCGTGCGTACGCCTCCGTCTGGAGTAGGCCGGGGATCAAGAGCGGGTCCCACGTACGCACGGTCACGGCTTGAGGCTCGATCTCATCCTGCCAGCGGACGAACCATTCCGGTCCCGACGGAGAATCCACGATTCTCCGGTACAACCTAACAAATCGCTTGCTTTCGGACTGATCGAAGACACGATCACACCCTTCTGCGAAGTCTAGCTGCGGTCTGCGATTACCTGTCTCGATATGCCCGATAAGCGAAGGCGAACAGCCGAGTCGTTCGGCGAGCCTGGCCTGCGACAAGCCTTTTCCCTTTCGGGATCTGGCCAGCTCACGACCGAAACGCTCGACAGGGGTCATGCGTGATTCAAGATCAGTCACCACACCCA
Organism: Sphaerisporangium krabiense; assembly: GCF_014200435.1. Lineage (NCBI taxonomy): Bacteria > Bacillati > Actinomycetota > Actinomycetes > Streptosporangiales > Streptosporangiaceae > Sphaerisporangium > Sphaerisporangium krabiense. The sequence goes on along the minus strand of NZ_JACHBR010000002.1, from coordinate 356,431 downwards.
CCTCCACAGTGGCACTAATCCCATGTGGACTTCATCGACAGGATAGTGACAACCACTACAAGGCGTGGGGTTAATGGTCGAGGACTGTCGCGCATTTCGCTACTTCAATTCGCTCCCCCGGCATGCATTCTGGGCGTGTCAAACGCGCCGCCAAGAGAGATCACGACACTTATCCGACAATCTCCCCACGTCGATGGAGCCCAAGATGACAGGCATCGACCGTCCTCGACCTCGCAGCGAGAACCCCCCACCGTCCCGTGCGCGGCAAGGTCCCCAAGCGGCCAAAGAACAGCAGTACCGCCACCTCGTCCGGCTGGGATGGGAGCTGAACAAGCGCGGGGTGCGAGCGGTGGTGGATCTGCCGTCGAAGGGAGAGCCGGTACTGATGGTGCCTCGCGAGCCCGGCGTACTTCGCATCATGGCGTTCGCCCATAAGGGGGCATGGCTCTACACCTGGGGGCGAGGAAGAGCGCAGCGAGTGCCGGTGGTGGCGGACGACGCGGCCGAGCGTATCTGGGAGGTCGCGCGGTGACGCCCGTGCTCCTCGGAAAGATCGACCTTCTTGGCGCCACATGCTCGATCGGGCTCGCGCGAATGTACATGCGCGAGGTGCTGCAGAAGGCCGAGCGTCGGATACCGGGCAGCACCGTGGACGACATCGTGCTTCTGTCGGGTGAGGTCGTCGCCAACGCGGTGAAGCACTCGGCGTCAGGGCACAGGCGGGGCGGCGTGGTCGGACTCTTGGTCCACGACGACGGCAGGACCGTACGCGTCGAGGTGGTGGACGAGGGCTCAGAAGAGACCGTTCCCCAGATTCCCGCACAGGTGGACCCGCTGAGCGAGGGCGGGCGCGGGCTGTGGCTGGTTCGCGAGCTGTCGTCCGGGTGGGGATGGCGGCAGGACGGCCCGAGCCGCGTGGTGTGGTTCGAGATCTCGGGGACGAGCCTCAAGTAGCGCAAGGGATAGGCACTCCCATACGAACGTCCCATGTCCATGGCGACGTGGAGGCGTCCACGCTGGAACGGCATCGTGGATGTCGGTGCAGCGACTGACGATCACCGCCGACACCTGCCCTGGTAGATGGGGAGTCCGAGGGGCCTCCCTCGGGGCCGGAGGCCACTGGAAGGCACAGCCCGAGCCGGAGGCGAGGCCCATTTCCAGGACGGGCCAATCTCTTAGCCGTCTGGAGTCCTGCGTCTCCCACCAGCCCATCCGTGCAGTGTGGGTGGGCGATCCCTGGGCGCGGCTGAAGCCGTCACTCTGATGGGGAGTCCGAGGGGGCTCCCTCGGGGCCGGAGGCCACTGGAAAGCACAGTCCGAGCCGGAGGCGAGGCCCATTTCCGGGGCGCGGCCTGGTTCATACGGGAACGGGCGACCTCCTCGGGGAGGTCGCCCGTTCGGGGGTGGTGGTCAGGCGGGCTTCTTGGCCACGCAGAGCAAGTAGCCGAGTTCCTTCACCAGGCCGACCGGGTTGCGGAGGAGCTCCAGCATGGGGATGACCTGCTCGCCGTAGCGGTCGATGAGGGCGTCGTACTTGGCGTTGACGGCCTCGATGGTGCGGGTGGAGGACTTGTAGGTGTGCTTGCTGATGTCCAGCAGCTCGGCCACCTCCAGGTCCGCCTCGGCGACCAGGGCGCGGTACTCGTTCTCCCACAGGATGGGGCTGGCCTGCAGGTCGGTCATGAACTCGCTGACGGCGCGCTCGTCCTCGGGGCTCATGGGGCCGGTCTGCAGCTTGTCGGTGACGACGACACGGCCGCCCGGGCGCAGGACGCGGCGCAGCTCGCGCAGGGTGCGCAGGCGGTCCATGTGCAGGAGCGCGTCGAAGACCCAGACGACGTCGAAGGAGCCCTCGGGGTAGGGCAGGGCGTAGACGTCGGCGTACTCGAAGGTGACGCGGTCGGCGAGGCCCTGGGCGCGGGAGCGGCGGTTGGCCTCGTCGATCTGGGCCTGGTTGTTGGAGATGCCGACGATCTCGGCGGGGGTGGCGCCGGCGAGCTGGAACGCCGACAGGCCGATGCCGCAGCCGACGTCGAGCACGCGGCCGCCGTTCTCCAGACCGGAGTGGTCGATGAGGAGCTGGGTCATCCGCTCGGCGGCGCGCCGGTTGGAGCTCTCGTCGTTCTCGTCCTCCCAGTAGCCCTGGTGGAAGTTCTCGTCCCAGACGTCGATGAGGAGGAGGTTGAAGACGTCGTAGAACTCGGCCGTCCCCTCGGAGGAAGGCGCGGAGGGCGCGGCGACTTGGTCGGTGGTCATGTGGGCTCTCCCATATGTCTCGTGCTCGGTGACTCGGTGGCTGCGTGCTCCGGTGGCGCGGCGCGACCGGCGCGGGTGGTCAGCGCGGGCGCTCGGCGGTGATGATGATGAAGGTGCCGGGTCCGGACTCGTCGCGGATGGTGAGCCCCGCGTCCGCCAGCCACCGCTTGACGTCGTCGAGCTCGAAGAGCTGCATCCCCTCCTGGTGGCCGGGGAAGTAGTGCGAGGCCTGGAAGTACCGGGCGAGCCGGTCGTCGTGCATGCGGAAGGTGAGCAGCGAGAACGTGCCGCCGGGGCGCAGGATCCTGCCGACCTCGGCGATGGCGGCGGCCGCGTCGTCGGGGAACGCCTGGAGGGCGTTCCAGCACAGGACGGCGCCGACGCTGGCGTCGTGGAAGGGCAGGGCCTTGGCGCTGGCCATGACGGCGGGCAGCTCGGGCAGCTTGTTGCGGGTGGCGGTGAGCATGGGGGCGTAGGCGTCCAGGGCGATGATGCGCTCGGCGCCGACGGCCTCCACCAGCATCTCGGTCCAGGTTCCCGCGCCGCAGGCGAGGTCGAGCACGGGGCCCTCGACGGGGACGACGTGGTCGATGATGTAGCGGCGCTCGTCCTCGGGGGTGACTTGGGCGCCCCAGTTGGTGCCGGCGATGCGCAGGAAGTTCGGGCGGGCGTACGCCTCGTAGAACAGGCCCATGCTCGGCAGCTCGGCGAGCTTGTAGAGGAAGTCGCCGGGGTTGTTCTGGGCGCCCTCGGAGAGGTTGAGGATGCCGTGGGCGGCGGGGAAGGCGGTGGAGCAGCTCACGCAGCGGACGGTCTCGCCGGAGACCTCGATGCCGCCGCCGCAGTTCGGGCAGCGCAGGGCCTCGGCGTGCGGGGCGAAGATGTCCGCGCTCTGCTCGCGGAGCTGGGGCACCTGGTCGCGGGGCGGGACGGTGCCGAGCACGACGGGCGCGGGGGTGCCGTTGAGCACGGCCCAGTACGCCTTGGCGCCGGCGTGGCCCCAGACGGTGCGGGTGTCCTTCTCCCAGTTCGCGGCGATCTGCTCGGCGGTCATCTGCCGGATCCAGGTCTGGTCGAACGACTTCTCGTCGTCGTCCATGAGCGCCCAGACGGCCGGGGAGGGGAAGACGCGGCCGAGGACGGGGTTGGCCGGGTCGAGCTCCTGCACGCCGCGCTCGAGGCGGGTGTAGTCCTCGATGTGCAGGTCGCGGTGGTCGGCGGCGGCGAGCACGCGGTCGCGGTGGGAGGGGAAGTGCGCGACCAGGTACGTCAGGGCCACCGAGAGGGACTGCCCGTTGGGGGCGGTGCGCCACAGGTCGAGGTACAGGTCGACGCCCTGCCGGGCGGCCGTGGTGATCGGGCCCTCGGTGTCGGGGTACTCGGCCTCGATGAGGATGCCGAGCAGGACGGCGATGAAGCCCTTGCGCTCGTCGTCGACCTGGCCGAGCCGCTCGACGAGGACGGGGACGGCGGGCACGGCGAGGTCGGTCAGGGTTCCGTCGTCCCAGAGGGCGGCGACGAGCCGGTGGAACTCCGGCGCGAGGCGGTCGCGGCCGGCGCCGGTGAAGGCGTCGACCACCTCGGTGGCGGTCGAGTGGGCCGTGGAAACACTCATGTGCGGGTCCTTTCCTGATGGATGGCCGTGTCGACCGGCCTGTGGGGCGTTCGCCCGCTC